>DASPXM010000071.1:0-67409 GCA_035637295.1 Verrucomicrobiia bacterium
CGAGAAGGTCCTTCGCGCTGTGCTTCGAGCCACTCGGGCGATTACGGAACCGCGCAACAAAGACGATGTTACGAACTGGATCGGTAAATTTTTCAAGCTCGACCGCGCCATGTCCGACGAGTTTTACCGCAGGCTGGGGCCATCTCTGAATCCCGGCGGTATCGTCGAGCGAGACAAAATAAAACTCGTCATCGATAACGCCGTTGAGCGAGGCTTGACGGACAAACCGCTCGATCCGGACGCGGTGGTGGATTTTTCGATCATGAAACAGTTGCGATTTTAAATCGAATGAGCCGATCGAGTTGTTTACCACGAAGCATACGAAGACCACGAAGGTAAGAGAAGAAAAAAGGTTATCCGAATTTCGTGTCTTTCGTGCGCTCCTTGGAAAACAGAGTGCTGGATGGGCACCGGACCCTCACCCTTGCCCTCTCCCGCAAGCGGGCGAGGGTAAGAAAAAGAACGGATCTGGTGCTCTTTGGATCGAAGATTCCCTCGCCCATTCCGATGGGAGAGGGCGAGGGTGAGGGCAATTTCATTGTTTGTGATTGAGCGTAAGATCATGAATCACTTCGTGGTGAGAATGGATTCACGGGAGGTTCGATCATGAAGGGCGAGGCGAGCGAGGCGATTGTCCGGGGGCTTAAAGCCGCCGGCGTCGATTTGGTGGCGATTCTGCCGGATCATGGTTTTGATCGGGTGCAAAAGCGAGTCGCCGAAGACGAAAGTTTCACTTTCGTGCCTGTGAGCAACGAGAGTGTCGGGGTGGGCGTCTGCGCGGGGGCATTTTTCGGCGGCAAGACACCCGCATTAATGATTCCGACCTCCGGTTTTCTGGTTGCCACCTGGCCGCTGGCGAGCCTGCACAATCTCTGGAACATTCCGCTGCTCTTGCTCATTCCTTATCGCGGCGATATCGGCGACGCCCAGCCGGTGATGCGGACTTATCAGTTCACCACCGAACCGATTCTGCGCGATCTGCAGATTCCCTACGTGGCGGTGAGCGAGATCGACAAAATCGAAGGCGCGATCCGGGACGCCGTTAGCTCCGCATTCGCCTGGCAAAATCCGATTTGCATCTTGTTTAGAGGGGAGACGCTCAGATGAAGCGCTTTGAATGTTTAAAAGCCCTGGCGGCAGCAGTGCGCGACGACGATCTGGTCGTCACCAATTTGGGCAACACGATGCACGAGTGGCTGACGCTCCGGCCGTCGCGCGCCAATCTCTACAACATGAATCTTGGGCAATGCACTCCGGTCGCGTTAGGCTTGGCGTTGGCTTTGCCGCACCGGCGTGTCATCGCGCTTGATGGCGACGGCAATCTGCTGCTGAATTTGGTTTCGCTGGCGGACGTTTCCTATCGTAAACCGGCCAATCTCAAGATTTTTGTTTTTGACAACGAGGCCTACGAATCTCCCGGCGGTATGCCGAGCGCCACCGCCCATGGCGTCGATTTGGTGCAAATCGCCAAAGGCTGCGGCATCGACCGAAGTTTTCCGGCGACGAACCTCGAAGAGTTCAACCAGCGGGTCGAGCTGCTCGATCAAAGCGGGCTTTTGTTTGTCAACGCGAAGATCGAGATGGGCAGCATCGAGCGGCCGCCTTACAACGCGATCGATTTCAAGTTCAACAAATACCAGTTTGCGACCTACATCGAGGAAACCGAAAAGAAGCCGGTGTTGCGCCTGCGCTCGCGCTCGCCGTTTACGGAGAAATGAACCGTTCAAGGGTCAAAGTTCAAGGTTCAACGTTAGATTCGGTTCGGAAGTTGAAACTTCGAACCTACTCTTTTATGGGAGAACCTTCGATGAGGAAATTGGTTCGCCGCAGTGAAGTCGTGCTGTTGATCTTATGCGCATCCTTTGTGTTGCCGCGGTTCGTTCAAGCGCAAGCGAAGGGATTGGAGTCGGTTAAGATCGGATATAGCGGCATCGGCATTGCCCATGATTTTTTGAAAATCATGGAGAAGAATCGTATCTTCGAAAAATACGGCTTGAGCGCCCAGAGCGTTTATATCGGCAGTGGTTCGTTGATGAATCAGGCGATCGTCGGTGGCAGCATTCAATTCACCACCTCCGATCTGCCATCGCAGATTCAGGCGGCGCTGGCCGGCGTCGATTTCAAAGTCATCGGCGTCACGATCAACCGTCTCGACGGCGCGATCATGACACGCAAGGAAATCCGCAAACCCGAAGATCTCAAAGGCAAACGGCTCGCGATCAGCCGTTTCGGCTCAGTGTCCGATATTGTCACCCAATTAGTGCTTCGCTACTGGAAGCTCGAGCCGCAAAAAGATGTGGCGATCCTGCAGGTGGGCAATACGCCGAGCCGGATCGCAGCGATCTTCAGCGGCCAGGTGGATGGCGGTCTCATCAACCCCACCGATGTCGGGAGAGTCATGACCTCAGGTTGCTGCGTCCAGCTCGCGGACCTGGGCGACTTGGATATCCCCTACGCGCGCTTCGGCGTCACCGCGATCGGTAGTTTCATAAAGTCACGGCCGGATACCGCGCGCAAGGTGATGGAAGCGTTTGTCGAAGGCATCCACTACTATAAAAGCCACGCCGACGAGGCGGTTGCCGCCCTGCTGGCGCGTGGTGTGGAGCCGAAGTCAGCGCGTGAGGTTTACCAAAAAGTCGCTGATTCTTATCGCTCGCGGCCCGACCCTGATATCAGCGGTATCAAAGGCGTGCTGGATTCTTTGCCGGAAGAAAAGGCGAGAAGAACAGCCCCGGAAAGCCTGATCGATCTCAGTCCGTGGCAAAGTGTGGCGAGGAGCGGACTGGTGGAACGGCTCTACAGCAAGAAATAGCATGGCGATAAGCGAATTCCAGACGCTAGGTATTGGCACAGACGGCGCGACTTCCATGCGCGAGACAGTGGAGTTAGCGAAACACGCCGAAGCGTTGGGCTTGCATAGCTTTTGGCTGGCGGAAGGATATCACTCGCGTAGCGCCGTCGTTCGTGCAACCTTGATCGCAACGGCGACAAGTAAAATCAAAATAGGCCTGGGCATTTTGAGCCCGCACACCAAACATCCGGCACTGTTGGCCATGGACGCGGCGTCGATCGATGAGATCGCGCGCAATCGCGTAATTCTCGGCATTGGCCGGGTTTTAAACGCGCTGCGCAAGCACGCGATCGATAGCAAGGGAACCATCCAGCTGCTCCGAGAGTCGATCGAGATCATTAAAGGCATTTTAAGCGGTGAAACGCTTCAATATGCAGGCGCCCGATTCAACATCGCGCCGCCCGGGAGTCGCCTGGATCTGGAACAGTGCGGTACGTTACCTATTTACCTCGGTGCCACCGGGCCTGCGGCTCTCCGGCTTGCGGGGCAATACACCGATGGCGTTTTGTTTAACTATCCCTGCACGCCGGAATTTGTTCGCTACGCGATGCCCTTGATCGAGGAAGGACTGAAGCGAGCCGGACGAACGCTGGATAGTTTTGACGTCGCTGCTTATCTGCTCGTGTCGGTGGATGAAAATGAAAAGCATGCGCTCGACGCGGCCAAGCGCTTTGTCGCCCAGAAGCTGCCCACGCGGCATGCCGATATGCTCCGCCACGCCGGCGTGACCACGGCCGAGATCGATGCGGTCAGGGACAGCGTCGAGCCGCTTGGGCTGGTGAAAGCCGCTGCGGAACTCGATGACGGACTCGTGCGCAAAGTTGCCATTGTCGGCACCCCTGATCAAGTGGCGCGGGGCCTAAAAGAATTCCTCGGCACAGGCCTCAAGCTGCCCATCGCCTGGGAGATCATGGGACCCGACCGCCGTCGCTCGCTCGATTTGTTAGCGCGCGAGGTGATGCCACGGTTACAGTGAAGCTTGTTTCGACTGAAGGAGGAAAAAATCATGATGGCCTATCCGTACGATGACAAAAGAATCATCTTGGCGCTGCAGATCGATCATTCGCGCGTCGCCGGTTATTTTGCGGCCCACTGGGGCAACAAAGAGTTCGACCGACCGGCGCCCTACAGTTCCGTCGTGCTGGCCGCTGGGGAGCACGACATCGGTTGGTGGGAATGGGAGATGTGCCCGTCGACACTCAACGATAAGGGTTATCCGCTCGATTATCACGACGGCAGTTTGAAATATCTGGGCCAGCTGCGGCTCGATTTCTACAAACACGCGGTTGACCGCGTGGTGAGTCGTGATCCTTATGCGGCGATGCTGATGGCGATGCACGGCGTGGCGCTGATGAACGCTGGCTATGGTAAGTACGCCTACCCGCCGGATCGCACTTCGGACCCGCGCGTGAAAGCCTACGTCGACCACCAGGAAGCGCTGCGGAAAAAACTACTGGATGAATTGCGCCAGTCGGATCAGTTCAAGCAGCATTGCTCCGATGAGCAGGTCTGGAGCAATTACGAATACATGGAAGTCTTCGATCAGCTTGCGCAATTTGTGTGCAACCGCTATCCGCTGAACAGCAAAGCGCGCAAGCTCGGTCCGACGAATTCGTTGAATGACGTCGACGTCCCGACCAAGCGCGAACAGAAACCGGTGATGATCAACATCGACACGGTGTCGGAACACAAAGCGATTCTGCGTCCCTACCCATTCGATATCGATCCGTTGCCGTTTTCGTTCGCCGCAAGGCTGGTGCCGAATCGCGCTTACAAAGACGGTGAAGATTTTCTCGGTGAGTTTTATCGAGCGGAACGGATCACAATAAATCACACGTTGGCGTCGGCGTAGCGATCATCACCGCCAGAGGCTTGTCTGCAACATCTCGCGATTGTGCCTCGGGATGTCAGTACTGCGATAAAAGGCGCACTTCACTCTTTGACCTAATGTTTGACGGATTGAAGGTGACCCATGAAAGAAAGCGTAGCCAATGAAGTTGTTGAAGGGCTGAAGGATGCCGGAGTGAAGTTTGCTTCCTTCCTTCCCGATAGTTGGCTCAGGCCAATTTACTCGAAAATATCCGAAGATCCACATTTCATGACGATCCCTGTTTCCAACGAAGGCGTCGGGGTGGGACTGTGTTGCGGTGCCTGGTTGGGCGGAATGAAAGCTGTGATGTTAATGGAAAACACTGGCGTTCGCATGGCTTGTGATCAACTTGCGCGTCTGGGCATCAGCGTCGGGCTTCCCTGTTTCATGATCATTCCTTATCGTGGAGACTTTGGCGATGGCCAGACGTACGTCGTCGCGCACGGCCAGACTATGTTACCGGTTCTCGATGCATTGCGTATACCGTACTTCATCGTGCGCGATGAAAATCGCATTCGGCAATCGATCCGTCGCTGCCTCAAAACGTTGAGCGTCACCAACTATCACGTGGCGATGATTATGGGCGCCGAAGTGTGCGTCGAGAATCTTTGATCAGGAGAATCGTCATGCAGAGAATCGATTGTTTAAAAGCGCTGGTTCCCTATATCAAAGATCAGTTGGTGATCATCACTTTGGGCCGAACGGCGCTGGAATGGGCCGAAGTCTGCTCGCATGACGGCAACATGTTCAACTCGGGAATGGGTAATCATATTCCTGTTGCTCTGGGACTGGCGAAGGCGCTCCCGCATCGGCAGATCATTCTCCTGGACAGCGATGGAAGCGTCCTCATGCTGCTTCCGGCGCTGACAACATTGGGATCATTTCCAGCGCCCAATTTGAAAATTTTCGTCTTTGACAATGAAGCCTACGAGGGCACCGGAGGCCAGCCGACGGATACCTCGCGCGCGGCGGACATCGCCTCCATGGCGCAGGCTGCCGGCGTGCGCGGAGCTATGACGGTCAGAGACTTGGATAAATTTAATGCTGCGGCGCGCGGCGCTTTGGCCGCGGAAGGAATGGCTTTCGTGGTCGCGAAGGTTGAGCTGTCAAAGGGACCGGCGCCGCGCAAAGATGTCGGTCACAAAGAAGGCCTCATCCGGTTTGTGCGGTACGTCGAGAAAACCGAGAATGTAACGATTCTCCATCGCGAGCATCATTGAACGCAGGTGACGATCCCCTGTGTTTGCCGGAGAAGAGCGTAAGCACGGGCGCTTACCCCTACATCAACACCTGTTAACTACCCTGCGATGGCGGTTTTCTTGCAATTCCGGATCGTGCGATTACTTGAAAACTTTGTCCAGAAAACCGCTCTGATCGAGTTCCTTCAGATAAGCTGTTTGAAAAAAATCCTGGGGCTTGTATTTCTTCGCGATCGGGTCACGGATGGCGATCGCGTCCAACACGGTTTGCATTCCCTTTTCACTGCCGTAGGGCTTTTTGGGAAGAATCCTGAGCAGGTAATCGTAAGTTTCATCCAGCGCTTCGCGGTCGTCGAGACGCATCCATTGCTTGAGGGTGGCGAGACTTTCTTCCTTGTTTTTATGAATATAAGCGATTCCTTCAACAAAGCCCCGTAGGAAACTAAGAACCGTCTGATGATTTTTCTGGGCAAAATCAACAGTCGTATCAACGGAATTGTAGGTCCACGTAATACCTGCTTCTTGAAAGCTGGCAATTTGATTGAAGCCCATTTTTCTCGCCGTCACGGTGAGCGGCGGAGAAATCACGGTGGCATCGACCGAACCGGATCGAAGCGCGGAAAAGCGTGACGTTTGATCTCCAATTCCCAGAATTACCGCTTCCTTGTCAGGATTAATTCCCATGTTTCTTAACGCGATTCGAAGCGACAGGTCGGAGACCGATCCCAGGCGGCTGATGGCGAATTTTTTTCCCTTGAGCTGGCCGGCTGTTTTAATAGCCGGCGAAGCGACGAGAGTGTACGGCAGCGAGTCAATGAAGACCGCGAGAGTCGCGGTGTCGGCTCCGCGCATTTTTGCATCGACAATGGAACTGGTCCCGCCAGCATGAAACTGAACCGAACCCGACAACAACGTTTGGACCGCGAGAGGCCCGCCTTGAATTGTGATGACTTCGGTATCCAATCCGTGTTTCTTGAATAGGCGCCGGTCTTGCGCAACCCAAAGCGGCAGCAACTCACCACTCAAGCCGGCGCTGGCGATTCGAACAGGCGCGGCGTCGGCGGAGGGCAAAATAGAAAAGACGGCTAACCAGAACACAAGGCCGAACAAGATTCGTCGCATTTTGCCTCCTTGGCGCTTGGCGCCGGCTCGGGTTCCTAGTCTCGGGTTAAACGCGAACCCGAAACTCTGAACTCGAAACTGCCGTGCAGCGAGGGAGAACTCTTGCATTCAACATTGAACATTAAACCTTGAACTTTGAACTAGTTGTACTGAAACTGACTGCCGACCTTTCTCGGAACGTAACGACCGACGGGATCCCCGACCATTTCCATCGCATTGCTTTGGTTCGACCATTCCGCGACGATGTTGCCGCGGACAATCGTCATCACCGGCCAGCCTGTGAATTCCCACCCTTCATAGATAGACCAGCCGGAGGAAGTGTAGAGCATATCCGGCTTCACCGCGGCTTTTTTATTTAGGTCCACAACCACAACGTCTCCGTCCGAGCCGACTCTGATGATTCCTTTTTTGGGAAACAGCCCAAATACTTTGGCATTGCTCTCGCAACAAACCTCCACCATGCGTTCCAGGGTTATACGTCCCTGGTTAACTCCCAAGCTGAGCATCACTTGCATGTAGGCTTCCACGCGAGATGAGAAGCCGCTGACGCTCTTCCAGACGTCACCTTTGACTTCCATTTCGCTGCGCGGCACGCCATGGTTCACGTGATCTGTGCCGACGCAGTGAATTCTTCCCTCTCGGAGCCCGGTCCAGATTCTTTCAATCGTCTCTTTGCTGCGAAGCGGAACGTTGAGCTTCCAGACGTCCCTGGCGAGAGAGAGGTAGCATGGGGCCGTCTGCGCGTAAACCGTTAGACCGTCTTTGCGCGCGCGCTGCACTTCGTCCATGGTCTCATCGCAGGTGCAGTGCTGGATGTAAAGCGGACACTTCAACAATCCCGCGAAATAAGCAAACTGCCGGACATGGGCCGCCTCCGCGAAATGCGGGGAGCGGTCATCCCAGGCGCCGATGTCCATGCGCCCTTGTTTTTTGAGCCTCTCTTCGAGAACTCGCACGATGCCCCAGTTTTCGCAGTGAAGGCTCACGATGCCCGGAGGCCCAAGCCTGGCGACGTGCTCCATGCCTCGGTAAACAGTTCCGTCGTCGAAGCCGAAAAATCCCATGCGCTTTTGAGAGAGCCATCCCGAATTTTCCGGTCGCATCATGTGGAGATAATACTTGAACGAGGTAATGCCGAATTTCTCGGCGTATTCCGGGATCTCCTCGGCCTGGCCGTCATTGGCGAGGATTGGCGTTAGAAAGAAATCTACGCGCGAGTGTTTCTCACCGGCCTCTTTGAAATTCGGGAACACGTTGTTGAAAGAGACGATATCGCTCGGGTCATTTTCGAGCTTGTGTTTCATCTGCATGTTGGGACTGGTGAGCTGCATGCCCCAGGTGGTCACGCCCGTGGAAGCGGCGGCTTTGGTTTCGCTGATGAGATCGTCCGTAATCGGCCGGTGGATTCCCAGGTGGACCTCGGGGTCGATCAGACCCGGAAGAATGTGCTTTCCGCCGACGTCGATCACCTTCTGCGCGTCAGGCAATGCGGAGTCCTTGCCGACGGCGATAAACTTACCGTCTTTTATCGCCACTCCGCCCGCGACAATTCCGTTTGAGGAAACTATATTTCCATTCTTGAGGACCAAATCAGCGCGTTCCGCCATCGTCGTTCTCCATTTCGTTGTGTCAAATGTTCCGTGTGTCTAACCGCGGAGGCGCAGAGAGCGCGCAGTTTGTGTCTTGCGTCTCGTGTCTAGAGTCTCGGGTTTCCAACTCGAGACCCAAGAACCAAGACTCAGGACTGCTTCTTTGCGAACTCCGTGTCTCTGTGGTGAATTCCAGATCATATCGGATAGGTTGCGTATCCAAGCTTCCTCGCTTGGTACTTTCCTCTCGGTTTACTCACCATCTGATGCTTCTGTTCCTTCTCATTCCACTCTGAAGCAACCTCGCCGCGCAAGATAACCTGATACGGCCAGCCGGTGACCTCCCAACCTTCAAAAATGGACCAGCCGGCGGAGGTCAAGAGCATATTTTTATTGATCGTTTGTTTCTTTTTCAGGTCCACCAGCACGATGTCAGCATCGGCGCCCACTCGGAGCACGCCTTTCTTCGGAAAAAGACCAAAGGCTTTGGCGGGATTCTCGCAACAAAACTCGACGCAGCGCGGCAAAGTGATTCGTCCCTTATTAACGCCTTCGCTCAGCATGACCGGAAGCATCGCTTCGACTCGCGAAGAAAATCCGCTGACGGTTTTCCATACGTCGCCTTTCACTTCCATCTCTTCTCTCGGCACGCCGTGGTTCACATGATCCGATCCGATGCAATCGACATCGCCATTGGCCACAGCCTTCCAGAGCCGATCCATCGTCTGCCGATCTCGCAGCGGGACGTTGATCTTATAGGCATCGTGGTCGAGCGTCAGGTAGACAAAGCCGGTCTCACCGATGATTTTTACTCCTTCGTTGCGAGCGAGTTTGATCTCATCGATGCTTTCCTGGGTCGTGGTGTGAACGATGTAGAGAGGGGATTTGGTGACCCGGGCGAGATAGGCGTACTGGCGCACGTGAATGGCTTCGACAAAGTGCGGACAACGCTCATCCCATGCAGCGTTGTCCTTGCGCCCCTGTTTGATCAAACGCGCTTGAAGGACACGGATGATTTCCCAGTTTTCCGGATGAATACAGGTGATACAGGGAGGACCCAATCGTCCGACGTGCTCCATTCCAATGTAGACGGTCCCGTCGTCGAACCCATACACGCCAATCTTTTTCTGCGGCTCCCACTGTCCTAAAGTCTCCTGTCCGCGCTTCAGATGAAGATAATATTTGTAGGAGGTCGCGCCATATTTCTCCGCCAGCAGCGGAATCTCTTCGACCTGCGCGTCGTTCGCGACAAGCGGGGTTAAAAAGTAATCCACCATCGAGTGCTCGTTGCCCATATCCTCGTACGCCGACATGACGTGACTGAAAGGCACGCTGTCCTGAATCTCTTTAACTGGTTTGAAGGTGCGGCTAATCGTGGGACTTGTGAGCATCATGCCCCAGGTAGTAACTCCCCCCGCGATGGCCGCCTTAGTTTCCGAGACGAAATCGTCTTGCAACGAACGGTGAACGCCGAGATGCGTCTCCGGGTCGACGACACCCGGCAAAACGTAATTTCCCTTCGCGTCGATTGTCTTTTTTGCCGGAAAGGCGCTCAAATCGGTTGCAATCGCAGCGATCTTCTCTCCCTTAATTCCGATGCTCGAAGATATGACATCCGGCGGGATAACCAGCTTTCCATTGTTGATGACTAAATCAAATTCCATAGGTCCGCTGGCCATAAGCTATTTTCCCTTTCTGAGATCTTGATTTTAGGTCGATGATGGTTGTTTGACTTCTTATGGAGCTACAACAGGGAACTGGTTCTTGTCAATTCAATCGAGTCGTGAAGAACCCAAGTATTAATCGCTGCGATGAAGTGGATATATGTGAACTAAACTATGTTGGCAGAAAAGGTGAGCTGTGATAGAGGAGCAACCCAGTGAAAAGCGCGACAATAATTTGAGGAAATAACTATTATGGCTCTCGGTGAGATGGACCTCGTGATCCAACATGGGCAGGTGGTGACCAGTAGTGGGGTGAACGAGCTGGCAATCGGTATCAAGGACGGGAGGATTGCCGCTTTAACTTCGGGAACCGAATCGGTCGAGGCGCGGCAAACTATTGATGCTGAGGGCAAATATGTCTTGCCCGGGATTGTGGACCCCGAAAATCACATGGGAACGCATCGTCCACTGAAAGACAGCTTAAATAGTGAGACGCAAGCTGCAGCCGCCGGCGGAGTAACTACCTGGGGAATGATGCAGGCGAGTCCCAAGCTCAGAAAAAAATATATCCATGAACCTGAACCGAGAGATGTTGTCCCGTTTTCAGAGGTCATGCCGGAGTTCATCGAGATCGTTGAATCGCATTCTTTTGTGGATATTTTTCTTACCGGCTTTATTACAACTGATGAACAGGCACTCGACATTCCGAAAGTGGCCCGAGAATTCGGCGTCACGTCCTTTAAATATTATCTTCACATCATGCAGGGAGCACGGACTCAGGCTCAGTGGGCCGGGCGCGAGCGAGGCGGCTGGCTGGGCTTCGATGACGGAACGATTTATCTGGGGATGGAGAAAGCAGCCGAAATCGGACCTCCCGGAATCATCTGCATCCACCCTGAGAACTATGAGATCGCCCGCATATTCGAGGATCGGCTCAAGCGGGCGGGACGGACGGACATGGCCGCTTGGGATGAGCGCTCACCTCATTTTTGTGAAGCGGGACATGTGAGGACTTATGCTTATTACGCAGGCGTCACCGGCTGCCCGCTCTACGTCGTGCATACGACGACACAAGAATCCATAGACGAGATCCTCAAAGCCAGAGCGGAAGGCGTTAAGATTTACAGTCAAACCGGCCACCATTATCTGACCTTGTCGCACGATGTGTGGAAGATCAACGTTCCGCTTCGCGATGAAGCGACGATGGCTCGACTGTGGGAAGCTTTGCGAGCGGGGCACATCGACTGCATCGGGACTGACCACGTCGATTGGGGAATGTCGCGCGATCAGATGGACAAGGGCAATGTCTGGGAAACCAGCAGCGGCTTCCCGTCGCGAGTGGAGGCGTATTTGCCGGTGATGCTGACCGAAGTTCACAAAGGAAAGATTTCTCTGGAAAAACTGGTCCAGGTGTGTTGTGAGAATCCCGCACGGATTTTCGGCCTCTACCCCAAAAAGGGAGCGATCGGCGTTGGCTCCGATGCCGATTTGGTGATCGTCGATCTCGAGCGAACCGCGAAGGTGACACAGGACATGATCTACAGCTCCGCTGGCTGGTCAATCTGGGAAGGCAAAGAGCTTAAAGGCTGGCCGGTCATGACCATTCTTCGCGGAAGGGTCATCATGGAGTGGCCCGACGGCGCGCCGCACGCGATTATCATGAGTGAAAAGCCTGCCGGCCGCTATGTGCCGCGCAAACCCGGCCACCAGCTTTATCCGATCTAACTCAGCGAAGCGAAATTTTTTTCGGTACTGACTGGAGGAAATTGCTTATGCTGCGACGCTGCCAAGTGATGGTCTTGTTCCTGATTGTTTTCTTTATCCCCGCGCTCGTCTTCGCTCAGAGGGTCAGAACCAGCTATGGCGGCACGTCCGGCTACAACGTACCGCTTTGGGTGGCGCATGAGGCCGGTTTTTTTAAGAAGCAAGGACTCACTTCTGAGCTGATTCTCATCAGCGGCGACGCCGCGAGTTTGCAGGCGCTCTTGGCCAACGATCTCGATTTCACCAACGCCGCGGGAACGACGCCCATCCAAGGAACGCTTCAAGGCGCCGACTTTGTCATTGTCGCCTCGTCCTACAATCTGATGCCGTACAGTTTCGTCGTCACTCCCGACATTCGCACCGCGGCTGACCTGAAAGGGAAACGAATGGCTGTTTCTCGGCTGGGCGGGATCACTGAATTTGGCGGCCGGCTGACCTTGGAGAAACTCGGTCTAGGGCAGAACGATATGACGCTGATTCAGGCCGGCGCCGATGCGCCGCGGATCGCCGCGCTCCAGTCCGGCGCCGTCGCGGCGACGGTGCTTGCCCCGCCGGGCCTCTACGTCGCGACTGCCCTCGGAAATAAAGTGTTGGCCGACCTCGGCGATCTGGGCGTCAAGTATCCTTCATCGGTGATCGTCACACGGCGCGCTTATCTGGCGCAAAATCGTCCGACCGTCAAAAAGTACCTGGCCGCATTTACCGAGGGGTTGCATCTTTATGCGGAGAACAAAGATTTCGCGCTCGGCGTCATGCAGAAATACGCCAAGCTCAAAGACCGCGACGCTATGTCCAGGTCCCATGACTATTTTGTGAAGAACACAACGCTTGTCCCTCTTACCGATCCGGTGGCGATCAAGAATGCATTGGGCGATAAAGCTGGAGCCCGCAACCCCGAGGATTTTTACGACAACTCGCTGCTGCAAGAATTGGTCAAAGAAGGGTTCGTCGATAAGCTGAGAAAAAAATAGTGTACGCCAAGTCGTGGCTGGAGCATTGACCAAATCCGCCGTGGGCGTAAAGGAGCATTGTCCGTGGCCCTGACCGAATCAGATAAGCGTGTAATAGATCTGATCGACGAGAAGGAACTGGTCGATCTGGCCGTTGCAATGGGCAATATCACGGCGCCGTCTGGCTACGAACAACCGATGGCGGACTTCGTACTCCGCTGGTTAACTGAAAACGGTTTTGAGAGATCATTCCAACAAGCGATCTGTGATGGCCGGTCGAACACGATCGGCATTCTCAACGGCCAAGGCGGAGGCCGAAACCTGATTTTTCAACAGTCACATGGACTCCGAACAAGGCATGCCGATGCGTGTGGACGAACCACCGCCGCCGGGTCCCACGGCGCGTGTCGACTATGATAAGAAGCGCATCTTCGGTGTGGCGGTGCAAAACGATCGCGGCCCGATGGCGGCGTTTATGATCGCCACCAAGGCGCTCAAGAATAGCGGCGTTCGGCTGGCCGGCGACGTTATCATGACCATGGTCGTAGGTGAGATCGGCATGGGCCCAGTGGATGAATTCCGTGGCGCCAAATATATCGGCAAAGGGTTCGGCAGCCGCCACGCGGTGACCCACGGCGTCAACGGCGATTTTGCTTTGATTGCCGAGACCACCGACTTTGGCGTCACTTGGATAGAAGCCGGCGCGGCGTACTTTAAAATCACGTTGGAAGGGCGGAGTTTCTACACGCCGCGCATCCCGCCGCGCGGCGCCGTTGAAGACAATCCCAACGCGCTGATCAAAATGATTCCCGTGATCGAAGCGATCGAGAAATGGGCAGTGGAGTACGAGCACAAATATACAATCGATTACCCGGTAGGGAAGATGGTCCCGAAAGTGAGCATTGGTGCGATCCGTGCCGGCGCGCCCTATAAGCCGAGCACGACGCCTCGCAGTTGCAGTATTTACGTAGACGTGCGCGTGCCGCCGCCGGTGCCGTTCTCGCAAGTGGAAAGGGAATTAAAGCGAGTCGTCAGCGCGGTGGGACTGGGTGGAAGCGTCGAGTGTTTCATGGCGCGCAAAGGCTACGAAGGCAAAAATGTCGAACCGTTGGTCGATGCGATTTGCCGCCGCCCATGTGGCGGTGCGAGGTAGCCAGCCGCCACCGGTAGATACGCCGGAAACCAGTATGTGGCGTGATATCAACATTTTCAATGAAGTCGGCATCCCCGCTGCAACTTTCGGCATGCCGCGCAAGAGCGCGCCCGATGTGCCCGAACGGTTTATCGAGATTCAGGACATTGTCGATGCGGCGAAGATGTACGCGCTGGTCGCGCTCAAGATCTGTGGCTGACCGTCGTTTACCGCAAGGTTTCAAATTTATGAAATACGTTGTGGGCGTGGATATCGGCGGCACCTTTACCGATTGCGTGGTGGTGGACGAAGCCGGGCGGATCACCGTCGGCAAAGCGCTTTCGACCCCCGACGATTTTTCCCGCGGCGCAGTCAACTCGGCGGCCGATGCCGCGAGCAACCTCGGCCTTTTGAATGCCAGTGAATTGCTCAAACGCTCGCGCCTGTTTTTTCATGCCTGCACCATCGGCGATAACACGTTGATCACTCGCACCGGCGCCAGGACCGGCTTGATCATGACCAAAGGATTCGGCGACAGCCTGCACATCATGCGCGGCAAGGTCGCTGAAGGGTTGACGGAAAACGAAACCGCGCACCGTGCCGCGCTTTATAAGCCCGAGCCGTTTGTGCCGCGCAAATTGGTCGAAGAAGTGCCGGAGCGGATCGATTACAAAGGCCAGGAGCTGATCCGCCTCGATGTCGGCGTGGCGGAAAGGGCGATCGACCGGCTCGTCGCCAATGGCGCAGAATCGATTGCCGTGTGCTTTCTCTGGTCGATCGTGAACGATGCCCATGAAAAGCACATGGCCGAGATTCTAAAGAAGAAAAACCCCAACCTGTTCCACACGCTGTCGAGCGAAGTCGCGCCTTACATCGGCGAATACGAACGTTCGGCGACCACGGTTTTCAACGCCTATATCGGGCCGAAGATTTCCACCTACCTGCAAAACCTGCAAAGCGTCCTGAAAGACCAGGGCCTGCAGCGTGAGCCCTTGATCATGCAGGCCTACGGCGGCGTATTGGGCATCGACGCGACCTGCAAGAACGCCGTCGGCGTGATCGAGTCGGGGCCCGCCGCCGGCATCGTCGGTACGCGTTTTTTAGGCGAGCATATCGGCGAGAAAAATATTCTTGCCACGGATATGGGCGGTACGACTTTCAAAGTCAGCCTGGTGCGCCATGGCGTGATCGAACGCGACTACAAACCGGTCATTCTGCGCTACAACATTCTCTCGACCAAGATCTGGGTTGAATCCATCGGCGCCGGCGGCGGCAGCATCGCCTGGATCGATCCGGAGACGGGCCTGCTCAAAGTCGGACCGCAGGGAGCCGGGGCAGCGCCGGGACCGGTCTGCTACGACGTCGGCGGCAACGAACCGACGGTCTCCGATGCCGATCTGGTGCTCGGTTATTTGAACGAGAATTATTTTCTCGGCGGCCGGATGAAGCTCAACAAAGCCAAGACGCTGGCCGCCATCCGCGAAAAAATCGCCAAGCCTCTCAAGATGACCGAAGTGGAGGCCGCGAGCGGCATCTATCGCATCGCCAATTCGCATATGAGCGATCTGATTCGGAAAGCGACCGTGGAGAAAGGGCATGATCCGCGAAATTTCGTGCTCTTCGCCTTCGGCGGCGCTGCCCCGGTGCACGCCAGCCGCTATGCCGCGGAGCTGGGCGTGCGCCAGGTGGTGATTCCGCTCACCGCCTCCGTGCATGGCGCCACCGGTCTGATTAGTTCCGACGTAGTCTATGAGTACGGCAAGTCGGAGCATCTGCTCCTGCCGGTTGAGCCGGCGAGAGTCAACCAGATTTTCAGCGAATTGCTCGAACGCGCATACAAGGACCTGGCGGCGGCGGGTTTCGCACCGAACGAGATTCACGTCATGCGCAGCGTGGACATGCGCTATCGCTATCAGATTCATGAGTTGAACGTTCCGTTCTCTCCTGGTCTAGACAGCATCTCCGACGCGGACATGGCCGCGTCGTCCGATCTCTTTGACGAGATGTACGAAAAAGCTTTCGGCCAGGGCTCGGGGTACCGCGAAGCCGGCAAAGAAATTCTCACGTTGCGGCTTACAGCTATGGGGTTGCTCAAGAAACCGGACATCAAGGCTGAAACGGTTGCCCCGAGGGACGGCAGTGTCGCGCTCAAGGGTGAGCGTCAAGTCTACTTCGAGGAGAACCGCAGTTTCACTGCGACGCGCGTCTACGATTTCAACCAACTACGGCCGGGAGCTGAATTCGCCGGCCCGGCGATTATCGAAACTCCAGTGACCACTGTGGTTGTAAATCCCCACGACCGAGCGGCCATGGATGGCTACCGCAACATCAGAATTTACGTCGGAGGAGCATGAGGGTGACGTCAAATCCCATTGTGACGAGCGTCGATCCAATTACTTTCGAGATTCTCTCGCATCGCGTCTACCAGATCGCCAAGGAGATGGGCACGACCCTGGAACGCGTCGGCGGCACGGTGAACACGACGCAGATGCACGATTACATGGCTGCGCTTTATCTGGCTAACGGCGACGTGCTCTGCGCCGGCGATGCCATGGGTTGGCATGTGGCCTGCGCCGGAGTCGCGGTCAAGCGCATCATCGAGCGCTTCGAGAAGGACGGGGGTATCCACCCCGACGATATTTTTCTCCTCAACGATCCTTACGTAGCGGCGATCCATCAGTCGGATGTCTACGTGGTGTCGCCGATTCATTTCAAAGGCAAACTGATGGGATGGAGCGCAACCTTTGTCCACGTGATGGATATCGGCGCTATGTCCCCTGGCGGCAATTCGCCCAACGCCACCGAGATCTGCCACGAAGGGATTCGCATTCCCGGCATCAAGCTGGTCGAACGGGGCGAACTGCGCAAGGATTTATTCGATGCGTTTATCAACATGACGCGGCAGCCGGTGATGGTCGGGCTCGATCTCAAATGCGAGATCGCGGCGAATAACGTGGCGAAATCGCGAATTCAGGCTTTATACGAGCAATTCGGCTCTGAGTTGGTCGCCGCCGTCTCACAGGAGATGTTGCATTATTCCGAAGCGATCTTAAGAAAGAGAATCGGTGAGATCCCCGACGGCGAGTGGCGCGAGACGGGTAGTATCCATGCGGGCGACACCTGGAAGGTCGATGTCGCGCTCAAGAAAACCGGAGATCGTTTGCTGTTTGACTTCACCGGCAGCAGCCCCCAGGCGAAAAAGGGGATCAACTTACCGTACCATGCGACGTTCGGTGCGTGTTACGAGGCGATTC
The DNA here is from genome assembly GCA_035637295.1 of Verrucomicrobiia bacterium. GTDB lineage: Bacteria > Desulfobacterota > Binatia > UBA9968 > UBA9968 > DP-20. Next base: position 17,396 of record DASPXM010000071.1, read on the forward strand.
TCTCGACGATGGCGTACGACCTTCCGAAAAATCACGGCGCCCTCAGACCCATCGAAGTGATCGCGCTCCCCGGGACGGTGGTCAACTGCACAGCGCCGGCGCCTGTTTCGCTCAACACCACCTCCGCCGGGTCGACGGCGAAGTTCGTCGCCAATTCGGTCATCATCCAGATGCTCGCCACCAGTGAAAAGTGGCGCGGCGAACTCATGGCGCTCAACGTCGGCCATCGGCTGGCACGCCACGCCGGCGTCAATCAATATGGCAACTATTATGTGTCGACACTTTCCGAAGGCGCCCTCGACGGCACCGGCGCGCGCTCCGACAGAGACGGTGATGATACCGGCGATGGCCTGAGCTCGCACAATATCGAATGGGTCGAGGCGAACTTCCCTCTGCTTTATTTGTTCCGACGCAACACCCGCGGGGGCGGCGGCGCCGGCAAATTCCGCGGCGGCGCCGGCAGCGAATCTGCGCTCACTGTGCATGATGCGCCGCAAGGTAAAATTAGGGGCGTAGCGCTCGGTGTGGCCGGCTTGCGAAATTCCGGGCAAGGGTTATTCGGCGGCTATCCCGGCGCGCCGAGCCTGCTGACGCTTATCCAGGGCGCCCGCGTCGAAGAAACCATTGCCGCAGATCAGGCGCCGGACGAACTCGCCGCGCTCGGCGGCGACAGCAGACTGTTGCCGTACTGTGAGTTTGATCTCGGCCGCAACGATATTCTTTACATGCGTATGGCGAGCGGCGGCGGCTACGGCGATCCCCTCGAACGTGAACCGCAGCAGGTCTTGCGCGACGTCGATGAGGGCGTCGTGTCGCGCGAAGAAGCGCGGGCGATCTACGGCGTGGAGATCGATGGCGATGAGCCGAGGCTGAATCAAACGGCGACGGATAAACTGCGGTCCGACCTGTTGAAGCAGCGGTTGCAGGAGTAACCATGAAAGTCTCGCGGTCCGCGAATGTTGGACCTGAATTGAGTGTTACCTTCTGTTCCGATAAGCGAGCCGGGCGCGAGTCATGCGCTCGCGGAGGCCGCCGTCCTTGACGAAGTCTCTTTCCAAACGGCGTAGTTGCTGATCAATCAGATAATTGGTTTGGTGAATAAGGCAAATAGCGATATTCGCGATCACCTCTGGTGGGCGAGTTTCTGGCGATAATGTTCGTAAGTCTGTGGCGTTTGGCGGCCGAGCTGGCGGACGTATCGTGCCTCCTTGGAATCTTTGTCCCAAATCTCCAGGTCGCGAGCGCGGAGGTAATCTTTGTAGTCGTCCAATAATTCTTCCAGGCTAGCGCGGGCGACGTTGTAAGCTTGATCTCGGTTTCCTTCGAAGTGAGAGCTGCTTTGCTGCCTTCCAGAATGTTCTTCTTGCCGGAGCGGGCGGACTGAATCATCTGGTCCACAGTACGGTCGCCTTTGGCGAGGAACTTGTGCACAAAACGGAAAGTAATGTCATAAACGATCTCGGCTTTCTGAAATGAGAGCAGGGTCTGATAATCACCGCGCGGCTGAAGTAGTCGGTCAGCATTCTGGGAGTTATGAGAATTATGGGAAGAATGGGAAGTATGCTTCCTATAACTCCCATCATTCCCATTCTTCCCATTACTCTTATCCTTTTTCATTGCAGAGATGTCCCTTACAGCACCGGATTTCTTTTGTGCCACTCGGTCGCGCCTTCGTAGGCTGCCGCCACTTGAAAGACGACGTCTTCGCGAAACGGCGGCGCGACGATCTGCATACCGATAGGCAAACCGCCGGACGAAAAGCCGCAGCAAATGCTCATATCCGGAAGTCCCGTGACGTTGAAGGGAATCGTGTAGCGGGTCAGAAAATTTCCGGCGCGGTCCTGCAAGTTGATGCGCTTGCCGTCGGCTTCGATATAGCCGCGGTTGCAATCGTCGATGGTCGGCGCCGGGCTGAAGATAGTCGGCGCGACGATGATCTGCACGGATTTGAAAGCTTCGTCGAACTCCTGACAGATCAAACGACGCACCCTCTGAGCTTGAACGTACACGGGTGCGGGAGTCAAAAGCCCGGCAATCAAGCTGTAGAGAAGGCCCGGGCTGTAGTCTCTTGGCCGCGTGCGGAGATAGTGGTCATGGTCGGAATTCGCTTCCGGGCGCGTGCTCGCCGCTTGCGCCGCGGGGACCAGATCGATATGCGGTATTTCGATCTCCTGAGTTCTCATGCCGAGTGATTTTAGAGTGTTCATAGCTTTGTCGACTGTTCGGCGCACTTCACTGACGATGCCCTGTTCGAAGTATCCTTTGATCAGACCGATCTTCATACCTTTGACCGGAGCACCGAGGGCTTTGGTGTAGTTCACAGTCGGCGCGTCGGAGCTGAGGGGGTCCTTCGGGTCATAGCCGGCAGTATGGTTCAACAGCAGCGCGCAATCTCTGACGCTGCGCGTGAGTATGCCGAAGTGATTGACGGTATAGCCGCCGGTGCCCGCAACGCCGCCGTAGGTACTGATTCTGCCGAACGTCGGCTTGAGCCCGACGGTTCCGCACAACGATGCCGGATTGCGCACTGAGCCTGCGCTGTCGGTGCCGATGGATCCCAGGCATAGGCTCGCGGCCACGGCGACGGCCGAACCGCTGCTCGATCCACCGGGTATTCGCGTGGTATCCCAGGGATTCAACGGCGTGCCGTAAAACGGGTTGATGCTGTTACTCCCCTTGGCCCATTCGTGCATGTTGGTTTTGCCAAGAATAATGGCGCCGGCCGCTTTGAGCCTTTCGATCACCGTGGCGTCATGATCCGGCACCCAATCCGCCAGGATTTTCGATCCCGCGGTGGTGATCACACCTTTGGTCGCGATGTTGTCCTTGATCGAAAGGGGAATGCCATGGAGCGGCCCGCGATATTTCCCCTGGCGAATTTCCTTCTCGGCTTTCCTGGCGGCGGCAAGGGCGCCGTCCTCGGCCATCGCGAGGTAGACGTTGAGTTTGGGATTGAGCTTGCCGATTCTTTCGAGATAACTTTTGGTGATTTCCAGCGGCGAGATTTGCTTTTTCTTGAGTAGCGGGCCAAGCGCGCTGATCGTCAAGCCTTCGAGATCGAGAGTCTTCATTTTTTGCCTTTCTTGGCCGCGGGAATTTTTCGCACCCGCTTGTCGATCATGGTAAGCGGCGTGATGCCGTCGACATTCACTTCGAACAACGGCTTGAACAAGAGCGCTGCTTCTTCGGCCTGCTGCGCCACGAGGTCGATTTCCTTGTCGGTAAGCTTGAATTGGTATTCGTCGTTGAGTCGTCTTACTGTGTCTTGCATAGTTTTGACCTACTTTCCGGTTGAGAGTTGTGGTTCTACAATCGCGTTGTTGGTTTCTACAATCGGGTGTCCGAGCTGTCAACGACCCGGTGCTGCCTGGTTCGTTCTGACAACCGCCTTGACGTCGAGAGAATCGATGCGATAGGAAGGTGATGCTTTGGCGTTGAGGTTTTGAACCGGTCGATAACCGCAGAGCAACAACCGCTTGCAACAATGCAGGAAACGCGACAGCGATGTTTCGAGTCATTCTTCCCACGCTCTCATTTCTGGTGATTCTAATCCTGCCGCGCATCGGCCATGGCCAAGCCATCAGGATCAGTTACGCCGGCACCTCCGGTTACAACGTTCCCATCTGGGTGACCCACGAGGCGGGCCTGTTCAAGAAGCATGGTTTGAACAGCGAACTGATCATGATCTCCGGCGCGGCGCAGAGCATGCAGGCGATGCTCGCCAATGAAACTCAAGTGGCCAACACGTCGGGTTCAGCGCCGATCAATGCAAAGCTCAAAGGCGCCGATGCGGTCATCGTCGCCAGCTCCTATGATCTGATTCCCTATGGCATCGTGGTTCATAAAGACATCCGTATGCCGGCGGACCTCAAGGGAAAGAGGATCGCGATATCGCGCTTCGGCGGCATTACCGAGCTGAGTGTGAAATTGGCCGTCGAGAAATTCGGCTTGAACGAAAAGGACGTGACGATGATCCAGGCCGGCGCCGACGCGCAGCGGATTCCTGCGGTGGCCACAGGCGCAGTCGCCGCTTCGGTGCTCGCGCCGCCGGGACTTTTCGCGGCTAGCGCGCAAGGGCTCCGGGTGCTCGCTGACTTGAGCGATCTGGGCGCTAAATATCCGACTTCGGTATTCTTCGTCATGCGTTCCTATCTGACGCAGCAGCGCGTGGCGCTAAAAAGGTTTCTCTTGGCCTTGATCGAAGGGCTGCATGTCTATGTCAACGACAAGGATTTTTCCATGCGCGTGATGCAGAAGTACACCAAGCTAGGTGATCCTGAGATCGTCGCGAAGACGCAAGATTATTACTCTAAGAAGACCCTTGTGGTGCCGTTTACAGACGCGGCGGCGATCAAGAATGCCTTGCCTGCGGATGCCGGCGCGGGGCGTAAGCCGGAAGAGTTTTACGATAATTCGCTCATCCAGGAAATCGTCAAAGACGGATTCGTCGAGCAGCTCAAGAAAAACATGCGCTAGCGAGGAGAGGTCATGAACCAGGTCGACGTGCTTCTAAAGAATGGCAAAATTGTCACCCAGGGCAAGGTGATCGAGGGCTTCGTCGCGGTGGACGGTGAAAAAATCGTCACCGTCGGACAGGGCGATCACGCGCCTGACGCGCGCAAGGCCATCGATCTCAAAGGTCGAGTATTGATTCCCGGTGTGGTCGATCCCGAATGCCATTTTGGCAGCCACCGTTGGGTTGGCGATGAGTTCGACTCGGAAACCCGCGGCGCTGTCGCCTACGGCATCACCACCTGGGGGTTCATGCAGCCGAGCGCCAACATGGGACAACCGTACAAAGCTGAAAAGACCGCGGAGGAAGTACCGCTTTACGCCGAAGTGTTCGATCTGTTCAAAAATATGGGCGAAGAGCGCTCGATGGTTGATTTCATCTTGACGCCGAAAATTTTGAAGGACGAACATGCTTTGGAAATTCCCCGGCTGGCGCGCGATTACGGCATCACTTCGTTCAAGTATCAACTGCATCTGATGCATCCGGAGCGCACGGCGACTTACTGGCCGCAAAGCAAAAGTCAGGGCTATTTCGGTTACGACGACGGCACGATCTATCTCGGCATGGAAGCAGTCGCCAAACTGGGTCCGCCGGCGATTGTCTGCATGCACTGCGAGAACTGGGAGATCGCCCGAATCTTCGAGGAACGCCTGCTCAAAGCCGGCCGCAAAGAATACAAAGTCTGGAATGAGCGCTCGCCGCATTTTTGCGAAGCCGGCCATGTCCATGCTTACACGTACTACGCGCGCATCCTAAAATGCCCGCTCTATATCCAGCACACCACCACCCCTGAAACCATCGAAGAGATCACGCGCGCCAAAGGGGACGGTGCCACTGTGTACGCGCAGACCGGTCCGCACTATCTCAGCCTCACCGAAGACGCGTGGCGCATCAACGTACCGCTGCGCAGCGCCGAAACGATCGAAGTCCTCTGGCAGGCGCTCGCTGATGGCCGTATCGATACGGTCGGCAGCGACCACACCAACACCGGCAGATCGCGGAAAGAGATGGAAGTGCCCGGCGATATCTTTGCCACCCGGACCGGGTTTTCTTCCCGCGGCGAGGCGGCCTTGCCCGTGATGCTGAGTGACGGAGTGAACCGCGGAAGGATTTCACTGGTTCGAATGGTTCAGGTCTGCTGTGAAAACACGGCGCGAATTTTTGGACTTTATCCGAAAAAGGGTGTGATCGCGCCGGGCTCCGACGCCGACCTCGTGGTCGTGGACCTCGATCGCACCGTCACCGTGACCAACGATATGGTTCATACGTCGGCCGGCTGGACACTTTGGGAAGGCAGACAAATGAAAGGCTGGCCGATCATGACCATGCTGCGCGGAAAAATCATCGCCGAGTGGCCCGAAGGCGGCAAGAGACCGGAAATCGTCTCGAAACCGTTTGGCCGCTACCAGCCGCGTTCGCTAGGGTAAGACTGATTTAACAAATCTTCCGATGAAGACTCTCCTCGAACACGCGACCGTCGTCACGATGAATGCCCGCAAGGAGATTTTCTACGACGCGCATGTGCTGATTGAGGACAGTCGGATCGCGAGTGTCGGAGGTGTGAACTCTGGCGAAGCCGATCAGGTGATCGATTGCCGCGGTAAAATTATCATTCCCGGTCTTGTCAGCGCTCACTCTCATCTCACCGGACTCCTTCAACGAGGGTTATGGGATGAGAACAGTTTCGAGTCCTGGTCGCAAAAGTCTACGGCAACAGAGAAGTTATTCCACGCTTCTGCGGAAGATATCTCCATGCTCCACTGCGCGGCTTGTGTGGAGTTTATCAGGCACGGCGTGACGACGGTACTCAACATGTTTACCGTTCCGTCGGGCGTTCCGCTGGAATTTATCGATGCTTCCTGTCGCGCGCTCCGGGATAGCGGCATCAGGGGCATTCTCGCGCTTTCTGTCAAAGACCAATCGCCAGACAATCAGGCTATTGTTCTCGATCCGATTCATGCCGAATCCTGGGTTTTTCAAGCCAAGGAAGCAGCCGCGCATGTCAGGGAGTTTGGGTCACGAATCTCCTTTATGCTGGCGCCGTCGGCACCTCAACGGTGCAGCGACAATCTCTTAATCCAATGTAAAGTTCTGGCGGAAAATCTCGGCGTAGGTATTCACACACATCTTGCCGAAACCAAGTCTCACGCCGAAGTTGCAAGAAATCTCTACAGGGAGCCGATGGTAAAGCATTTGGAGAAGATCGGCTTTCTTGGACCTCATCTCTCTGTGGCTCACGCGATATGGCTGGATGAAGAAGAGATTGATATCCTGAGTCGCCATTGGGTCAATGTTGTTCATAATCCATCGAGCAACATGAGGCTCGGCAGTGGAGTTGCCAAAGTTAAAAAGATGCTCGACCGAGGCATTACCGTTGGACTGGGAGCAGACAGTGTCAATGCGGGCACTGTTTACTCAATCTTCGAGCAAATAAAGCTTGCGATATTGCTGCCGAGGGCCGTGTGGGAACCGAAAGACTGGATTTCGTCTGACGAGGCGTTTCAAATGGGATGCCTGGGCGGCGCTAAAGCAATGTTTCTAGAGAACGAAATCGGGTCGATTGAAGCCGGAAAGAAAGCAGACCTCGTGGTGCTGAAACCTTCAACCAGCCTTTTGCCTCTAAATAATCTCACAGCCCAGATTGCATTATCCGAAAGCGGTGAGTCAGTCGAGACCGTTTTCATCGATGGAGCGCCGATTTTGCTTAACGGGCGGGTCACGAAGGTCGATGAAGACGCTCTTCTCAAAGCGCTTTCATCCCTGGGACCTAGAATCTCAGCTGCGGTAAATACTTCGTTCCATTGAGCTGCCCCGTCAAATGCACAATCCAGCTTTTCGGATTGGAATCGATCTTGGTGGTACAAAAATCGAGGCTATCGCGCTTAGCGAAACCGGAACCGTTCTGGCTCGTCACCGAGTAGCTACGCCGAAGGGCAATTACGAGGTTACCATTAAGGCCATTGGCGATCTCGTTTCTGCCATCGAAAAAGAACTTGGAGGTTCGGGTACCGTCGGTCTCGGTACGCCGGGCGCTATTTCTCCGGCAACAGGACTAATCAAAAATGCTAACTCGACCGTACTGATTGGCCACGCGCTCGACAAAGACTTGAGCGCGTCGCTCGGCCGTGAGGTTCGGCTTGCCAATGACGCCAACTGCTTTGCTCTGTCCGAGGCAGTCGACGGCGCAGCGGCTGGAGCTGAGATTGTCTTCGGCGTTATCATCGGGACCGGCACCGGCGGCGGAATCGCGATTGGAGGTAAGATCTTATCCGGGGTTAACGCAATTGCAGGAGAATGGGGACACAACCCCATACCGTGGCCTCGGCAAGAGGAGTCACCCGGGCCACAATGCTACTGCGGTAGGAACGGATGCTTGGAAACATTTTTATCGGGCCCTGGCCTGTCCCGAGATTTTCGTAATGCAACTGGAACTCACCTCGATCCTCCTGACATCGTTCGGCTAGCGCAAGCGAACGATCAGGTGGCCGAAGCATGTCTCAGCCGATACGAGGACCGACTGGCGCGGGGCCTGGCTCATGTTATCAACATCCTGGATCCCGACGTAATCGTTCTCGGCGGCGGTATGTCGAACATCCAGCGACTTTACCAACACGTCCCACGGTTCTGGGGCCGATACGTCTTTTCGGACAGCGTGAATACCAAACTTGTTCGTCCCGTTCACGGAGACTCCAGTGGAGCGAGAGGCGCAGCGTGGCTCTGGCCACTGGGCTAGTCAACGTTTTGGGTGAGAGGCGCGATCCACTGCGTCCCTCTCAACCCAACGGTTAGGGCTCAGTTGAGTAAGCGACGCACTTTTCACGGAGTAGCGGGCTCCATGCCCTTCCCCTTGATCACCGCTGCCGCCTCCGGCGTGCGGAGGTGGTTGACCAGTAGCTTCGCTACGTCGGCGTTTTTGGCGCTAGCCATGATTGCCGCTGAAACGACAATCGTGTCCTGAAGATCACCGGGCAGCGGCCCGACGATCTCGATTCCGGTAACCCGAATAAGCTCCTGGAATTGATGCACACCGATCTCGGCTTCGCCGTTTGCAACCAAAAGTCCAACCGCGTCGCCGCCGGCGGTTTTCGGGAAAACCGTCTTCGTTTTCATTTCGGTGGCGATCCCCAGGGGATCGAGCACCTTAGCGAAATGGACGCCGCTCGCGCCGCCCCGCGCCGGATCGGAATAGGTGATCGACTTTGCGGCCAATAGCGTGCGCTTCAAAGCCTCTGGCGACGAGATGTCGGGCCTAGGGCCGCCCTTGCGAACGGCTACGCCGATGCCGGAGCGGGCGATGACGGTCACGTTGTCCGCAGCAGCCTTGCCGTCCTTCACGAAGCTTTCGATCCCCTGCCGGGGAATGATGACAACATCGGCAGCTTCGCCATCTTGAATACGCTTTACGACCGCACCCACGCCCTCGAACGTAATTGTGAGCTTGTGTCCGCTCGCGTGCTCGAACTTCGGCCCGAGGTCTTCCATGACGGGTCGCATCGCGAGGGCGCTCAACACTTTGAGTTCGGCAGCTTCGGCCTTTGAATCGTTTATCGGTCTGAATAACCACGGCGTAGTGGAACCGACACAGGTCATGGTGATGGAAGAAGAATTCCGTGTTCAGCCCGATTAATTCTCCGTTCTTGCGCGGCACGAAAATATCCGCTCCTTCTCCGGGAGGATAGTCAGCTCGGGACCGAATCGGCTGTATTTCAGACATCAGCGGTTGGTGGAGTTACGAAGGTATGGGGGCATAACTATTAAGTGAGCCGCCGTTTGTGGCGACAAAGGCCGGTCGGCTTATCTCCACTAACGGCTCCACCAATCAACTCCAAAATCGATTGCAATATCCACTAGCTACTTCGCCTTGTCAACGTTAAGCTCCCGCCAAACGCTGCCGAGCCGGGCAGGTTATCTCCCTAATGATCGGCGGCTTATTTCGCCCAGCGCTTAGTTAGCATAAGCGATCGGTAGGGCTGTTAACGCCTCCGGAGAACCAGGGCCAGAGTACTTTTCTCTTGTCCTATTAACAAAATGATTATCTGAGCCATATTGTCGGTGGTAGACATCTGCGATTTCGGAGAGTTTGGAACGAAGTTATTTCCAGCTGGTCAACAACGACTCTGATTTTTTATCCTGCACTTGCAGCAGCCTGCTACGCGCGGGAGCCGCCGGTCCAGCGGAGCAGATTCAGGAATTCGCGCCGGGTCTTCGGCCCATAAGTCAGATAGTGCGGCTCGGGGTGCTCGCGATAGGCGAGACGCTCGCTGGACACACGGTCGGCGCGGGTGTGCTTCTTCACTTCATCGGCGCTCATCGCATACGGTCGGGTCGCGTTTAACCCAAAGATCTTGGCGCGTAGCGCCGGCGTAATTTCGGGGTAGCCGTGCTGTGCGCGGAGTTCGGGCGAGACCTGGAAGGCCCGAAACGCCTGGATCTGGTCCTGTGGCGAGCCGTACCAGATGGAGTCAGTGCCCCAGAGCACGTTGTTCTCGCCGCAGTACTTGAGGAGTTTTCCAAGCGCATGCGCCGCGCTGTCTGGGTCGGATTTGTCTCGAATTTTTTTGGCTTCTCATTGCATTGTAATTATGTGGTTAAATTCGGCGCGATCGTTAACGAAATCAATTCGCTGACCTGCTCGACTTCATCCAACCGACGCAAGCACACCAGGAGATCGTCAATCTGCTTCGGTGGAAGCAGCGGCTCTGCCAGCGGACGAAATTTACGCTCCTGTTCCTCGTCAGTCATGAACCGTTTGAAATGGCCAAGGTGGTAGGCCACTTTGGTCGAGAGAACCTTTCCTGACTTCATCTCGACATCCACAATGTTCAAAGGAACTTCCGGCCATGCAACGACGGGTTCGTCGCCGATCCGTATTTTGATTTTCTGCATGAGCGCACGCACAGCGGGCCGTTTGTAGTACACTTCGTCGTAATGGCGAATCTCCAGGTTGCCTTCCATAAGCGCAACGGCCATCACAAAGGGAAGACTGTGATCGGCGCTCTCTCTTGTTTCCGGCTGCCAATTCGCTTCTCCTGAGCCCATGACCTCGTAGCCGGCGGGAAAAGTCTGCAGGCGAATCTCTTTAATCTCATCGAGATCGGAGATTTCGGAGCGCAAGTTAAGAATGGCCTCTATCGCGTTTTGGGAAAAATAGCCTGAGGGAAATGCTTTCAACCGTGCTTTCATGATGCGATACGTCTCGGTGGAGTTCGCGAATGACGCGATCTCGAAGCGGATCCCTGTGCTACTCAGAAATCCCGCTTTACCTTCGAACGCTTCCTCCGGCCCTGTCATCCCTTTCGCAGCTAGCATGGCGCAAAACACGGCGTTCCTCGATGCGTTCGCTAACGCGCATCCCTTCCAATGGGAAATCTGACCTCTTCTGATTTGCTCAAGACTGATATGAGACGATACCGCCAAGCTGATCGCGTTAGCCATCTGTTCTTTCGTATGGCCGAAACAGTTTGGACGCCACGACAGCGGCTGCGATGACTCCGTAGGTCGACTGATCCCAACTGCGGCTGGGCTCTTTCGATCCGGCGTCGATGAGCCCACAAAACACCTCATAACCCAAAACCATTCCGAGGATTACGTCTTTGCCGTTGCCGTGTCTGGCGTCGACGACGGCGAACACCGGAGCAAGTAGATCGCTTGGGTGGCAGGTGGGCGAGCCGGCATACGTGTCATTGAAATCGAGATAGCGGATCATCACACCATTGGCGAAGGCGGCGAGGTCGGGGGAGGTTTTCTGGCCGCTGATCAAAACGGTGGACGGATTGGCCGAAGTTATCTCAGATGCGGCGGCTCTAGCGATGCTGGCTGGAGGATTTTCGGCGCCGCCGACCGCGCAGCCGACGGTATCGATCACAATGTGCTTGGTCCGGCGTATCACTTCCTCCGGCAGATCGCGATACGACAACTTCAACGCATAGGCGCAAAGATGATTAATGACTCGGTCGGGCATCTTTACTGAGTCAACCTTCACAAAGTCGAGTTAAGTTTTCCGTCGGCGTGAACGCAACCATTACATAGCGCGAAGGATGTTTAAAGTTCAAGGTTCAACGTGGAGCTCGGCACAGCACACTGCCTTGAAGGGACGGCTATGATCAACAGATATGCGAGATGAAAAGGAACGGACTTACTCAGAAGATGACCAGAAAACGCGACCGGCTGGTAATCGATTGATTGCGTTAAATTCATCATGTTAAAAGGAATGCCGTAGTTATCAGCAAGGAGAAAATCGATGGGAGCGATCGATGCTGACGCGCATGTGATCGAGACGGTGCAGACCTGGAGTTATCTCGAAGTGGATGAGCGACGTTTCACGCCGCAACTAATGAGGCAAACTTCCGGAGAGGAACTCCTCAGTAACGAAGGAATCGCCGTGCGCGATTTCTGGGTGATCGAGGGCCGCGCGCACGGCAAGGACCGCAACGTCGGCACTAATACGCCTCAAGAATCGCGGGAGATGCTAAGCGTCAAGGCGCGGCTCAATCATATGGATGAGCTTGGAATCGAAACGCAGGTGCTTTATCCGACGCTCTTTCTCCGGCCGGTTGTGCAGGAAGCCGAGCGCGAACGCGCCTTGTGCAAATCATATAATCGCTGGATGGCCGATCTTTGGCGGCAAGGAAAGGGTCGGTTGCGTTGGGTCGCGAAGCCGCCGCTTCGCCTGCTCGAAAAATCGCCGGCCGTCGTAAGGAACGAACTTGAGTGGGCCAAGAACAACGGCGCGTGCGGCATCTTCATGCGAGGCTTGGAATGTGAGCGCGCCCTCGGCGCCCCATATTTTTACCCGCTGTGGCAGATATCCGGAGATCTCGATCTACCGGTCTGCATCCATTCCGCCAACGGTAGTTTTATTCATCATGAGTTTTTCAATGAGGACACGACCTTTACAAAGTTTAAGCTCGCCGTCGTTGGCGCGTTTCATACGGTTCTCGAAAAAGAGATCCCGACAAAGTTCCCGAAGGTCCGTTGGGGCTTCGTTGAGGTGAGCGCGCAATGGGTGCCTTATGTGTTGAACGATCTGGCCGACCGCTTCCGACGCAAGGGTAGATCGTTTCCCAAAGATGCGCTGGCCGTCAATAACATGTGGGTGGCCTGCGAGAACACGGATGATCTGCCCTACGTGTTGAACCACGCGGGTGAGGATTGTCTGATGATCGGCACCGATTACGGGCACCACGATCCTTCAACCGAGCTCAATGCCATTCATCTACTGCGTAATGATACGCGTGTTGCACCCGCGGCTATACGCAAAATTCTTGAGGTCAATCCGCGGAAGTTTTACGGCCTTGATTGACACGGGAAGATAGAGCGCCTCGAAGCTCGAGAAACTCTTTTTCAACTTCCTATTCGGCTAGAAAACGTACGGGCAGTCCTTTTGCGGCCAGAGCCTTTTTGTAGAGTTCGTCAGTGATTTTGTGAGAACGGTCGGGAATTTTTTTGATGCGACTGTAGAGGCGGTGCATTTTCTTGCTGATCGGCTCCACTCTCCGTACCAGATTTTCTTCGTCAATGCGCGTGAGGCGCCCGCCCGCGACAACGATCCTGCCGGCGACGATAACCGTGTGAACAGACTGACCGCCTTCACAGAAGACGAGTTGGTGGACGACATCTCTCAATGGGCGAAGCCGGAGGGTCGGCTTAAGCAGAATCAAATCGGCACTGTACCCTGGCTTGATCTGGCCGATTTTACCTCGCCATGCGGGAACAGCCTGCGCGCCGTTAACCGTTCCCATCTTTAGCGCGTCAGCCGCAGTGATCCAGTTTTCCGGATCTTCCGCGACGACGCGTGATAAATACGCAGCCAATCTCATCTGCTCAAAAATAGAATAACTGTCACTGGTATCTCCGCCGTCGGTACCCAGAGCCACGTTGACGCCGCGGGATTTCAATTTGGCAACAGGGGCGATGCCGCTCCCGAGCTTCAAATTGCTCGCCGGATTGTGAACGGCGCTGGTGCCGGATGAAGCCATGAGATCGATATCTCTGTCATCCAACCAGATGCTATGGGCGCCTGAGACCCGAGAAGAAAGAAATCCGATTCCGGCTAGGTGAGCACAAATCGTTCTCCCGTAAAGTTTTTGAGCCGTCCACGCCTGCAATCGCGTCTCTAGAAGATGCGTGTGGATGCCCAAATCATACTGTTCGGCGATCTTTACTACCTCGCGGAGTAGCCCGTCGCTGCAGTTCATCGGCGATGAAGGTCCCAGCATGATCCCGGAACGACTGTCTCCCCGAGGCAAACGCGCGAGAACCGTAAGCACTTCATCCTTCCAGGGCTCGGGCGACGTTTGTGCAGCCTTGTTTCTTCGGTTGCTTGATTGCGTTGCCAAGCGGATTGAATCCTGATCGCGTAGCGAGGGAACCAGCATGCCTCGAATCCCGGTTTTCTCAAACGCGCCGAGAATCGCCTCCATTTTTTTGACCGTCAGTCCGGGGCGCGTGGAAAAATGATCCACGACCGCCGTCACTCCGTTTTTAAGCATCTCCGAACACGCGAGCTCTGCCGCCGTGCCGATTTCCTCCGCTGTCAACTTGGCCATATCTTCTGTGGCCGTTCTGTAGGTGCGCCAGATTTCCATCCGCGCATTGTCGCGAAAGCTTTTTTGCAAAATCTCCGTCAGATGACAGTGAGCGTTTATCAAGCCCGGCATGACGATCATTCCCGAGCAGTCGATTCGCTTTGTGATCGGAGTTCCTCTTGTGTGAATTTTCCTTCCCATCTGAGCAATCGTTTCGCCATCGATGAGAATCTGCTGCGTTTCGAGAACCGGCTTCGAGCTGTTCAAAGTGATAACAGTCGCATTTTCAAGGAGGATTGCCATGAAAAGTTCTCACACAGAGGCGCAGAGTTCGCTGAGGATTTATGCTGTTAGCGCGCGTAGAGCGCATCAATAAACCCGCTCTGATCCAGCTCTCTAATGAAGCGCAGATCGACGAGATCTTCCGGTTTGATGGAGCGCGCCTTGGTGTCTTTCTCTCCCAAAGTTCCCAAAACAGTCTTGAGTCCCTCGATTGTCGGATACTGTTTGCGCGGAAGCTTATCCTCACTGATGTAGCGGGTATAACTCTTCTCCATGCTTTCTTGATCCCTGACGCGGCCAAAGTATTTCGCGGCGACTTTCAGTCCTGTTTGGCGATCGGTCTTGATGCGGTGGATGGCTTCCACATGCGATTTTACATACCGGCGAACAATGTCAGGCTGCTGTGCGATATACCGTCGGGAGGTGGCGACGCCAGCATGTTGAAAGGCCAAGCCGAGAGCCGACACATCCGCAAGTAGATTCAAGCCATTCTTTTGCGCGATGAACATCGTCGGCGGATTTAATACGGTTGCTTCGACGCGCTTGGCGGCGAGGGCGGCCAAACGGTCAGTCGTCGTACCGAGCTGTACAATACCGACGTCCTTGTCCGGAACGAGGCCGCTCCGCTGAAGGGCGAATCTGGCAATGAAGTCGGAAACGGATCCAAAACGGCTAATGGCCACGGACCCGCCTCTCAACTGCTCCGGGCTTTTGATATCGGCCCGGCCCATTAGCCAATAATCGAGTGTGACCGTTCCTCCGGCAATAAGCACAGGGTCCGATCCGCCAATATAAGCGTTCGCCACCTCCGGGCCGGCGTTTTGTGATATGGAAATGTCCCCCGAAACCAAAGCCATGACCGCCGTTG
Source organism: Verrucomicrobiia bacterium (assembly GCA_035637295.1). Taxonomy (GTDB): domain Bacteria; phylum Desulfobacterota; class Binatia; order UBA9968; family UBA9968; genus DP-20. Next base: position 32,586 of record DASPXM010000071.1, read on the forward strand.
TGCCGCCGGTAAAATAAACCAGCTGAACATCGAGACCATTCTTCGCATAGATTCCGGTATCCTTGGCAATCCAGGCGGGTAACTGATCGAAACTGATTGCGCTGTATCCTACAGTGAGGGTAGATAATTTTTGGGCCGAGTGCGTGTTCGGCGCCAGAGCCGTAAGCACGAGAATCGACGCGATAAAAATTGAGAGCCTTGCGGTATGACGATTGGTCATTCGCGCGACCTGCTCTTCATGGTAGAAATTTTTTTGACATAGCTCCGCCACGCTACGACAGGACGTGTTTCCACTTCGCGGCCGTTTGAGCACGCTCTTCCGGAGTCAGCGCGTGTTCCTTCGAAAAATCCTTCATCCAGCGAAATGGCCGGCACGCGTCGATGATGGCGCGGGAGTTGGTGAAATCGCCCTGACTTCTTCGCTCCGGCGGAATCCTTGGATCGATGGGACTGCTCCAGCAGCCGCGCATAATCTCGATCGATGTTTCCGGGTCGCATCTTGTCGCGATCGCCCACAAGACGTCGGCCGTATTCGACGGATCGATATCGTCGTCCACTACGATCACGAAGCGGCCCAAGTAGCCGCCTTCGCGGGCGCCGAGGGCTACATGCGCCGCTTGGCGCGCGTGACCCCCGTAACGTTGCCGCAGCGAGATGACTTGTAAGAATCTCATTCCCGATTCGAGCTGCCAGACACCCTTCACGTCGGTCACTCCGCACTTTTCGAGCTCGTTCCAGATTTCGGCGGAGCGAAAAAGCAGCGACAGGTAACTGTCGAGGGGATAAATCTTCAAATCTCCAACAACGGTGATGATAGGATCGGCGCGGTAATATACGCGTTTGACGTGAATGACGGGCGCCGGACGAGTGGCCGAGGCATAGTATCCCGTCCATTCGCCAAACGGTCCTTCGGGCCGTGATTCGACATCGGGCGGCGGCATCTCGCCCTCCAGAACGATTTCAGCCTGGGCCGGAATCGGCAATCCGGTGTGCTCGCCGGCAACAACGTCAAATGGCCTACCCGCGACATGACCCGCAAAATCATATTCCGATACTCCCCAAGGAAGCCCTAGAGATGCGGCCGCGAAAAGAACCGGCTCGATGCCGCACACAACCGCCACAGGACAAGCCTGCTTTTTAGTCCAGTACTGCTCCGCGATAAGCCGGGTTTGTTTGCCGGGCGATATATAGATGCTCACCACGTCAGGCTCTTGAACCTGAACCCTCGCAGTCCCGAGATTGACCCACCCTCCTTCCTGGTCTTTTGTGATCACGGCATCCTGAGTGCCGATGTACTTTCCACCGTCATCTTTGTGAAGCTTGGGCGCGGGGAAATTAAAGACGTCAATGTCTTTGCCTCGCTGGATGTGTTCCGTAATCGGTCCTGACGCGACGAGTTTGGGCGGAACAGGCTTATGATCCTCCGTCCGTTTGCGGATCGCGTTGACTAAAAAAGGGCCTCTCAAAGTGTCGTCGACCCCCAGCGCCTCGGCGGTCCGGCGTTGCGTCTGAAACATGTTGATCAGGACGCGGTGACCCTCGGGATATCCTTTGATTTTGTCGAACAGCAGCGCCGGAGGTTCCGCTCCCGACCCCGACACTTCGGCCACGGCGCCGATGTCAGCATCTGCGTCCGCGCCTTCGACGATTTTCAATTGGTCTTTCGCGCGCCAATGATCGATTAGTCCCCGCAAGTCACGCATCTTTTGCTCCTTCGATAAGGATAAAAATTTTCCCATCTTCTACAGCGACCGCGTATCGCTCGATTTTGTATCCCGTACAATTCAATCCTTCTCCAGTTTCGAGATCGAAGGTAAAGGCGTGTTGGCCGCAGCGAATCATCTTGTTCCAAACATTGCCCTTTTCCAAAGGCGCTCCCTCGTGAGGGCACCGTCTTTGAATGGCGTAGATCACTCCGGAGCAGCGCAGAACCAACACGTCTTTCCCGTCGGGCAGCTTAGCAGTCAAATAACCTTCCTCGTCAAGTTCGGAGCGCTGTCCAACGAAAATATTTTCCATGAGATCTGTCTTCGAAAGATTAAACAAAAATTCTTACACGTTCCCGATTTCCTAGTCGAAGGCAAGCGCGCTGTCAAGTTGGCTTCTACCGATATAGCTTCTGAACGAAGCCGCTTGCTTCGAGCTCTTTTAGGAGAGAGGTCTTGACAAAACTGAACCAGTAGCGTGCCTTGACATCAATGCCTGCTTTTCTTATAGGCAGTTGATCGGTGCGTTATGGAGCAAGAACTTGCAGCGCGACTTGTGGGCGGGTTGAAAGAAGCGGGGATCAGTTTTGTTTCATATCTCCCGGAAACGAGGCTGAGTCAAATCGTGCCTCTGCTGCGCGAAGATCCGTCTTTTATGGTGGCTGCCGTCGCCAATGAATCTGAAGCTGTGTCGATCGCGGCCGGCGCTTCACTCGGCGGCCGTCCCGCTGCAGTTTATATGGAAGGCAGCGGCATCTACGTCGCTTCGTATAATCTCCTGGTCCTTGGCAGACGGCTTGGAGTGCCGATGCTTTTGCTCGCTGCGTATTATGGCAGCATCCTGGACAAGCGTAATAGCTTTCTCTACGCGATGCCGGGCATCCATATGATTCCAATTCTCCAGTCGCTCGACATCCAGCATGAAGTTTTGGACAAAGGCGACTCTCTAGAGGACAAGATCAAAGGCGCCGTAAAGATGATGCACGCCATCAAGCAACCGGTGGCGCTACTCTTTACCGGCGAGTTCACTGCATGAAGCGTTCTGACTGTTTTGACTTTCTCGCGCCGCTGATCAAGGAACAGCTTGTGATTGGCTCGCTCAGCGGCCAGCGGGTGGAGTGGGGGGATCGTTGCCAGCACGAAGGAAACCTGCTCGTGGCATCGATGGGCGCGGCTTTGGGTGTCGGCATCGGTTTGGCGATGGTTTTACCGCGGCGCAAAGTGATCGTGCTCGAATCCGACGGCAGTATGCTCTTGTCGCTCTACAATCTGCCAACTCTCGGAAATATCAATCCGGCCAATCTTGTTGTCTTCGTTTTCGATAACGAGGTCTATAGCGGGACGCGCATCAGCGAGCCGAGCGCGACAGCGGGGAAGACAGATCTCGCAGCCGTGGCGCGCGGCTGCGGCATCGAGCAGTCAACGACCGTGCGCGATTTAGAATCTTTCAAGCGAGAAGCCGCAAAAGCGCTCGCAGAAAATGTTCTGCGTTTTGTCGTTTGCAAGGTCGACCAGACTACCGGACACCGTCAAATCCAGCGACCGAACGAAGACTTGTGGGAACACAAGTACCGATTTGTGAGATACCTGGAACGAACCGAAGGTAAAGAGATTTTCAAGGGTCGCGGCTGAGTGGAATGAGATATGGTGCGCCCGCCGAGAATCGAAGTCGGGGTTACGGTTCCGCAGACAAGTAGCAAACCACAACCGCTCGTTCTATTCGCGTACCGACGATCATGTGCGTCTTCTATTGGGCTTTGGCCTCTGGCTAGCCGGTACATCCCCACTCTTGGGAGTGGCATTACGTACCGCCTTGGGTAAGCGGAACAATAGGTGCGGACTAGTTCTTTACCTGTGCCGCCGCCGCCACCAAATTTTGCCGCTCCATTTCTCGATTTTCTTGCATCACCCCTTGTCGGCGCCAATGCATTTCCGTGTATCCGAATTCCGGAGCATGGAACCTTGACCTTTGAATTATTTTCTCAGTTTCAGCGACCGCTCGACTTCGCGCTCGGCGACTTTGCGCCTGAGCGTTTCGCGCTTGTCGTAGAGCTTTTTCCCGCGCGCGAGGCCCAACTCGACTTTGGCGCGGCCGTTCTTGAAATAGAGCTTCAGCGGAACCAGCGTGAAGCCGCGTTCCTTCGTTTTACCCGTGAGCCGTTCGATTTCGCGCGCATGTAGCAAGAGCTTGCGCGGGCGCGTCGGCTCGTGATTGAACTGATTCGCTCCTGCGTACGGACTAATATGGGTGTTGATCAGGAAGGCCTCGCCCTTTTGCACGCGCGCGTAGCTGTCCGTCAGATTGGCCTTGCCGTCACGCAGCGACTTCACCTCACTGCCGACCAGAACCAGACCCGCTTCGTAAGTCTCATCGATGAAGTAGTTGTGGCGCGCCTGGCGGTTGACGCAGATGATCTGCTCGCCGGCTGCGGTCGATTTCTTAGCTGCCATTATTTTTGTTCTTGTCGTCCGGTGGCGTGATCAGCCCGCTCGAGGTGATCAATTTCAGGGCCTCTTCCATCGTCATGTTTAGCGGGGTGACTTCATTGCTCGGCACAAGAAGATAGAAGCCGGAGGTTGGGTTTGGCGTGGTGGGAACAAAAACGTTGACGAGCTGGGCATTCTTTTTGTCTTCGAGATGGGACCACGCGCGGCCCATGGCAAAGCCGACCGTGAAGATGCCGACGCGCGGATATTCGATCATGACAACCTGCCGTTGGGCATTGGACTGCCCTAAAAAGGTCTGCACCAGCTTCTGCACAGCAATATAGACACCGCGGAACACCGGGATTTGGATAAAAAGACTTTCCCATGCCGCGAGGAACCGCCGCGTCGCGACGCCGCTCGTTAAGACGCCGAGAAAGAGAATCAAAAGCAGCGTGACGAACGCGCCGAGCTTGGGAATCGCAAAAGGCAGATAATAATTGGGGTGAAGCGCGTCGGGTAAAACGGCGAGCACGCTATCCAATAAATCGATCACCCAGCCAATAAACCAAAGGGTAATCGCCAGCGGCAGAAAGGCGAGCAGCCCGGCGAGAAAATAGCGCCGCAGACTGTCACTCCAGCGAGATTTGACTTTAGTAGGAACCTCGTCCGCCACCGCCACAACCCCCCTAACGGGTAAGCACTCGATTATCGATCAAACGCGCCCTGCCGATGCGGACCGCCAACGCGAGCAGTGCCGGCTCGTCAATCTTTTCGATGTCGTCCAGAGTTTCGGCATCGCATAACTTTATGTACTCGACTTCGGCGAGTGGCTCCTTTTTGAACTCCGCCGAAACCAGCCGAATCAGCGCCTGCGCCGAGGTCTCACCGCGTCTGAACAAACGCTGGGCCTTGCATAGCGAACGCGACAAACAAACCGCCGCCTGCCGCTCGGCCGCTCCGAGATAGGCGTTGCGCGAGCTCATCGCCAGACCATCCGCTTCACGCACGATCGGGTGACCGATGATTTCAACATCCATGTCGAGGTCGCGCACCAGGCGCCGTATCAATTGCAGCTGTTGATAATCCTTCTCACCGAAAATCGCCGCATGCGGCCGCACGATGTTCAACAGCTTGGCGACGACGGTGGCAACGCCGCGAAAATGTCCGGGGCGCGCGACGCCGCAGAGCGGCAGACTGAGTTGCTTGACCTCCACGAACGTCTGGATTCCCTGCGGATACATCTCGTCTACGGTCGGATGAAAGACCACGTCGGCGAGCTCCTTTTCGAGCAGCGCCCGATCGCGCTCGAAGTCCCGCGGATAGGCGGCAAAATCCTCGCCCGGACCGAACTGCGACGGATTGACGAAGATAGATACGACGACGCGATCGCCGCGTTTCTTGGCGTCGCGCACAAGACACAGATGCGCTTCGTGCAAAAAACCCATGGTCGGGACCAGCACGACGCGGTGACCTTGGCGCCGCTCGGCCTCGCTCCAGCGGCGCATAGCCGAGATATGTTCGATGACCAACATAAACAAAGATGGAGTATAGGAATGTTGGAGTGATGGTCTCCATCAACGGCCAATACTCCAATATTCCATCACTCCATTATTCCAGTCCTATTTAAACGAGTGCTCCTCCATGGGAAACTTTTGTTCTCTCACTTCGCCGATAAAATCTTTTACCGCGCCGGTCATCGTCTTCTTCAGGTCGGCATAGCGTTTAACAAACCTTGGCGTGAAATCATCGAATAGGCCAAGCATGTCATGGATCACCAATACCTGTCCATCGCAGTGCACGCCGGCGCCAATGCCGATGGTGGGAATCGTCAGTCGCTTGGTAATCTCCTCGGCCAAATCAAGCGGCATGCCCTCCAACACGACGGCGAATGCGCCCGCTTCTTCCACCGCGACTGCGTCGCGTAGCACCATTTCTCGCCGCGTCTTGTCCCGCCCTTGAATTTTATAACCGCCAAACTGATGCACCGACTGCGGCGTGAGTCCGATATGCCCCATGACCGGAATCCCGGCATTGACCGTGGCGGCAATCGTTTCTTTTACGGCCACGCCGCCTTCCAATTTCACGGCTTCGGCGCCGGCCTCTTTAAGAAACCTTCCGGCATTTTGTAGGGCTTGCTCTTTGCTCGCCTGGTACGAAAGAAAAGGCATGTCGCCGATCACCAGCGCGCGTTTGCGCCCGCGCACGACGGCGCGGGTGTGATAAATCATCTCGTCCATCGTCACGGCCAGCGTATTGTGGTTGCCTTGGACGACACAGCCGACCGAATCGCCGACCAGCAGCATGTCGACGCCGGCTTCGTCGAGGATCCGCGCAAAAGAGTAATCGTACGCCGTCAGGCAGGTAATCTTTTCGCCGCGCTGCTTCATCTTAACAACCTGCGGTACCGTGACCTTATCGCCCATGATCAATCCTCCCCAAAATAAAAAAGCCCTCCGGACAAATCCGGAAGGCCATTAGAAAGCCAACGGTATGCAGACGGCAGGATGCAATGAACCCCTGCTTACCGCCTGCCGCCTACCGCCGTCTTCTTCATCGCGGCATCCGTCTCAGTCCAGACTACCTGGATCCAAGCGGTATGTAATGCTGCGTCCCCGAACCCATGCTGTTGATTTCCTTGATCAAGTCAGCCAGATCCTTGCTGCTCGAGACGAAATCAATCTCCGAAGTATTGACGACCAGCAGAGGCGTCTCGTCATAGTGAAAAAAGAACTGGTTGTACGCCTGAGCTACCTCGGTAAGGTATTCAAAGGTTACGCTTCGCTCGTATTTTTTATCCCTTTTTTTGAGCCTTTTGTAAAGCACCTCGGGACGGGCCTGGAGATAGACGACGAGATCGGGTTTGGCTATCCGAGCGTTCAAAAGCGCGTAAATTTGCTGGTATAAATTCAGCTCCTCGGCGCTCAGGGTTAACGTCGCAAAGATCTGGTCCTTGGCGAACAAATAATCCGCGACCGTACCTTGGTCAAAAAGATCTTGCTGGGCCAGCTCCATTTGTTGCTGGTAGCGGTTGAGCAGAAAAAAGGTTTGGTTCTGGAACGCGTAAGTCTCGCGGGATTTATAAAATTTCGGCAGAAACGGGTTATCTTCGACCCTTTCGAATACCGTCCGGGCGTGAAATTCGTTGGCCAAAATCTTCGCCAAGCTGGTCTTGCCCACGCCGATGGGCCCCTCGACCACGATGTACTTTGCGCGCGCCATGCGACGCTGTGAATCTACACGTTGGCCAGAAGCTTGTCCAGGTTGTTATAATGAGCGCAGTGGAAACGCTGCAGCAAAAGATCGGTCAAATGTTTATGGTCGGCTGCCAGGGTGAAGCCCTGACGCGCGAAGAACGCTTGACGTTCGAGCAGTGCTCCTTCGGCGGGTTTATCCTGTTCGGCCATAACTGTTGCGCGCCGCGGCAGATCCTGTCTTTGTGTCGCGGCCTTTGGCAATGCGCTTCGGCAGAGCCGCCGTTTATCGCCATCGACCAGGAAGGCGGCAGAGTCCATCGGCTGCCGCCGCCTTTTACCCATTTTCCCGCTGCGGCGACCATCGGTGAACGAAACGACCCCAATGTAGCTTATGAGCTGGGTCATGCAGCCGCTGCGGAATTTGCACTGGCGGGAATCAACCTGAATTTTGCGCCGCTCCTGGATGTCCATTCGAATCCGCAAAACCCGGTCATCGGCGATCGCTCCTTCGCCGATGACGCGAATCGCGTGATCGAGATGACCTCAGCGTGGACGCGTGGCCTGAGAGCAGGCGGCATTATCCCTTGCGGCAAACATTTTCCCGGCCACGGCGACACCGACAAAGATTCACACTTCGATCTTCCGGTCGTCGACAAGCCGCTCGACGCCTTGATGAATGTGGATTTGCCGCCGTTCGTGCACGCTTGTCGCAGTGACATCGAGTCGTTGATGACGGCGCACGTATTATACCCGGCGTTCGATCCCGAGCTTCCCGCTACGCTATCCGAAAAAATCGTCACCGGACTCCTGCGCCACAGTCTCGGCTATGACGGCCTCGTCTTCAGCGACGATATGGAGATGAAAGCGATCAGCGACAATTTCGGACTCGAGCAATCTGTGGCGCTAGCGGTCCGCGCCGGCGTCGACGTGTTGCTCTTTTGCCACGAACCGTCTAGAGCGGTTGGGGCTTTCGAGTTTCTTTGCTGCGAGGCTGAACGAGATCCGTCGGTGCGCGCACAGGTGGAAAATAGTTATCGCCGAATTACTGAGCTCAAGCGGTGCTGGTTGAAAAGCTTTAGCGGCGTTTCAGACGATGAGCTAGAGGAACGATTGAAGCGATCGGATCACCAGCAACTGGTCGCTGCGGTTCAAGGCAACTTATAGGCCGTGTAGGCAATGAGCCTTCTGATGTCGTGATGTAGTTCCCCTTCCCACTTCTCGAGCAGGATATCCGCCGGGCATTTTCCTACGTCCAGGAGGTTTTTCAGCGGCTTTAAGTAAATCGTTTCGTCGTCACCGACATCATTGACTTGATTCTGCCGCCGCAACCCTTCCCAGGCAATCGCCAATAACTCTCTGGCAAGATCGAGCAGAGAATAGCGTCGCACCCGCGCCGCCAGCGCGTCCACGTGTGAATCGAGATAGGCTTGCATCCGCTCGTCCCAGCTCCATCCTTTCACCAGATCCCATGCCGCCTGCAAACAGTCGCTGTCGTAAAATGCGCCTTTGATGAGCGCCGACAGCGCCGGCATAAGATCCGGCGGTTGGCTGTCGACCGAGCGGATTTCGATGTAGCGTTTGATCCGGGTCTCGGGAAACAGCGTCGTCAGATGATCGCCCCAATCTTCGATCGTCGCTCGTTCGCCGTTGTGGCCGTATTGGAGAAACTGCCGGAAGTTCAGGTGGGTCATATCGATGTAGTGCTTGTTACGAACGATGAAGTACATCGGCACGTCGAGAGCGTATTCGACGTAATGGGCAAAAGAAACCTCCGGCAAGAAAGCAAATTTCAGCAGCCCGGAACGGTTCCTGTCAGTGTCGGTCCAGATATGCTCGCGGAAGCTGCGGTAGCCGTTTAGCTGGCCCTCGCAGATCGGCGAATTGGCGAACATGGCAATGAGAATCGGCGCCAGCCCCATGCCGGTACGGAACTTGGCCATGGCGTCCTTTTCGTCGCCGTAGTCGATGTTGGCTTGCACGGTGGCGGTCTGTTTCATCATGCGTTGGCCGAGTTTGCCGACTTTGAGCATGTACGGCGCCATGATTCGATAGCGTTGCTTCGGTACCCATTCGATCTGATCCAGCCGGCTCACCGGCTGCATGCCGAGGCCGAGAAAAATGATCCCCAGGGGCGACGTAACTTCCAACAACTCGCGAATGTGCTGCGTGAACTCAGCATAAGTGCAGTGGATGCTGTCGCACGGCTCGCCGCTCAGCTCGATCTGTCCGCCCGGCTCCAGGGTAATTTGCGCTTTGTCGCGCGTGAGCGCGATGATGTGGCCGTCCTGTTCCTCGGGTTCCCAGCCGAAGCGCTCGATCAGCTCGCGCAGAATGTGTTCCACGCCGCGCTTGCCATAGTAGGGGATCGCTTGCCCGGTGTTGCGGTCGATACCGACTTTTTCGTATTCCGTACCGACGCGCCAGCGATCGAATGGTTTGCCGGCGTCGTGGAAGTAGGCTTCGAGTTCTGTGCTTTTCTCAATGACTGACATGATTCCGAATATTCTGTTGATAAGGAGGATTGATCACTCCCTTCTCCGTAATGATCGCCGAGATCAATTCCTGCGACGTGACGTCGAACGCTGGATTGAAAACATTGATCCCCTTCGGCGCGACCAGCTTACCAAGGAAATGCGAGACTTCTTTGGGATCGCGCTGCTCGATCGGAATATCGTTGCCGGACGGGCAATTCACATCGATGGAAGACGTCGGCCCGGCAACGTAGAAAGGAATGCCATGACGCCGTGCCAGCACTGCCAGAATGTAGGTGCCAATCTTATTAGCGACATCGCCGTTCGCGGCCACACGGTCGCAGCCGACGACGACGGCGTCCACTTTACCCTTCTGCATCAAATAACCCGCCGTGTTGTCGGTGACCAGCGTCGCCATGATTTTTTCTTTCTTGAGCTCCCACGCCGTCAGTCTAGCACCTTGCAGAAACGGCCGCGTTTCGTTCACAAAAACTTCAAACACCTTGCCGGATTCCTTGAGCGCCCGCAGCACCCCCAATGCCGTGCCGTAGCCCGCGGTGGCCAACGCGCCGGCATTGCAGTGAGTCATGATTCGCTTGGCATTGCGCAAAAGACTCGCGCCATGTTTGCCGAGCTGCTTGTTGGCCGCGATGTCATCAGTATAGATCTTTTGCGCCTCCGCTTTGAGTGCCCGCTTGACGATTTCCACACCGCGGCTACGGTGTTCCGAGTAGACGTTGCGCATTTTCTGTAAGGCCCAAAACAAGTTCACCGCTGTAGGTCGGGTCTTTCCCAGAGTCAGAAGAATGCGCTCGAATTCGCGATCAAAAGTCTTGGGCGTTGCCTTCAATGCGCCCAAAGCTACGCCCATCGCCGCCGCCACCCCGATCGCCGGAGCGCCGCGAATGGTCATGTCCTGGATCGCTTTGGCGACTTGGTTGTAATTGCGGCAAACTCGATACACCTCTTTTTGAGGCAACAGACGCTGATCGAGCATGATGACTCGATCATCTTTCCACTCGATAGTCTTTACCGCCATCACAATGTTCCTAATTTCGCGGAGACCGAGTATATTAACTGTCTAAAGGAAGCGTCAAGGGCCCCTCGTGGATTTCTCCCAATTGATTGGATACTTTTCTGGACTCCTTTTTATCAAACCTGAAATGGACCCGGATTCGATATGGCGAACCGCTGCATTGGTGCATTTGCTCGACGCCATTCTATGCTGGGTAATAGCCAACTATAGCGGTCGGAACAAAACGATATGGACAATTGCCGGCGCCGTGTGTGGCATTTGGGCATTGGGAGCTTTGTTCTTGCTGCCGGACAAAAAACGTCAACGCAATTGAATCGTCACGCCTAAGTCTCAAATCTCGCGCAAAGGCACAAGGGAGCCAAGGGATAAACAAGCAAATTCGAAGCACGAAAACCTGTCCTGAGCGATGTCGAAGGATCCGAAGCTCGAAACAATATCAAATGACAAAACACCCAATGTTCCAAACAAACTCGATTCGAACTTGGGTTTCGCGCCTTATATTGAATTTTGAAATTGTTTCGGATTTTCGATATCCGAATTTCGAATTTAGGAAACAAGCTATTCATCCTGCGCGATGACGTAAGCCAGTCCGTGTTGTTTCGTATGCGTGATCGACAGCGCCCAGCGGCGAATTCCCAGCCGATCGGCAAGCCTGGCGGTATTATTGTGTAAGGCGATTTCGGGTTTACCGCTGCGCGCGCGCACGACTTCGATGTCGAGCCAGCGCACCTTCGCGCCCCAGCCGCGTCCGAGTGCTTTCATCACCGCTTCTTTGGCCGCGAACCGGCCCGCGTAGCTTTCGTACTTGCCGCGCCGCTTCTTTTCGCAGTAGGCAATTTCTTTCTCGGTGAAGACCCGGTCGCGGAAGCGCCGGCCGATGCGCGGGTCTTCCAGCGCGGCCTGAATGCGGTCCACTTCAGCCAAATCGACACCGGTGCCAACGATCATAACGGAGCCTCCCGACCCGCCGTCCGCGTGCCGTGCGACTCTCCCCATCGACACATCACATCGACCACGGGCTTTAAACTTCGTCCCATGGCAGTGAGGGAATATTCGACCTTGGGCGGCACTTGCGCGTAAACTTTCCTTTCCACTAGACCGTTTCGTTCCATTTCCCTGAGCTGTTGCGTCAACATCTTCTGGGTCACTCCCGGTAACATGCGGGCCAGCTCCGAGAAGCGCTTGGCTCCAGGCAATAAATGAAAAATCAGCGGGATCTTCCAGCGGCCGCCGATCATAGCAAGCGTGAATTCAGCTGGACAATTCGTCTCCTTGGCTTTCATGTGGCGCTCCTGAAGTTACTGCGAGGGTACTATAGCACCGCCAAGTGCGTACTTAACAGATAGTCCCGGGATGATTAAATTGATGCGCCAAAGGGATTTCACATGAAATTTTCGCTTGTCGAGAAAATCCAAAACGATGACGGCGGCAATGGCGCCGCCCCTATGGCTTCACCACAGATCGAGCACGATGCGGCATTGCTAGACGCTTATTCGCGCGCGGTCGTTGAAACCGCGGAACGAATCAGCCCTTCCGTCGTGTTCATCGAAGCGATCAAAACGTTTCTCCAGCCCGGGGGCGCACCGGCGCGTGGCCGGCGCGAAGCCAGGGGCAGCGGCTCGGGTTTTGTTTTTACTCCCGACGGCTTTGTCCTGACCAACAGCCACGTGGTCCACGGCGCCGACAAGATCGCCGTCACCCTCAGCGACGGGCGTCGATTCGATGCGACGATCGTCGGCGACGACCCCGGCACCGATGTTGCGGTCATCCGCATCTCCTCCGGCAGGCTGGTCGCCGCGCCCCTCGGGGATTCCGAAAAGATTCGGGTCGGCCAGCTCGCGATCGCGATCGGCAATCCTTTCGGTTTCCAGTACAGCGTCACCGCCGGTGTGGTCAGCGCGTTGGGCCGCTCGCTCCGTTCCGAGTCAGGGCGGCTGATTGACAATGTCATTCAGACCGACGCGGCGCTCAATCCGGGGAATTCCGGCGGGCCACTGGCCAACTCGCTCGGCGAGGTCATCGGCGTCAATACCGCGGTCATTTTGCCGGCGCAGGGAATTTGTTTTGCAGTGGCCATCAACACCGCAAAATTCGTCGCCGGCCAGCTGATCAAAAACGGGAAAATTCGCCGTGCCTACCTCGGGATGGGCGGACAAAACGTCACGATCCCGCGCTTCGTCGTGCGCTCTCAACAGCTCAAGGCGGAAACCGGCGTGTTGGTCATCTCCATGGAAAAACCAAGCCCCGCCGAGCGGGCCGGTCTTCAGGAAGGCGACGTCGTCGTTGCCCTCGACGATGCAGCGGTGCGAAGCGTCGATGATTTACACAAGCTTCTGACCGATGCGCGCATCGGCGCGCACTGCGAGCTTACCCTGTTGCGCCGCTCGCAAAAAATTTCTCTGGCGGTGGTAGCTCAAGAGGCGGTCGTCTGATTTAATTGCCATGGCGACCATGATGGCGGAGCTACGCCGGATGGCCAAAGACGCCGGACGAGATGCTCAAGCACTCGAAGTCGTCGTCGGCGCTAACATTTCACTCAGATCAGCACCGCTCGGCGCTGATCGCGCGATCTTCACTGGCTCATTCGATCAAGTCCAAAGCGATATCGACGAAGTGAAAAAACTCGGCGCCAGCGAAATTTTTTCATGATTTTCCCGAAGGCTCGATTGAGGACTTAATCGCGGCGATGGAGCGTTCCGTAAGTTTGCGTGAGGAAATTCCGTGAAACTTTAGTGCCGTTTCCGGTCAGCTCTGCCTGCTCCTATCTCGATTCACGTCATAGCGTGTATCCTTCAGGGTTCGACAAATAATTTTTTCTTCGTCCGTTCACCCTGAGCCTAGCGAAACAATCAATCAAATCAAACAAGGTAATCGGTAGCGCGTTCTATTACGATTTGTTATCGTGAGCCCATTCCAGCCAAAGGAGACAATTCGCCGTGCTAAAACGATTGTCATTAGCTTTGTTATTGGCACTGCTTGCCGCCGCGCCGGCGACCGCCTGGGCACAGAAGGGTAAGATCAAGATTGCCGTGCAGGCGCCGCTCTCCGGCGAGCAGGCTGCCCTCGGCGAGCACATCAAACTCGGCGCGCAACTCGCGGTGGAAGAAGCGAGCAAGGCCTTCAAGGATCTTGGCTACGAGCTGGTCTTGGTGCCGCAAGACGACCAGGCCAAGCCGGAGGTCGGCGTCGCCAACGCGAGGAACATGGTCGCCGATCCCGACGTTCTCGTTATCGTCGGCCACTTCAACTCCGGCGTCGCCCTCCCTTCCTCCGAAGTTTACAAAGACGCCATGCTGGTGATGATCTCGCCGGCGAACACGGCGACGGAAATCACCGACCGGGGCTACCCGAACGTCAATCGCGTTTGCGGCCGAGACGACGTGCAAGGTCCCGTCGGCGCTCGCTTCGCGGCACAGGAGCTCAAGCTCAAGTCGGTCTATATCATTCACGACAAGACACTCTACGGCCAGGGCGTGGCGGAAACCTTTCGCATTGAAGCGAAGAAGCTCGGTATGAATGTTTTGGGCTTTGAAGGCACCGAAGAGCGCGCCAACTTCTCGCCGATGATCAACCCGCTCAAAGCCAAGAATCCTGACCTCGTGTATTTCGGCGGCATTTACCACCAAGGCGGTCTTTTGCTTAAGCAACTCCGTGAAAAAGGCGTCAAGGCCAAGTTCATGGGACCGGACGGTTTAGATTCGGCCGAGATGGCGAAAATCGCCGGGACGTCGGTTATAGGGAGTTACTATACCAGTGTGGCGGGGCCGCCCGATGCCTACCCTGAAACCGCCGCCTTTGCCAAGAAATACAAGCAGCGTTTCGGCAAAGAGACCGAATCATTCGGCCTCTACGGCTACGATGCGACACTGGTCGGAATCAAGGCGATGGAACAGTGGATCAAAGCGAATGGCGGCAAAAAGCCCAACCGCACCGACGTCGCCACCGCGGTGCGCAAGATCAAAAACTTTAAAGGGGTAACGGGTTCGATCGAGTTCGACAATAAAGGCGACCCAATCAAAGCTAAATACTTCGTCTTGCAGTTCGAGAAACAAGCTTATCCCGGCAAAGTGGTCAAAGTCATCGAGCAGCAAGCGCCGCCGGCGCCAGTCAAGAAGTCCTGAGCCGCCGGGTCCGCGACTTAATAGTTTAACTCCGAGAATGGAAGATGGAGGATTGAAGATCGATTCTCTATCTTCGATTCTGCATCTTCGACCTCCACTTACATCCCAAGCAGACCGATGAGAAAAAAACTACGCGTCGCGTTACTCTTCGGCGGCAAATCCGCCGAACATGAGATTTCCCTCATATCGGCAAGAAACATCTACGAGGCGATGGACAAAAAAAAGTATGATGTCGTCGCCATTGGCATCGATAAACAAGGGCGATGGTTCACCGACGCTAGAGCGCGCTTGCTGAGCGCTGTGGCGCAGTCCGAGGTCGAATGCCGCGACATGAAGAATGCCACCGCCGTGCTGCCGGGACAAACCCGCACTCCAATGGTCCGGCCATCGGCGGGCGCGTCACTCGGGCCGGTGGACCTGGTCTTTCCAGTGCTCCATGGACCGTTTGGCGAAGACGGCACGATTCAAGGCTTGCTCAAGCTCGCCAATGTCCCTTTCGTCGGGGCGGGTGTGTTGGGATCCGCGGTGGGCATGGATAAGGACGTGATGAAACGGCTGCTGCGCGATGCCCGGATTCCCATCGCAAAGTTCCTGGCCTTTCAACGCGCCGATATGAATACGGTCAGTTTTGCGAAGGTAAAGAAAGCCCTCGGCCTGCCGCTATTCGTCAAGCCGGCAAATCTCGGCTCTTCGGTTGGCATTACAAAGGTCACCCACAGAGACAATTTTAGGCGCGCGATCGAAGACGCCTTTCGCTACGACAACAAGATTGTGATCGAGGGATTCGTTCCGGGCCGCGAAATCGAGTGCGCCGTTCTTGGCAACGAGAAACCGATCGCCTCACTGCCGGGCGAAATCATCGTGCAACATGACTTCTATTCTTACGACGCCAAATACATCGACGATAAAGGCGCGCGTTTCGAAATTCCCGCGCGGCTGCCGAAGGCCGTAGTGAAAAAAATCCGCGCGCTCGCCTTGCGGTCTTACCGAGTGCTGTGCTGCGAGGGAATGGCTCGGGTTGATTTTTTCCTGCGCGCCAACGGGCGGCTCGTAGTCAATGAGATTAACACCATTCCCGGATTCACCAAGATCAGCATGTACCCGAAGATGTGGCAGGCGAGCGGCATTAGCTATTCCCGGCTGATCGACCGGCTGATCAAGCTGGCGCTCGACAGAGCACGCCAGGAGAAGCGCTTAAGAACTTCTAAATAGCGCCGATCAGTTTAGTTGGAGCCGCTGGATTCTCGAACCGCCGGCGGATAATCGGCAGCTATGTCGCTTAAACCGCTAACCTACGAAGACTCGCTCTACCAACTGTTGCGCGACGGCCAAATCAAAGAGTTCAATCAGCGCAAATCCCAGGGCGAGCCATGCCAGCTGACATCCCGCGACTTTCGCCATCTTGACCTACGCGGTCTCGATGCCATCGGAATCGACTTTAGCAACTGTTATTCCCGCGCCGCCGATTTGCGCGGCATCGATTTCTCAAACGCTCGCCTTGAAGGCGCGAGCATCAACGGAGCGCGGATCTCCGGCGCCTTTTTTCCTGCCTAGCTGAGCGCGACGAAATCATGCTCTCAGTCAATCACGGCACACGCATGCGTTACAAAAAGTAGCGGTCGATCATGGTCGCCTTGCGACTATCGCGAGCTTGTGTCAACAAACACCAGGTGCGCAAGCGCACCCTACGAAAACATCACCAGGCGTCCAGGTCGTGCTAATGTTCCAAAAATCCGCGACATCATTCTCCCGTTATTCCGCCCAAAAATCTCCCCTTCCCCTCTTTTCCAATTGGGGTTAGAGTCCTGGCGCGAAACTTCCCCCACACTAGTCCATCTGCCGTCGCAGGAAAGTCGGGATATCGTATTTATCGTCGTCGTCCTGATTTGCTGTGAACTCGAAGTTGCTCTTGGCCAAAGTCACCGTTTCGGTCTCGTCGCTGCCGCTCTTCTTGCGTTGCCAGGTCGGCGAGTCGAGATCGTCGACGATGGTGCCCAGGTGAACGACTTTCTTGTTCTTGGGCGCGGCGCTCGTGATGCTGGCGAGATTTGTTACCGGCTGAGGCGCCGGCTTCTTCTCCTCTCTCACCTCACCGAAGCCGGTGGCGATCACCGTGATGCGAATCTCGTCGGTCAGGCTTTCATCGATCACCGCGCCGAAGATGATGTTGGCATCGTCGTGTGCTTCCTCTTGAATCATCGACGCCGCCTCGTTGACCTCGTGCAGACAGAGATCGGGTCCGCCGGTAATATTGATCAGCACGCCGCGCGCGCCCTGAATCGAGATATCCTCGAGCAGCGGACTCGAGATCGCCCTTTGTGCCGCTTCGATGGCGCGGTTTTCGCCAGTGGCGGCCGCGGCGCCCATCAATGCCAAGCCCATCTCGGCCATGACGGTGCGCACGTCGGCAAAATCGAGATTGATCAGACCCGGCGTGATAATGAGATCGGAAATGCCCCGCACGGCTTGCAGCAGCACGTCGTCCGCCTTGTGAAACGCTTCCAACATCGTGGTGGTCTTTGCGGCAATGCTTAACAGCCGCTGGTTCGGTATCACGATCAACGTATCGACGCTCTGTTTCAACTCTTCGATGCCTTCTTCGGCTTGGCGCATGCGCTTTTTGCCCTCGAAGATAAAGGGCTTCGTCACCACGCCGACGGTCAGCGCGCCCACGTCGCGGGCCACTCGAGCGATGACCGGCGCGCCGCCCGTGCCTGTGCCACCACCCATGCCGGCGGTGAGAAAGATCATATCGGAGCCTTCAAGATACTCCCTGATCTGTTCTTGATCTTCCAAAGCGGCGCGACGGCCGATTTCCGGGTTGGCGCCGGCGCCCAATCCCTTGGTGACCATGCTGCCAAGTTGAATCCGCAGCGGCGCCTGGCTCGCTTCCAAAGACTGTGCATCGGTATTCGCTACCATGAAATCGACACCCGAAAGTTTCCCGCCAATCATGGTATTGACTGCATTACCGCCGCCGCCGCCGATGCCAATGACCTTGATCCGCGCGGTCATGCCATGTTGCTCGACAATCTCAAACATAAGCTTTCCTCCTCCGAAAAAAGTTGTTAGGTTTTATTTTCTGACTAAAAGAATTCGCTCAGCCAATCCGACATTCGATGTTTCACTTTCGATAGAATTTTATCGTCGCGGACGCGGAAGATGCTGCGCTCCTGACGCTTCATGCCGTGCAAGACCAAACCCACGCCCGCCGCATAGACCGGGTTATCGATGATATCGACCAAGCCGCCGACGTGAACCGGAACGCCAAGCCTTACCGGCAGGCCCAGGCAGCGCTCAGCCATTTCGACAGCGCCGGGCAGCAGCATCGATCCGCCCGTCACCACGATTCCCGATGCTAACGCGCCGTCCAAGCCCGATTTGACGATCTCTTTTTGCACCAACTCGAAAATTTCATCGAGACGAGGCTCGATGATTTCACAGAGGATCTGCCGCGAGATGGTACCGGCGCCTTTGCCCGCCACGCTCGGAACATCGACTCTCTCGGCGTCGGACACCATTGCCGCCGTGGCGTAACCATGGCGCTGCTTGATACGCTCGGCGTCGTTGAACGGCGTGCGTAGTCCGGCGGCGATATCGTTGGTCACGTGGTTGCCGCCGATACTAAGGACGGCCGTGTGTTTCAGCGTGCCGTCGTGATAGATGGCGATATCGGTTGTGCCGCCGCCCATATCGACTAAGACGACACCCAGCTCACGCTGCTCGTCGGTGAGCACGGCTTCGGCCGCCGCCAATGGCGCCAGCACGACCTCGGCGACGTTGAGACCGGTGCGATTGCAACACTTGATGATATTTTGCGCCGAAGTCACCGCGCCGGTGACAATGTGAACTTTCGCTTCGAGCCGGACGCCGGACATGCCGAGCGGATCTTTGATCCCATCCTGGTCGTCAACGATATAATCCTGCGGCAGGACGTGCAGCACCTCGCGGTCCATCGGAATCGCCACGGCCTTGGCGGCATCGATGACCCGCTCCAAATCGCGCTGCGTCACTTCTTTGTTCTTCACCGCGACAATACCGTGGCTATTAAACGCTTTGACGTGGCCGCCCGAGATGCTTGTGAATACGGTGTGAACCTCACAGCCGGCCATGAGTCCCGCTTCTTCGATGGCTCTCCGGACCGAGCTCACCGTGGCTTCGATATTAATCACCACGCCCTTGCGCAATCCCTGAGACGGGTGCGATCCTACGCCGATGATTTCCACGCCTTGATCGGTCATTTCTCCGATCAGGGCGCAAATCTTGGTTGTTCCGATATCTAATCCGACGACGATGCTGTGTTTCTTTGCCATAGTTTTCTAACGTGAGTCACTCGATTGGCGATCACTGCGAGACGCGGCGTAGCCGGGCAACCACTTGATCGCGAAAGCTCATATCTAATGACGTCAGGCGTTCTTCATGACCCTTCCACAGCGCTAACAGGCGTTCCATGCGGTCCAATTTCTCGTCCCATTCTCCCCAACCCATGTGCAGCGCGACGGGATATGTCGTCGTATAAACCACCAAGCGATCGGGCGCATCGAAATGAATTTCCGAAAGCGAATGCGAGCGCTGCGCCATCATCTCGGCAAGACGCATGGCGTCCTGAATGCGCCGGCGCACGGCTGGATTGGCCGTCATGATATCTTCGGCGCGCAGGCCGGTGAGCAGCGGAAATTTGACGTTTTCGCCGGCAGCGACTTCCTTAAAAACCGTGCCGTCCGAGTCGACATAGTAAAGCTTACGGATAGCGACAATCGCCCTTGGCGTGCGCTCCTCAACGTCGATGATGATACGGCCGGGAAACTCCCGGCGCACTAAAACGCGGCGCACCCAAGGATGTTTCGCGATTTTTTTTTCGATGCCGGCGAGCTCGATCTTCCAGATGCTCATTCCCTGGCGCAACCCGGCGATGGTGACGATCTCGTTGCCACTGACTTTGTCGCCGCCACGCACCTGAATCTCGCGCACTGAAAAATATGGATTTTCCACGACGAAATCGCGCAGCGAATCCGCCGCCGCCAAGAGCGGGCCGCTGAGACGATAGCCCGCTGCGGCTAAAATCAAGAGGCCAACGAACCCGCCATAACGCAGGGCGCTACGACGCCAGGGCCGTTCAGCCTTTTTCCGATTATCTTTGCGATAGACTTTTAGCTGCATCGCTTCCGGCTCAATCGGCCGCCCACTCACCTATAAGCTTCACTTCCAGAACCAACTCGACGCCGAACTGTCTGCGCACTTCTGCCTGTGCCAGCTCCGTGAGTTGCAGCACGTCCGCTGCTTTGGCGCCGCCGAGATTGACGATGAAGTTCGCATGGCGCTCGGATATTTGTGACTGGCCGATCCGCTTGCCTTTCAGCCCGGCGGCCTCGATCAACCGGCCCGCGTAATCCCCCGGTGGATTACGAAACATCGACCCCGAATTGGGATAACCGGAAGGCTGGCTGGCTTTTCGCCGACGCACCAGCTCGTGAAGCTTGGAGCCCACCGCGGCGGGCTCGGCCTTGGGTAATTGCATGCGCACACGAGTCACGATCGTTCCTGGCGGTAAATGAGAATCGCGGTAGCTAAAAGTCATCTCACCCCGGCTAAACCGAATTGGCTGTCCTTGCGACGTTACCCCTTCGATTTGATCGGCGACTTTTTCGAACTCGGAACCATACGCTCCCGCGTTCATGAACAGCGCGCCACCGACACTGCCGGGAATGCCCTCGGCAAATTCCAGACCCGCATACCCTTTGCGCGCCGCTTCGCGAACCAATTGCGTTACCGCGTAGGCTGCGCCGACATGCACATGGACCCGTGCAGCTTCTTCCTGCCATTCGATTTTTCTAAATTCTCCAGCTAAGCGGATCACCGCACCGCGCACGCCACGGTCGCTGATCAAAACATTGCTGCCGTTGCCCAGCAGATAAAAACTCATGGCGCGCTGATTGAGCGAGCGCAAAACACTCACCAATGCCGCGTCTGTATGCGCTTCGATGAAATAATCCGCCGGTCCACCGATCTTCATCGACGTGTAGCGCGCCAAAGGCTCGGCAGTCTTCACTTTCAGCCCGGAAATGGCCTTGAGCTCCTGCGCCAGAGGCGATTCGTTAGTCTCTTTGGCCATGGCAAACATCACAACTGAATTGGAGTGTTGGAGTGCTGGAATATTAAGGTGTTGGGCCTCCCCCATCACTCCACCACTCCATCACTCCAGCACTCCAATCCCCAAGTCTTCACTTCAGCGCCTCAACCAAGGCTTCCCCGACCTTGTAGATATCGCCCGCGCCAAGCGTCAGAGCGATGTCGCCGCCATTCAGTTTTTCTGCCAGCTGCGCGACAAGCTGGTTTTTGTCCGGGACGAATTCCACATCCAGATGGCCCTTGCGTTTGATCGCTTGATACAGCGCGTCGCCGGTGATGCCGGAAATCGGATCTTCGCCGGCGGGGTAAATTTCCGTGAGCACGAGCCGATCCGCGCCTTCAAAAGCGGTCAAGAATTCATCGAAGAGATCCCTGGTTCGGGTAAAGCGGTGCGGCTGAAAGATCACCGTCAACGGCCGCTTCCAGCTATCGCGGATGGCGCCAATCGTCGCGCGAATTTCCGTCGGATGGTGGCCGTAATCATCCACGACCATGATTCCCTTGGGCTCACCCTTGATTTCGAATCGCCGGTGAATCCCGGTAAATGCGCCCAGCCCCTCGACCACGTGCGTGAAGGGAATCTCGAGCTCATGAGCAACGGCGACGGCCGCCAACGCGTTCGTCGCGCTGTGTCGCCCGGGCAGGTTCAAGCGCAACCGACCCAACGACTTTCCATGACGCAGCACGGTAAATTCGACTCCGGCCGCCGTCATTTTCAGATCCTGAGCCGAATACTCGGCCTCGGCGGAGAGCCCGTATGTCGTGAAGCGCTTTTTCGCTTTGGGCAAAAGACCATGCACGTTGGCGCCGTCGATACAGAGCACGGCCAATCCATAGAATGGCACTTGGTTCATGAACGTGAGAAAACTTTCGTTGAGCCGTTCCATCGTCTGATGGAAATCCATGTGCTCCTTATCGATGTTGGTCACCACGGCGATGGTCGGTGACAACAGCAGAAAACTGCCGTCGCTTTCATCCGCCTCGGCGACCAGAAATTCGCCCTGGCCCATCTTGGCGTTGGTCCCGAGCATATGCACTCGGCCGCCGATTACCATCGTCGGATCCAGTCCCGCCGTGCTCAACACCGCGGCGATCATCGACGTTGTCGTCGTCTTTCCATGACTGCCAGCCACCGCAACGCCGTACTTCATGCGCATCAGCTCAGCCAACATTTCCGCGCGTGGGATCACCGGGATATGGCGCCGGCGCGCTTCCAACACTTCCGGGTTGGAATATTTGACCGCCGTGGAAATCACGACAACGGACGGGTTGCCGGCAAGGTTTACCTCTTGGTGTCCGACAAACACGCGCGCGCCGAGCGCACGTAGTCGTCGGGTCACTTCGCTTTCCTGAAGATCCGAGCCGGTCACCACATACCCCGAATTCAACAAAACCTCGGCGATGCCGCTCATGCCGATGCCGCCGATGCCGACGAAATGAATTTTATGTTTCTTCTGCAGCATGAAACTTCAGTTAGCGGCAAAATTTTATCCATGGGCCAAGGCGTAACACTCATCGACGATTCGCGTCGCGGCTTGAGGGCGTCCCATGGCGCGCGCGGCGGACGCCATTCGATCGATTCGGCCGCGATCCGCCACGTAGCTGCGAATTCTCTCCGACAGAATTTGCCCGTCCAATACTTGATCCAAAATCATTTCGGCGGCGCCGCGCTCTTGGAGAGCTTGGGCGTTGCCGCGCTGATGATCGTAAATCGCGTAAGGATACGGCACGACGATCGCCGCCTTGCCGAACGCGGTCAGTTCCGCCACCGTCGTCGCGCCGGCGCGACACAGCACCAGATCGGCCCGCGCATAAGCTTCATCCATTTTGTCGATGAACGGCGTTATTTCCGCTTCGAACGGCAGCGCCGCGTAAGCTTCCTTGATCGCGGCGTAATCAAGCTCGCCGGTTTGGTGCGCGACAAAAAGAGCCGACTGAAGATCGGTCAATTGTTTGAGCGCGTCGACTACCGCAAAATTGATGCGGCGGGCACCGGCGCTGCCGCCGAATACCAACAGCGAAAACTTGTCGCGTCTTTGAACCTCGGGCAGTTTTTGCCAGCGGACCGGATTGCCGGTTTCGATCACTCGAGCGCGCGGAAAATATTCCACGCTCTTGCCGTAGGACGTGAACACGCGATTGACCAGCCGCGAAAGAATTTTGTTGGTAAAGCCGGGACGAAGATTTTGCTCCATGATAGCGCAGCGCATGCCGGCCAACTTGGCTGCGAGCAGTACTGGGCCCGAGGCATAGCCGCCCAATCCGATCACGCAGTCGGGGCGAAATTTTTTGATCACCGCCAACGAGCGCACGACGCTCGCGGGCACGCCGTAGAGCGCGTCGAGCAAACCGCGCATCCCTCTTCCTTTAAGGCCCTTGACCGTCAAGGTCTCCAATCTGAATCCCGCTTTTGGCAACACGCGAAATTCGATCCCTTGTTCCGTTCCGACGAACAAGATCTCCGTCATCGGATCGCGCCGTTGAAATTCCCGCGCCACCGCCAGCCCGGGGAACAGATGGCCACCGGTTCCCCCGCCGGCGAAGATCACCCGCATGACTAGAGTCTCCGGCGCGAGAGACCCAGCAATATTCCCGCCGCCATCAGGTTGATCACCATGGCGGATCCGCCGTAGCTAATAAACGGCAATACCAAACCCTTGGTCGGCATCAATCCCATGACGACGCCCATATGGATCAAGGCTTGCGCCCCGAGAAGCACTGTCACGCCAAATGCCAGATATTGCTCGAACGGCTCTTCGATCTTGGCCGTTAGTCTAAAGCCGCGCGTGATGATGACGCCGAACAGCGCCAAAACCACCCACGCTCCCAACAGACCCAATTCTTCGCCGACCACCGAATAGACAAAATCGGTATGCGCTTCCGGCAGATAAAAAAGTTTCTGGCGGCTTTCGCCTAAGCCTCGCCCCCAGAGTTGACCGGAGCCGAATGCAATCAAGGACTGAATGACGTGAAATCCGCTGCCGGCGGCATCGCTCCATGGATCTAAGAATGTCATCAGCCGGCGCACGCGGTACTCAGCCTTCGTCATCACATAGACTAACAGGGGCAAAGCCATCAGCCCGGTGGCGAGCAGATGATGCACGCGCGCGCCGCCGACGAACAGCATGAAATAGAGCAACATGGTCATAATCAGCGCGCTGCCGAAATCAGGTTCGAGCAGCAGCACCCCGGCAAACGCCCCACTCACCATCAGGTGGGGCAGAACGCCGACGGAAAACGTGCGGATCGTTTGCTCCTTCTTGGCCATGGAGTGGGCGAGATAAAAAATCATGGCCAGCTTCGCCAGCTCGGACGGCTGAAAAGCGAAGCCAGCGAGCATGATCCAGCGCCGCGCGCCGCCGCGGTTCACGCCGATGCCCGGAACCAAAACGAGGATGAGGACGACAAACGTAACGGCCAAAAGCGGATAGGCCAGCCGACGATAAAGCGTGGACGGCACCATCGAGCAAACGATCAAGGCCACGGCGCCCACGCCCATGGCAAGCAGCTGTTTGCGGAAGAAGTAAGTTCCGTCGCCGTAGCGTTCTTGGGAGTAAAGATAGCTGGTGCTCAAGACCATGGTCATGCCCAGCGCCAGCAGGCACACGACCGACAGCAGCATCCATTTATCAATCGCCAAACCGTCTCTCATAATGCTTGCACGAGGCGCTTAAAAATTTTTCCTCGTTCCGCGTAGTTGCGAAACTGATCGAAACTGGAACAAGCCGGCGAAAGCAGCACCACATCGCCCGCGTGCGCGTGCGTCGCGGCGTCGCTGACTGCCGCATGAAGATCGTCGACGATAACGGTCTCGGTAAACTGTCCCACGCTGCGCGCCATGATCTCCTTCGCGGCGCCGAACAGCACCAAGCGGCGCACCTTTTTCTTGATTTCATCGGCGAGGGGAGCATAATCGCCGCCCTTATCGACGCCGCCGGCGAGCAAGATCACCGGATCGGTAAAACTGGCCAGCGATTTCACGACGGCGCCGACATTGGTTCCCTTGGAGTCATTGTAATAACCCACGCCATTTCGCTGCCGGACAAACTCGAGGCGGTGCTCGAGCCCGGGAAAGCTGTCCAGAATCTCTTGAATCGCCGCGCGGGAGATCCCAACGCACTTTGCTATAGCAACCGCGGCCATCATGTTTTCCACGTTGTGCACGCCGTGAAGTTTGACGTTAGCGAGGGAGAAGCGCTCTTCCTGCGCGTCAAAGCGCCAAATAATTTCGGTGGCGGTGGCGAAAACCCCATCCCTCACCTCGGAGAAGCCGAAAGAGGCGATCCGAGCCCTGATGCGTCCGCGCATTTCCCAGACACGCGGGTCGTCACGGTTGAGAATCGCGAAGTCGTCACTCGTTTGAGCTTCGAAGATCCGCTCCTTGGCACGGCAGTAATCGGCAAACGTCGCATAGCGGTCTAAATGATCTTCGCTAATATTGAGCAAGGCAGCCATTCGCGGGCGAAACTTCTCGATCCACTCCAATTGAAAACTGCTGATCTCGACAACTCCCCAGTCCCAGTCGTCCGACACGGCGGCGATCAAAGGCACGCCTAGATTACCGCCGATAAAAACCTTTCGGCCACTGGCCTTGATCATTTCGCCGACCAAGGTTGTCGTGGTGCTCTTGCCGTTGGTCCCGGTAATCGCAACCAAAGGTGCGCGGAAAAATCGATACGCCAGTTCGACTTCGCTGAAAACCGGAATCCGCAACGCTACGGCTTGCCGTAACAAACGATTTTCCTGCGCCACTCCCGGACTCGGAATGACGCAATCGACCCCGGCGAGCCAACCAACCTCTTCGCCGCCCAAATGATAATCGACCGGCAGCCCGGCGAGAGTTTCCTTGGCTTGCTTGAGTTCGTCTTCCTGGCGCAGGTCGCTAACCACCACACTGGCTCCGTGTCGCGAAAGAAAACGCGCAGATTCGCTGCCGGTGCGCGCAAGCCCAATGACCAGAACCTTTTTGCCTTTGAGCTCCATCGATCATCGCCATTGTCATCGGAGCTTCAAGGTACTCAAGCCGATCACGGCGCAAATAAAGGAAATGATCCAAAAACGCACGATGATTTGCGGTTCTTTCCAGCCTTTGAGCTCGTAATGATGATGGATCGGCGCCATCAGAAAAACGCGCTTGCGCCTGATCTTGTAAGAAATCACCTGAAAAATGACCGACAGCGATTCGATGACGAACACGCCGCCGACAATGATCAGCAGAATCTCGTTCTTGGTCATCACCGCGACGACGCCGAGAGCCGCGCCGAGGGCGAGCGAGCCAACGTCGCCCATGAACATCTCCGCGGGATAGGCGTTGTACCAGAGAAAGCCCAAACCTGCGGCCACCACCGCGGCGCAAAAGACGCTCAACTCGCCGACGCCGGCGACATAGGGAATCTGCAGATACTCCGCCAGCTTCAAGTGACCGGTGACGTACGCGATAACGGCGTACGTGCCGGCGGCAATCATCACGGGACCGATGGCAAGACCATCGAGACCGTCAGTCAGATTGACGGCGTTGGAAGTAAAAACGATGACCATCATCGCAAAAGGGATATAAAGGACGCCGAGGTCCAAACGGAAAGTTTTAATAAACGGAAACGCAATCTCGGTGCTAAACCTGGGCTGGTAGTAAAGGGCAACGGCAACGATGAAGGCGACGGCGAGCTGGCCGAGCAGTTTTGCCGGCGGCGAAAGCCCTTTGCTGTTTTTGCGGGTCAATTTCAAGTAATCATCGACAAATCCGACCACGCCGGTGCCCAAAGTGGCGATTAGCGCGAGCAAAACATAACGATTGGCGATGTCAGCCATCATCAGCGTCGAAAATAACAGCGCCAGAATAATCAGCGCGCCGCCCATGGTCGGCGTCCCCGCCTTGACCGCGTGGTGCGCCGGTCCGTCGTCGCGAATTTGCTGGCCAATCTGCTTCTCCGTCAAAGTTCGAATCAACCACGGCCCGAGAAGAAAAGAGATAACGAGGGCCAGCAATGCCGCCATCGCGGCGCGAAACGTGATGTAGCGAAAGACATTGAAGCCCGAGTACGAGGTTGCCAGCGGAAACAGTAGGTAGTAAAGCAATTCCAATCTCCTATGCCTTTCCGCTTCTGAGCTCACCGAGAATGGTTTCCATCCTCATGCCGCGCGATCCTTTTAATAGCAGCCAATCGCCCTTCTTCACTCGCTCACGGAGCCTGCGAACGAGATCGGCGTGATCTTTACCGATAAAGATTTGCTCCGGTCGCAGGCCGTGCTGCAGCGCGCCTTTACGAACCTCCGTTGCCTGCTTACCGAGCAGATAGAGCGCGTCGATCTTTACACTCGCCGCGAATTTGCCAAGCTGGCGATGTTCTTTTGCGCTTTGTTTGCCGAGCTCGAACATGTCTCCAAGCGCGGCAATTCTGTTGCCACGACAATCGATTTCCGCCAGGGTTTGCAGCGCCGCTTGCATCGAGGCCGGATTGGCATTGTAAGTGTCATTAATAATGCCGACACCTTTAGACTCTTCGATTTGCATGCGCATGGAGAAAGGCCGGACCCTTTCCAAGCCGCGGCGAATCGCCGGCAATTTGACTCCGGCGCCGAGAGCTAGGGCCGCTGCGCCCAGCGCGTTGCTAATGTTGTGTTGGCCCAGATAGTTGAGCTCCACGTTACAGCGCCGCAGACCGGCATGCAGAACGAATTGCATCCCTGTTGTCCCACGCAGGCGCCGGGACTGCGCGCGCACCTGTCCGAGCCTGCCGTAGGTGATTTTTTTACCTTTGAACCTAGCCGCAAGCTTTCTAACCCACGGATCGTCCAGATTCACCGCAATCGTGCCGCGAGGGCGAATGTTCTGGTAAAGAGCGCCCTTTTCTCGGGCAACGCCGGCCAAGCTCTTCAATCCTTCAAGATGCGCCGCCGCAACCGAGGTAATGATCCCCGCGTCCGGGTCGGCGATTTCGGCAAGGCGCTGAATTTCTCCGGGATGATTGGTGCCGAGTTCGACTACGGCGACCTTGTGCCGTTTTCGCAATCTGAGGAGGGTCAATGGCAGACCAACGAGATTGTTGAAATTACCTTCGGTCTTTAGCACCTTGCCGCGTAAGGACTCGCCGTCGAGCCAGGCTTCTTCGAGTATCGCCGCAATCATTTCCTTTGTCGTGGTTTTGCCGTTGGAGCCGGTAATCGCCAGTACCCTAGGGGCAAACTGTTGGCGGCGATAATAGGCGAGATCGCCCAACGCCCGCAGCGTGTCAGGCACTCTAACCGTCGTCGTCTTGTCGAGAATTTTCCCGTGTAACGGGCGATGAACGATCACGCAGGCGGCGCCGCGGCGCACCGCGTCTGCGACAAATCGATGGCCGTCATGCCGCTCGCCCTTTAAGGCGACGAAAACCGAACCTCTTTTGATCTTCATCGAATCGGTCACAATTTCACCGAATCGCCTTATCCCGCTATCTCGCGCCATCTTGCCGCCGGTCGCTGCGACAATTTCTGCTTTGCTCCACGACATTCTCCGTCGGCTTACTCGCTGGCTCGGCGTTCCAACTCGTCGCGAGCCACCTCCCGATCGTCGAAATGAATCTTCGTCGTCCCCAAGATCTGATAATCCTCGTGGCCTTTGCCGGCGATCAGAACCAAATCACCAGGGCGCGCGGCCCCGAGCGCGATGCCAATCGCTTTTCGGCGATCGGCTTCCACGACGTAGCCGCGTTCAGCTTCGCTTTCGCCGACTCGAGACCGGAGACCCGAAAACCTTTTGAGCCCAGTCGTGGCGACGCCAGCCTCAACCTCATCGACAATCATCAGTGGGTCCTCTGTGCGCGGATTGTCGGATGTGATGACCACGAAGTCGCTCAGCCGGCCGGTGATCTCGCCCATCAAAGGCCGCTTGCCGCGATCGCGGTCCCCACCGCAACCAAAGACGGTGATGAGTTTACCGCGCGTTAACGGGCGTAACGCGCCGAGTACTTTTTCGAGCGCGTCAGGCGTATGGGCATAGTCGACCAAGACCGAGATGCCGAGACGGTTGTCAATTTTTTCGAGTCGCCCGGGAACCGTCCGTAGCTGCCGAATCCCTTGCGCCGCTATGCCATCACCGAGTCCCAGCGTGCGTCCGACCGCGACCGCGCCGAGAATATTTTGCAAATTGGCCGCGCCGATCAGAGAGGAAGTAAACTCGATCTTGCGCTCGCGCGCTTGAATCGTACCTCTGAGGCCGTTGACATTGCTTTTGACGTTCACTGGATGGACATCCCACTGCGAGCCTTCGCCATAACTCCACGCCTCCGTGCCCTGGCTCCCGACTTTTGCGATCAGTTCAGGACCGCGCGGATCTTCGCCGTAGATCACCGCCGCCTTTTGCGCTTTGACGCTGACCTTCAGATAATCAGTGAACAGCCGGCTCTTGGCCGAGAAGTATTCATCCATGTCGCGATGATAATCGAGATGGTCGCGCGAGAGATTGGTAAATACGCCGACATCGAAATCCAATCCACGCACTCTTTGCTGCGCCAGAGCGTGTGACGAAACTTCCATCGCGACGGATTTGACTCCGGCGCGGGCCATCTCTGCCAACATTTGTTCCAAGTCGGGGGACTCTGGCGTCGTGTGATGCGACGGGACTTCATGTCCGCGATAGCGATAACTGATCGTACCGATCACTCCCGGCTCCATCCCCGCAGCCTGGAGCATCGACTCGACTAGATACGTAAGCGTCGTCTTGCCATTGGTGCCGGTCACACCCACCAACTTCAGTCGTCGGCTGGGCTGGTTAAAAAAATGCGCCGCCCACAATCCCATCGTGCGACGGACATCTTTGACCCGAACCGTTGCCGTCGCCCGCGGCCAATTCCCATCCCGGGAAAAGACCACAGCGGCAGCGTTGCGCCGCACTGATTCCGCTATGAAATCATGACCGTCGGCCTTCTCCCCTGGCACCGCGAAAAAAATATGTCCCGCGCTCACTTTCCGTGAATCGTATGTCAACCCGTTTACTTCCTGATCCAGATTTCCTGCAGCCGCTGCCACCTCCTCGATGGCCAGGAACTCTTTGATTCGCATCGCCGTTAACCTTGTAGGTTAAGAACTAAGACACTTTCCTCGTTCCAGCGTCCCCCCGCTTGCGGCGATTGTTTCACCACGTAACCGTTGCCCTGAAGCCTCAGCTTCAGTTTTAGCGTTTGCGCTTTTTCCAAAGCCTCCCGCAGACTCAGGCCGACGAAGTCCGGAGCCGCGTCTCCGTTGGTCTCCATTGTACCCGCGCTGTTGGGTTTAGCCACGCGCCGGACTATCGCCTCCAGCTGGCTAGGTAGCGCCGGAATGAGTGCGGCTTGTTGCGGCGCTACTGCAAGATGCCGCAGAGCGGCTTGAGCGATATTGCGGAACGCTGGCGCCGCGACGACACCACCATAGACGTTCACCTCAGGTTCATCGATCAATACCAAGGCGACCAGTCGCGGGTCGTTTGCCGGGACGAAGCCGACGAACGAGGCCACCCGTTTCTTTGCCGCGTAGCCGCCGTGAACCGGATCTGCCTTCTGAGCCGTGCCGGTTTTTCCTGCGACTTCGAACCCGTCCACGTTCGCCATTACGCCGGTGCCGCCTTCATTGGTTACATCCTTGAGTATGGACGCCAGTGACCTCGCGGTCTTTTCCGAGATCACGCGCCTAACTACATGGGGTTGAATTTCGAACACGATTTCTCCCTGCGGACTGACCACGCGTCGGGTGACGTAGGGGCGCATGAGAAATCCGCCATTGGCGATCGCGGCATACGCCGTCACCATTTGTAACGGAGTCGCCGAGATGCCCTGCCCGAAGGCGTGTGTCGCCAGGTCAATCGCCGACCAGCTCTCAGGCTTGCGCAGCAGCCCGGGCACTTCTCCCGGCACGTCGATCCCCGTGACCTGGCCGAAACCAAATTTCTCGATGTATCTGTAATAACGGTCTTTCTTAAGCTTCTGTGCCACTTTGGTAAAGCCGATGTTGCTCGACACCTGCAGTATCTTAGCAAATGACAACCAGCCATGCGGGTGGGTGTCGTGGATGACTTTGCCGGCGTAGGGATATTTGCCCATTTCACAATAGAACAAATCTTCTTTACCGACGACGCCTTCCTCCAGGGCCGCTGCAGCGAGAATGGTTTTAAAAGTAGATCCGGGCTCGAAACTGTCGGTGACCGCGCGGTTGCGCCGCTGATCGGCCGACTGTTTGCTATAATTGTTAGGATCGAACGCGGGATAATTCGCCAGCGCCAGGACTTCGCCGGTGAACGGCTCCATCACGATCGCCACCCCCGACTTGGCGCGATATTTTAGGACCGTCGCCTCCAGTTCTTTTTCAGCGATATGCTGTATGGAGGTATTGAGTGTGAGATGGACGTCGCTCCCGGGAGGAATTCGCAGTCCTTCAACGCCTTGCACCAGCACTCGGCGTCCGAGGGCGTCGCGCTCGGTAACCGAAGAGCCGGCTTCACCGCGGATGTAATCGTTGTACTTGAGTTCCAGTCCTTCGAGCCCTTCAGAGTCCCGCCCGACAAAGCCGATCAATTGCCCGGCTAGCTGATTCTGGGGATAGTAACGATTGGGCTCGTAAAACATGCCGATCCCGGTTGGGTTAAGCGCTTGAATTTTCTCCGCCTCGGGCGACGATACTTGCCGCTTTATCCAGACAAAGGGTTTGTCTGAGGTGAGTTTTTGTTTGACGTCGGCGGCGCGCAAATTGAGAATCCTCGCCAGGCCCTGACTGAGCTGTTCCGGATCTTGAACGCGGTGTGGGCGGGCATACACCGACTGCGATTCCATGCTCAACGCTAAGGGTTCACCGGCGCGGTCGAGCAATGCGCCTCGTTTGGGCAGTACGATCCACTCTTTCAAGTGCTGCCGCTCGCCCAGTTGCATGAGTTTTTCGCCTTGCAGCACTTGCAGTTGAAACGCGCGCCCGGCGATCACCAAGAACATCGCTAAGAATAATATCTTGGCGACACCGAGGCGGCTGTGATTTCGCGGTAAAGAGCGTCTCATGGTAACACGATGATCTGGCCTTTCTCGGGCGGCACCAGTCCTAGGCGAGTGCGCGCGAGTTTGCCAAGACGATCCGGCGACGTCATGGTAGCCAGCTCTATTTTCAATTCGCGATTTTCCTGTTCCAGACGGCCATGCAGTTTACTCATCGTCGAAAGCGCGTAACCCATTTGGACCACCTGAAGCCTCAACCACACCTGCATCAGGGCCACACCGATCAAAGCGATCGCGAAAAGCCCAAGAACGAAAATCCGTCGACGCCGGGCGGCCTGCTCGATGCGCTCCGATTCTCCCCGCGGAACTCTAGCTAACTTGCGCGATCGCGCGCTGCCCGCCGCAGCCATGGGCGTTTAGATCCTCTCTACGGCGCGCATTTTCGCCGTGCGGGCGCGCGGGTTGGCATGAATTTCACTCGCCGAGGGAATTATCGGTTTCTTTGTTAACAGCTTCACTTTCTGGCTCCAGCCGCATCGGCAGCTGAGCGCTCGCGGCGGGCAGAGACAAGCGCGGTTCCATTTGCGAAATGCCGTCTTGACGATGCGGTCCTCCAGGGAATGGAACGAAATAATCACCATCCGTCCGCCCGGCCGAAGCGTTTCATAACCGTTCTCCAAGAACTGCTCGAGTTGCTGCAATTCTTGATTCACGGCGATTCGCAGTGCTTGGAAAACCTGCGTCGCCGGATGGTGATCGCGCCGACCGCTGCCTTTTACGCGCTCGATAATCTGGACAAGCTGTGTGGTTGTCTCTACTGTATGCTGTTTTCGCCCGGCGACGATCGCCTGAGCAATGCGCCGTGCTCGCGGCTCTTCGCCGTAAAGGCGAAAGATTCGTTCCAGCTGCTCCACCGCAAATGAATTCACGATCTGCCACG
The DNA here is from genome assembly GCA_035637295.1 of Verrucomicrobiia bacterium. Lineage (GTDB taxonomy): Bacteria > Desulfobacterota > Binatia > UBA9968 > UBA9968 > DP-20. The sequence goes on from DASPXM010000071.1 coordinate 65,544, forward strand.
CATCGACGGACTGGCGCCGGTCCATCCGCATGTCCAGCCTCGCCGCGCCGCGAAAGCTAAAACCTCTTTCCGGAGAATCGATTTGATCGGATGAAATACCCAAATCCAAGATAACTCCGTCAACGCCATCCCAGCCGATTTCAGTGAGAATATCTTTCGCATCCGCGAAGCTCGCCTGACGCGCGATCACGCGTCCTTCGAATCGCCCCAGGCGTTTCTGCGTCTCCGCCAGTGCTGTGTCGTCCCGATCCAACGCTAGGACTTGTCCGTCTGGACTACTCTCGATCAGAATCTGCTCGGCGTGCCCCCCGCCCCCCACTGTGCCATCGAAATATCGTTTGCCTGGTTCGGGCCTGAGACACTCGATCACCTCCCGGACCAGTACGGAGACATGCGCGGACACCGCTCAGTGACTCGTCCCGTCACCCTCCCAATCATCGTCGAAGCTTTCGATAGCGTCTTCGAGTGACGTATAATCTTCGAAGAAACGATCCATGCCGACAACTTTAAAAATGTCACGTAGGAACGGACTCATGCCTGCCAATTTGAGATCGCCGTTCAAGTTCCGCAAAAGCTTCAGCCGCTCGAGGAGAACTCCGATGCTCAAATAATTGATATGGTCCACCGACTTGAGATTAAGAATAACCTTCGTCCGTTCCTTTTCAATCAGCGAACCGATGGCGTTCTTGATGCGGATCATTTCACGAAAATCGATATCGCCAGTGACGTCGAGCACCGAGATATCTTGGATAGGCTTTCGCTCTAGCATTCACTCTTCTCCTTTCACCGACTTCGGCCGCCGCACGCTTGCATCTCTACAGTCCCAGATCGCCGAGAAAATCAGGATCCTGCATTAACTTGTCCTCGGCCTCGACAAAGATTTTCTTCCACGCTTCTCGATCCCACACGCGAAACTTTTCGAGAGCTGACACCAACACGATGTCCCTCTTTAGATCGGCGTATTTTCGCAGCACGGGAGGAATGAGGACTCGGCCGTGGGTATCAAGACTGCAATCGCAAGCCGACCCAAGGTAATAATTTTGAAACCGCACGACGCGAGGATCAAACTTAGGCTTCTTGCGGATTTCCTCTTCGAACCTTAGCCACGCGTCGATCGGATACACATCGAGGCAACGCTGTCCGTCGATCACGAAGTTCGTAATGATGATCCGTTCGTCGCCCTTGCCGACCAGCACGTCGCGGAACTTCGACGGGATGCTGAGACGTCCCTTGTTGTCCAGGGTGTGCTCAAAGCTGCCACGAAACATGGTTTTCTAACTGCCAATGGATTAATTGCGGAGAAACTTATCCCACCTTTTCCCACTAGGCGCCACTTATAACTTGCTCTCTACCACCTGTCAACAAAAAAGATTGTAATTTGGTGGACTTTTTTGGTTTTCGCTTGCCGGCAGGAAACTCAAGACGCTTTGAAAGCTCTGCTAAAATGCCGAGGGGGAGATCGCTGTGGCATAGCTTGGTGGAACCCGGCAGGTTACTCCGACCTCATTATCGCCGAGCAGGGGTTACAGACGAGATCAGGATTCCTGAAAATCAAAAATCATTGGCATCGACCTGGATTCCATAACGGCGCGGAGGGAGGCTCAGTGTACGAATTACTGGCCCCGGCACTCGCTTTGTAGATTTGGCGATGCCCGAAGGAAGACGCGAGCGTTACAAGATTGTGGGCTAAAGTGGATTGGTAAGCCGGATTCTGTTGTGACCCATAACTCGAGTCACAGCGATCATTCATCTTGCCCCTTGATTGCTCAAGGGGTCGAGCGACCATACCCGAGGGCTATGGGCGGACTACCCAACCCTCCTATTTGGCCTTGCTCCAGGTGGGGTTTGCCATGCGTTCACCATCAC
>DASPXM010000072.1:0-27922 GCA_035637295.1 Verrucomicrobiia bacterium
GGGCTCATCGCGGACATTGCGACAGACATCGGAATTGATTTGCCGGAGTTACCCGCAAAGACCGTTGACAGGCTCAAAAAGGTACAGTCCCCATTTCTCTCTATCCGCAATCCGCTGAACGCGCCGGAGCAGTATACGCGCAAGGCAGAGATCTTTAACCAATGCATCGCCGCTTTGCTTGACGCTGACAACCTCGACATTGTCGGGCTCAGACTGCCATTGCCGAGGATGAGAGAAGACAGAGACGTTGTGAATCGTTTTGTCGATCTGGTCCAGGCAGGGGAAAAAACGGAAAAGCTCTTGATCGTGTTTTCGCGAGCGTCGGTCAGTTTACCTGAATACTGGCGTCAACTGTTGCGTGAGCATGAAATTCCGTTTCTCTTGGAATACCGAAAAGGATTCAAGGCGCTAAAATCTTTACTGAGCTATTACCGCTTCATTGATAGAGACAGAGCGTCCTGCGACGCGGGAGTACGAGTAGACGTAAACCTCGGCAAAGTAAAAGGCTTGCTCCAATCTTTCGGGCGAACATTGACAGAGCGGCAGAGTAAACAGATTCTTGCCGAGTATGGAATTCCGATTGCGCGGCAAACTCTCGCGACAAGCGCCGAAGAGGCCGTCGAGATAGCGCGACGGATAGGTTATCCGGTGGTGCTGAAGATCGAGTCGCCTGAAATCGCTCATAAGACCGAGGCACGCGCGGTCGAGATCGGCATAAGCAACGACGCGGAAGTCCATGCTGCCTATGATCGAATTATGGAAAATGCTCGAGCACACAACCCCGCTGCGCAGATCAACGGCGTTCTGGTTCAGGAAATGGTTCGTGGCGGGAGAGAAGTCATCATCGGCATGACTCAGGACTCTCAATGGGGACCGACGATCATCTTTGGTCTAGGCGGCATTTTGGTCGAGGTCTTGAAAGATATCGCCACTCGGGTAGCGCCTTTAACGAGGTTCGATGTCGAGGAGATGATGCATGAGCTGAAGGGCGCAAAAATCCTCAAGGGATTCAGAGGACAGCCACCGGCGGATATCACTGCGGTGATTGATATTATTCTACGGTTCTCCCAGCTTTGTCGTGATCTTAAAGACGACATCGCCGAGATCGATATCAATCCACTGATGGTTTGCGAAAACGGCAAAGGCGCCAAGGTCGTCGACTGTCTGATGACGCGCCTGCTACTAGAACCGCGGCACAATATCGGACCTTGACGCAACAGTAGCTGGGGTAGTGGTGCATTTTCAATCCACGATGAGTCTTAAAATCGAGAAAGATTCCTCGCTTTGCTCGGAATGACAACTACATAAGCCATGTGTCATCTCGAACAAAGTGAGAGATCTTTCCCAAACTGAACCACTACCGTAGCTGGAATTACTTTGACAGCGATTCACTATTCTCATATTCTGCGCAGAAGATATTCCACTTAGATAACAAACGTCCGCCAATTTCCGTTTGCCAATTTCCGACTCACAGATCGCGTCGCAGAGGAGCTTGGAAAATATGTTACCTACCCTCTCCACAACTGTCACCGTGTTGTTCTTTCTGGGCTCGTCGCTATTCGCTGCGCCGGCATTCGCTGCCTCGGTAACCGCTGCTACTCTCCAAAAGGCGAAGCAAGCGGCTGATGCCAAGGGTTATGCCTTCATCGCCAGCCATGACGAAATCCTTGCCAACGCCAAGAAAGAGGGCAAACTCCGCGTCCAAAGCTCATTGGACCCGAACACGTTCAAGCCCCTCATGAATTCTTTCAAAAAGAAATACCCCTTCGCGGATATTGAAATCCAGGAGATGACAGGGACAGACACGGCCCAACGCTTTCTCTTGGAGCTCAAGGCTGGAACGGTCAAGGAATGGGATACGTTACATCTCCCGGAAGATTTTTATACCGACTACGCGCCGTATGCGAAGAAATTGGATGTCTTAGGTATGGCGGAGCACGGAGTCTTGAAGATTAACCCCAAAATGGTCGATCCCGAATACCGCAGCGTGGTGAGCATCGGCTCCGGCATCTGCTCCATCGCGTACAACAAGAAACAGCTTGCCGCCGACAAGGTCCCGAATAAGTGGGAAGACTTCTTAAAGCCGGAGTTTAAGGGACGAAAGATGCTTGTCGATATCCGGCCCTACTGCGTCGCCGCTCTCGTGCCTGCCATGGGTGAAGAGTGGGTCAAAAACTACGCCCGCAAGATCAAGGAACAGGAACCCATCTGGGTTCGAGGCCAGACACGCGCCATGAGCGGGATCATTGCCGGCGAATACGATCTCCATCAAATGACGCAATACCATTCCTGCATGCGCGCCGCCGCAAAGGACGTCACCAAATCCCTCGGTTGCAAGATCATTGAACCCGTACCGGCAAAAGTCCAGGACGTTGAGGGAGTTCTGCAATCCGCCCCAAACCCCTCTCGCGCGCTACTGTTTATCGAGCACTCGGCCAGTCCTGAGGCGCAAAAAATGATCGATGAATTCAACCCCCTCAAGTCAAATGTCTTTGCCGACGGCGAGATCGCCAAATTGCTAAAGGGAAAAAAAGTTTCGCTGAACGATTTTCGCACCTACCACAAGTCACCGGAATGGATAAAGATGATCGTGGAAGCATACGGCTTTCCCAAGGCCGACGTCAGGTAGCGGCAACTGTCATCGACATAGGCGTTCAAATGGTTCCAGTCGTTCCAAACGTTCAAGACGTTCCGGTCGTTCAACATTAGTGAGCGGCTGAGACATGTTGAGCACGCAGGTTTAAGGTTATCGGCAGCCCCGGCGAATCATCAATAAAAGATTGACCTCCTTACGGTTTTTCAAACCTCGCGTTGATTCTGAAGACACGATCACGCCCCACGAACACGGCCGTTGAACTGCCGCTTGCCGGCAGACGTTTTGAACCGAGCGAAGCGCTTGAACGTCTTGAACGCTTTGAACCTCCGATATTCGTTGGCGATCGTTTACCTTGAACTTTGAACCTTGAACTTTTGAACTGCCGCCGCCTGCTGGCGGCGGGCAAACTCCGCTGCGTTTTTCCCCGCGATCTCGCCGAAGACCGCGTAGCGCGTGAGCGATGAGCCCCCAGGATAGTTATTATAAAAAAAGCCCCCGGTGACCTCGCCGGCCGCGTACACGCCGGGAATGACAGCCGCCGTTTTACTCAAGACCTCTGCGTTGGCGGTGATCTTGATCCCGCCGAAAGTAAAGGTCATGCCGCCGGTGACGGCGTAGGCATAAAAAGGCGCCCGGTCGATCGGTTGAGCAAAATTGGTTTTCGGGGGAGTCAATTGCGCGTGGGTTCCGTCATCAACGGCGCGATTAAATTCTTCGATGGTTTCGCGCAATTGGGCTGGAGCGATGGATAGTTTTCTCGCCAACTCCTCGATGCTCATCGCTTCGACTGGTCCTTTCTCCGGTCCTTCATACATCGGATCCACGTGATCCTTCACCCTGGAATCGAAGATCAGGTACGCGATGCCCCTCGGTTGTGTGAGCGCGATTATTCTGCCGAACTTCGCGTAGGTCTTATCCGCGGTGTCCTCGCCTTCGTCCACGAACCGCTTGCCCAGTCGGTTGACAAGAATTCCCGGCTCATATTTCTTGACGCTGCGCATGCCCTTTTCTTCACCGACCTGGGGAAATTTCTTGTAGCCGTAATGGATAATACCACCGTGGTAGCCTTCCATGCCAATGAGAAGAGCGCCCAGCTTCGTTGCCATTCTGTGTCCGTCACCGGTGCTTTGTTTGTATCCTCTGAGCACGAGCCGATGGGCGCCTTTGCCGATGTGCTCGGTCACCAGTTTGCGATTCGCCTGAAATCCTCCGGTTGCGATCACGACCGCCTTGCACGGAATCGTTTTTGTGCCGGTTCTTGTCTGTACTCTTACGCCGACCACCGAACCCTTGGAGAAGGAAATGTCGTTGACCGTGGTCTCGTAGCGAATGGGTACCCTGGCTTTTCTGACCGCCTTACGAAGCGCGGGCGCCAAGCTTGCTCCTTTGCCGACGACGCTATCGGCCCTACCCGGGTTGGAGGTGGGCAACGTCCAGCGAATCCCCAGACGGCTCAAGTTGGCTTTGGCTCGTCTCGAATTACGGATGGTAATCTTCGTTAGCTCTTGGTCGGCTTCTCCTTGCGATACCTTCATAATGTCCGCGAAATACTTTTCTGCCGGATATTCTTTGGACACTCGCCTCAGAGCCCCGCCGCAAAAGGCCGTGTTGCCGTGGGGCAAGTTAGGTTGCGACTTCTCGACGATGATGACGTCGGCGCGCCGCTTGCGAGCAGCAAGCGCAGCGAGGCAACCCGCGATACCATCGCCGATGACGACCACATCAACTATTTTCTTCAGTTTCGCCATGCTCCTAGGGTCTCATGATACCGCCAAATGATCGAATTCAATATCACGCGCGAATCTGTTGGGTAAATGGAAAAATTGTTCAAGGTTCCAAGTTCAATGTTCAAGGTTGGAATCCGGAGAGGCGGAGCACTAGGAAATCGAAAAAGGTCTTCGTGTTTCGTTTAGCTGGCAAAGTCTGGGACGTTACCGATCCGGTTGGACAACTGGAACGGAGCGAAGCGTTGGAACGACTGGAACTATTGGAACGCTCAGTAACGTTACACGATTTGAACGATCAATGCTTCGACTGTTGCCTGTTGCCAGCAGCTTGTCCTGCGCAAGGTCTATTTGCTTGAACCGCCGCTTGCCGGTGGAACACAAGTAACTATCTCTTCCACACTTCATTGATAAGCTTTAAAACGGGATCATCACTTGCGTGTTCGGGTGCATCCATGTCGAAAAACTTAGTTTTCTCCCCTCGGCGATAACCCCGAGGAATCATGTCCTTGGAAATATCCAGCCTAAGCGAGTCAACACCCTCTTCTTGTTTAGCAGCGATGGTTTGTACCATCAGCTGGCCATCGCGAGAAAGAAACCAGTTAATAAAGAGTTTCGCTGCATTGGGATGAGGGGTCCGGTTGACCACTGCAATGTGATGCGGCCCACCACTTATACCCACTGCCTCTTTAAAGTGTCCGGGAGTAAACCAATTGACAGGTAGTCCTTGGGCCTTTGCCTCATCCAAAGTTGACGCATCCGGCGCGGTCCGCAGCGCTATGGCGAATTTTCCCTTAGCCAACCAGTCGGTCATCTGGCGACGGTCGCGGCTGGCAGTAAGTTCCATTTCACCAAAGAGCCGCCTCAAGTAGTGAGGTCCTAGCTCTGGATTATAATAAAAGTAGCTCATTAAGCGTGAGCCGCTGGCGCCTGGGTCGTAAGTCACAATCTTTCCTTTCCATTTTGCATCGAGAATATCCCAATAAGACTTTATGTTATCTGGATTCACAAGTTTGGTATTGTATGAAATGTCCACGCCGGGGTTTAAGGCATACTTGAAAAGGTACTTCCTGTCCTTGTCGGCGAAATAGTGTCTCCCTTCAAACCATTTCGACTGATCCAAAACTTCGGGGAGAATCATATAGGGTTCAAGAGGATCAAGGGCCCCTGCACTGGCCAACCTGGAACCCGACCCCGCTCCTAGATGCACAATATCCGCCACGTAAACCCCGGCCCTTCGTTCGGCCATTAAACGTTGCTCTGCCGCGCTTCCTCCCTGCGTCAACGTTCGAGTGACCTTTATCGCTGGAAACTTTTTCTGAAATTCTTGGAAATAAGGTTCGGCAGAATTTCCGGAGTGGTGAACAAGCTTCCCCTCATTTTTGGCTGCCTGGATCGTCCTCTGCCATTCTTTTTCCCAATCCCCGCTTTGCTCTTGGGTTTGGGCGGGTGAGCTGATGACCAGGAATGAAATGAAAATTACCGTGAAGAAGATCGAGCCAGTTCGGTTAAAAAATTTCTTCATAAACAGACCCTCCCTTCCCTATGGTCTGATGCGCCATGTCCTAAAAAGGCCATGTGCTTCCATGGGGTTCATGGGTTTTGTTCCATGAATGTTCTGGCGTTTTTTTTCTTTTTGGCTTATATCGCGTTCAGCCGAAAAATCACAATCGTAAGGTTGAAAGAAGGAAAGAAAGATCATGAATGCGAAGATCAGACACTGTGCCATTTGGAGCGATGGGTGCGAGAGGTCGGCTAGATTCTATGAGACGATCTTCGGAATGCGATTCTTTACTACTCAGGGAGCCGCCGAGCGTGATCCGTCAAACCGGTCTCGGGGTCAACTCAGCGATGGAATCATAGGGTTGGCATTGAATCCCAGGCCTCCGGGATACCGTTCAGGACTAGACCACTTCGGATTTCAGCTACAAGACCTGGATAAAGTCAGAGAGAGGATAAAACAAGACTATCCCGATACCATATTCACAAAGGGTCTTGAGGGAGTCGCTTTTGCAGGTTTGAGAATCACCGATCCCGTGGGTACTCACATTGATATCGCCCAAGAGGGGGGCGCCAACCTCAGAGGTGGCTATGGCCGGGACGAGGGTTGGGAACAGCCGCGGCACTTGCACCACATTGCGATTCGGGCGGCGAAACCTGCTCTGTTGGCTGAGTTCTATCAAAAAGTCTTTGAACTCACGGAGGCCAAGAGCCTTTCCGGCGAGGGAGGAGTTTGTCTCACCGATGGAAAGTCCTACGTTCTTATACGCCCGTGTGAGAACTATTCTTACAGGTCCATGACCCAGGGACTGGATCATGTCGGCTTCAAGGTCGAAGACCTAGAAGCAGTGAAAAGGGAATTGGATGACCTCGGAAGATCATTCCCCGCGTCCGCTGCGCGGAAAATATTTGTCGGCAGAAACGGGCCGCTCCTTCAGAGGGATATAGACTCTTGCAGCTTAGGACAGTACGCGATTGCCGATCCTGACGGCGTCTTAATAGATCTTACGACATGAAGAAATATCCGATTGTTTATCGAGCGGAAAAATGATTTTCATGGCGGGCTCCGGAGGGAAGACCTAAGCAGTAGAAGAAAATGTCCTTTCTCGCGGGTTACAATTCCCAAACGATCTATAGTAAGGAGGTCAGGAGATGGATAAGTTTACCCGGGGTAGACGTCAAAGAACGTTTTTGTAAGAAGATTTATGATTTTCTCTCGCATGATTAGGTACACGTCACTCACGGCTAGTTTTTGAGGAGAGACGGACGCTTGGATACTCACTTACCATCCAATATCGTCTTCCAAGGCGTCAAGTTCGGAGTCGGATGGGCCGGTTCGTACAGAATGACCCAGGTGTTCGCGCGCAGCGTTGGAGGCGCTACTCCGGTCGCGATTATCGCTCCCGCCCTCAACCGCCCGGATTGGGTGTGCGGTGGCGAACTGGACTTGGGCTGGGTGTTCCCGGCGGTTCGCGCGACATGGGCGCTCGAAGGAAAGCGTTCCTGGGCGGGAAAACCGTTGACCAATCTCCGTTCCGTCGCGCGGTTTCCCAGACTGGATCGACAGTTGTTTGCTTTCGCTCCCTGGTGCCCGGTCAAGGACCTTGGGCAGATCGGCCGGGAGAAGCGTGCGATCCGATTGGGCGTCCGCGCGGATGAATTGTTCGAGCATGAGAACGCGATCTTGCGGCAGTACGGCTACTCGCTCGCCGACATCGAAGCCTGGGGGGGCCGATGGTGGCACGTGGGCGTAGGCCTGACGGCGCTCGATGAAGAGATCAGAAAGCGAGACGTGGATGTCGTCATCGGGCATGCCTCTCACGAAGGAGTCTGGCAAACCGTCGCTGCCAATGGATTTCGATTCATCGGGCTCGAGGAGCACGTGATGGCAGGCCTAGAGAACGAGGGTTATTCGCGCAACATCATTCCCGCAGGGTTCCTTCCGGCTATCCAAGAACCGCTGCTAACGATTGATCTGTCCGATAACCTGCTGGTCACCCGCGCCGAAGTAGACGACGGCATCATTTATACGATAGCTAAGAGCATTGACCGGAACAGAAAACGCATCGAGGAAGCCTCGGTCACCGTGAGCTACACTTACAACCAACTATTGCCCATACCTTTTCTTACGTACTCGTCGACGCTGACACAGGCCATCACAAGGCAATGGGAGACGAATATTCCACTCCATCCCGGCGCTGCGCGCTATTATCGAGAGGCGGGCCACCTGACTTGAAATGGGCGATGAGGCGTTTCAATAAAGAGGACCGAAGGACGAGACGATGGCGCAGCTGATCAAGGAGCCGTTCAGCGGCTACTACCATAGAGAGGTCCCGGAGCATGAAAAGGAACTGACCGAAGTGGGGCCCGGAACGCCCTGCGGTGAATATCTGCGCCGCTTCTGGCATCCGGTGGGGATGACCGCGGAACTAAAAGACCTGCCGAAGCGCATCCGGATCATGTGTGAGGACCTCGTACTATTTCGCGACGGTCGCGGAAAAATCGGACTTCTCGAGCTTCACTGCAGCCACCGCGGCACGTCGCTGGAATTCGGCCTGGTCGAGCGCTGCGGCATTCGCTGCTGCTATCACGGTTGGCTCTACGATGCGGACGGCCGCGTGCTGGAGACACCGGGGGAGCCTCCCGAGAGCACTTTCAAGGACCGATTTTTCCATGGGGCCTACCCGACCATCGAATACAAGGGGCTGATCTTCGCCTACATGGGGCCGCCGGAGCACCGTCCCGAGTTTCCCATCTACGATTCATTCGAACTGCCGGGCTACCGAATGGTGCCTGGCGGAGAAACGGATCAGAAATACATCTATGACTGCAACTGGTTGCAGCTGGCGGAGAATAACGCAGACCAGGTCCACTTCGTATTTCTCCACGATCCGGAGGAGGCGCGCACAAAGCTGGATCGTTACCGTCCGAGCGTGACCGGGGGCTCTTTAGAGGATTACTTCAACGTCGGGCTCAAAGAATTCGACGCTGGCCTCACGGCGATTCGGGAGAACTTTCAGTCAAGGGTGCTCGAGTGGGAGGAAAGCCCGCTCGGCGTGATCGGTATCCACACCCGGCGAGTGGGTGATCTAATTTGGGTGCGGCTAGGCGACTACATTATGCCCAACGTCGACCAGTTTGCGCCGAGCCGCTTTCGGCCCACAGGAGAGCTGGATTTCGGGCCACTGTACATGACCGCCTGGACGGTTCCGGTTGATGACACCCACACGGTTGCGTACCAATTCCGCTATGCTCCGGAGAACACAGAGCAGCGTTCCAGCGCGCGCCCCTTGAGAAGCTCGCAATCCGTCAATCGAACCTATGAAGACCGTCAACGCCAGCCGGGAGACTACGAGGCGCAAGAAAGCCAGCGCCCCATCGCCGTCCATGCACTGGAACACTTGGGAGCCACGGATCGAGGGGTGACCCTCGTTCGGAAGCTGTTGCGGGAGGGAATTCGCGCGTTGCAAAGAGGTGAAGACCCAAAGCGAGCCGTCTCGTCCGCGGCGAATGCGATTTCGACTTACTGCAGAAACACGGTGCTTCGGATTCCGCCGGCGGAAACGCCCGAGGCCGACAGAGAATTGCTCCGGAACACAGGCCGGAAGGTTGCGGCTGCTGTCCTCTCGGGGCAACCTGTCTCTACCGCGAAATAGCTTCAGAGCGGAGGAGTATGAGACTCTACAAGCGGCGAGTCAGGGTCACAAACAGCAAAGGAGGCATGAAATGAGCGAACGCCGTATGACTCCTTCCCAAACCCAAGAGCCCGCGCCGAAGGAAACAGATTACGACCAAGTCGTTCGCGCTAAAGAAGTCCGCAACAAGCGGATGGCGGAAGGGACAGTAATCGTCAATGGTGAGGACTTGCCGTGGGAGCTTAACCGCCAGGGACGGATCAAGTATTTTCTCACAGATCGATCGGAAGATGTTGCGGCCCCCGGCTGGCTTGTTTTCCAACAGGAGATTCAAAAGCACTCGGGCATGCACCGGCATCAAGGCGGGACTTTTATCTTCGTCTTGGGCGGCAAGGGATATAGCATCGTAAACGGCGTGCGCCACGATTGGGAGGCTGGCGATTTAGCCATTTTGCCTATGGTGGCCGGAGGCGTTGCGCATCAACACTTCAATCTCGACCCCGGTGTTCCCGCTCTCTGGATGAGGGTGGCTTATACCCCGAACAAGAGACTCGTTGTTGCCAATTGGATTGAGCAACTCGAGGTCAATCCAGAGTGGGCGGATACGAAAGGATTACAGGATCGGAAAGTGGCTGCGGTAGTAAGCCATGCGCGTACCACAAACCGAGATGACTCTCCGCGCGGGAATACCCTTTTCGACGCCCTGCTTCGGATCCGCGACGAGCAACGGGATCAGATGAAGCACGCTCGAATGGTCGTTCAGGGAAAGTCGTTACCGTTGGAGGTCAATCCAATGGGTTTGTTCCGCTGGTATGTCCATCCGGACATGAAAGATGTGGGATGTCGCGCCCAAATGTTCTACGTGCAGGAGATTCCGGGTGGCAGTCGTTCCGGCAAACAGCTTCATCAAGGTGGCAGGTTTCACTATGTCCTCGAGGGAAAAGGCAGCACCATCATAGACGGGGTCCGCCACGATTGGAAAGAAAACGAAATCATTTTGCTTCCTCTTAAATCTCATGGCGTTGTCCATCAGCATTACAATTCAGACCCGAATAAACCCGCCAGGTTGCTCGTGTCCGAACCCAACTGGGTTCACGTCTGGGGAGTGGACCTCGGTTCGGGATTAGAGATGTTAAAGCCGGCCCCGGAGTACAAAGGGTAGAGGTTGGACCGTGAAAAATAGTCCAGACGCATCAACAGGCTTTTTCTTAGTTTCTTTGCTTCTCTTTGACTCGCACCTCATGCCTATTTCTTGAACGCTTTCAACGGAGCGAAGCGGTTGAACGTTTTGAACTGGCTAAATATTTTAGCGATCTTTTACCTTGAACTTTGAACCGCCGCATGCCGGCGTGGAGGAGACCTCATGTTAGACGGCAAATTGAGAATTGCACCGACCTGTTACCACGTGCTGCATCTACTGCCTGTGATGGCGGCGCACGAGATGAATTTTTTCTACGACGCAGGGCTCAAGACCAGTGACGGATCGCTCGGGTATCAGATCCTGCGCGACGCCATGGTGCCCTTCGGTCTGGAGAAACTGGGCATCTCACAGGCGATGAAAGAAAAGTCCATTGATATCGCTTTGGATGTCCAGTCCCGCACCGTCTTCTTTCAACGATCGCGGGGCGCGGATGTTTATATCATCGCCGGCTGGAGAAACCAGCACACCGTTGCGTGGGTCGGCCCGCCGCATATCAAGTCATTGCAGGATCTGAAGGGCAAGCGCGTCAGCATCAGCGATTTCAACAGCCTTCGTCACTGGGGGATACAGATCCAATTGCGCAAGGCTGGGTTGGATATCGAGCGGGACGTGGAATGGGTGAGAACCGGCGTCTCGGAACATCTTCACGAGGAGGCCCTCAAGAACGGCAAAGTAGAATGCGCCCCGGTGTCCGTGCGGACGGCGCAGTCGCTCAAGAAGGAAGGCTGCAATGTCCTCGTCGTGCCGAGGGATCAGTACCCGAATGGCTTCCCGCAGCGGATCATCGCGGCTACGGGGCGTATCCTCGAGGAGCGCCCGGATTTGGTCAAGAACTTTCTCAAAGGACTGATTCGCTCCTACTGGTTCGTGCGCGATATGCCGAAGAATTTCGAGTTTCTCTATAATCTCGACAAGCGGCTTCGGCTGGAAACCGCGGACCCTGAAGAACGGATACACAACCCTCGGCGCTATACAATCCACTTCCTCGAGTCGCAGCCGTTTCCTCTCGATGGACTGGCTACCGGATTCGAGGATATGCTGCGGGAGGAAAAACTCATCGGCGGATTGGAGTACGACGTGCCTGCCGTTGCCAGCGTGTGCGCTCAGGATCTTGTCGCTGAGGCCTACAAGGAGCTCAGAGCACAGAACGAATTGCAGCCGGAGTACCAGCGCGTTCATGCTATCGCGGAGCGTTACGGCTACTGAGCAAGCTGGGTGAAATCAGCGCGTCGCGAACGATTTTTCAATCTGCCTGATAAGGCGCGGATCGTCGGGCCACTAATCGTTCAGGGTTCCAAGTTCAACGTTCAAGGTTGGAATACGCGACGCGGAGCACTAGTAGGGTGCTGAAAATGCCGTTCATCCTTCGACAAAGCTCAGGACGAACGGAGGATGGATTGAAATCATTGGAGAATTTCCGTTCGTGCTGAGGCTTGCGAAGCACGAGGTGGCTTTCTCAGCAACCTGCTAGGAAATCGAAAAAGGTCTTCGTGTTTCATTTAGACGCAAAGTTTCAGCGTTATCGACGTGTTGAACGATGGAACGGAACGCAGCGGTGGAACGTCTGGAACGGGGCCGCGGTATTAAGTGAGCGAAGCGATGGAACGACTGGAACTATTGGAACGCCTCTGTAACGTTAAACGATTTGAACACGTTCGCCCATTTAGTCCGAGGTAGGCGATGAAATCTTTCCTGGCTATTTTTCTCAGCGTTATGTTGGAGTGTGAGGTTTTGCCGATAGGCGCGGCCGAAGCGCCATTATCGACGAAAGCCAAACCCGCGACGCAGGCGAAAGGTTACGTGTCCTTTAGCAACCACAACGACTTGGAAGAGAAAGCCAAGAAAGAGGGAAAGTTGCGCATCCTGGTCAACATGGATCCGGCCACGCTAAAAGTTGCCGGTAAGGCCTTCAATCAGAGGTACCCTTTTATCAGCTTGCATACTCAGGAAATTACTGGAACCGACATGGTCCAGCGCAACGTATTGGAGATTAAAAGCGGACAGGCTCGAGAGTGGGATATCATTTACGCGAGCAGAGACTTGTATAGCGAGTATCTGCCTTATCTATGGAAGATCGATCTTCTTCACATGGCCGAGCGCGGCGTCGTACAAATCCCCCCGGCGATGATAGATCCGAAGAACCGCAATATTATCGCGCCTTATACCCGGATCATTGCCTCGGCCTTTAATAAGGATTCATTAAGCGCGGAACAACTTCCCAAATCGTGGGAAGACTTCCTCAAGCGTGAATTCAAGGGAAGGAAGTTTGCGGTGGATATCGGACCACGGCCAATCGCCTGCCTTGTCCCAGCATGGGGATTGGAAAAAACCCTGGATTTCGCGCGCAAACTGGCGACGCAAGATCCGATCTGGGTTCGTGGAGTGAGTCGAACGTTACCTTCGATCGTGACCGGTGAAGTACCCATGATGATGGGCACCCTGCTTCACAGTGTAAAGCGAGCACAGCTTAAAGATCGCACCGGGGTCCTGCAACATCTAATCCTGGAACCGGTCCCGGTTTACCTCACTTCGGAACAGGCGATTCTTGCCACGTCCCAGAACCGACACGCGGCAATTCTCTGGTTGGAGTGGATGGCCAGTTCCGAGTCGCAAAAGATTGCCGACGATCACGAACCCATGGGATCGTCCCACCTTTTCCGCGGCGGTGGCGTCGAGCAGGAACTGCGCGGGAAAAAGCTCTCATGGGTGAACTGGGAGCAGCACGTAAACATGGAATCGTGGATGGCCAAACTGTTCCAGGCATATGGTTTTCCCAACGCTCAGCGTTGAGTCAAATCCGTTGACGACTGGGAGTTCAAAACGTTCAAGACGTTCCAGTCGTTCAAACCGTCTGACGGCTTAGTTCTCGGCGTTTTCAACCTTGAACATTAAACTTTGAGCCGCCGCTTGCGGCGACCTTGAACTTTGAACGTTCGAACGGCCGGTTCCCGGCTAACGTCTTGAACGATTTGAACGGAGCAACGCGGTTGAACGGCTTGAACGTGCCGCGGTGTTGAACGCCGCTACCGGAATTACTTACCGAAGATCTCTTGAGCCTGGCGTGCGTAGAACTCCATGTTATCACCCTGAGAGGGATCGAGAGGGATTAACTTGACATCTTTCATGGCACCCTGCTCCTGAGCGAGATCGGCGCGGGCGGAGTTTCGATCGGACGCCAGAACTACTCGTTGTCCTTCTCTCGAAAGAACAAAGTCGATAAATAGTTTCGCCGCATTGGGATGAGGGGCGCGAACCGACACCCCGTGCCCTACTGGAACCACGAGAGTTGGACCCAAGGTTGTCCAGCTGACCGGGGCGCCATTTCTTATCAATGGGGTCAGGACGCTATAAGTCGAATCGACGTCGAGGTCGGACTCGCCGGCGGTGACGAGTTGGGCCCTCATGGCGGTGGTTTCGCGGCGTATCGCGATGTTTTGCTTCGCAAGCGCGCGCATATAATTGAGCCCGTTCTCTTTACCCATGATCTGTAGGACCCAAGCGAACCATTGTTCCCTGGGGCTGACCAGCATTCTCCCCTTCCAGGCGGGGTTCAGAAGGTCCTCCCACTTCTTCGGTAGCTTGTCCCGGGCAATAGCTCTCGTGTTGTAGCCGATGACGTGAACGTTGGTGCTGCTCGTGATCCAGTAGCCGTGGTCTTTGAAATCGTTGGAGTAGAAGCGATCTTCGGATGACACGTAGTGAGCCAGAAACTTTCCTCGTTTCAAGAAATACATCCCAAGAGTGTTGTTCTGCAGCACGTCGCTCAAGAATTTACCCGAACGCGTCTCCGCAATCACCCTGGGGTACATGTTATCGCTAGTCAAACGATTCAATTTGAGGTCGATAAAAGGATACTTCTGGCGAAATTTCTCGTTGAGAATGGTTGCCTGTCTCAGGTCGGTCGTTCCATAGATTACCAGCTCTCCTTCCGTCTTTGCTCCTTCGATAAGCGTTGCTGAGTTAATTGGCTGGGCCAATGCCCGATCAGCACAGTGAAGTGCCATGCTCGCAAGAACAATCAGCGCTAGGAGCGCGCACAGGATTGGATGATTCATAGGACCCCACCGTCTTTTGTTTCTTCTGCAAGGGTTGTAGATGAAAGCGCGTTGCACCATCAGAGCGACTCGTGGCTGGGTGAAATCAGCGCGCCGCGAGCGATTTTTCAATCCGCCTGGTAACGCGCGGATCGTCCGCTCCACGGCGCGTTCGAATACCGGTAAATGAAAAAAATTGTTCAATGTTCAAAGTTCAAGGTTGAAATCCGAAAACGCGGAAAATAAAGAACGAGACACAATCACGCCCCACGAACACGGACGGCAAACGATTTGAACCAAGCGAAGCGATTGCACGTCTAAAGCGTTTTGAACCAGGCGGCAGTTCAAAAGTTCAAGGTTCAAAGCGCGCCGCCTTCCATCGCTTGGGCCACCAACTGTTTCATGCCTTGGATTTCCGCCGGTTTCGCGGGACGGTCAGCTGCTTCCTGGCCCATGACAAAATGACATAGCGGTATGTGGCCCACCAAGCCGCCTACGTTTATGCCCAAACGGCCTTCCAAACTATCAAGGTAATCACGGTAGGAATGCCAGCCCCACGGAATGCCTTTCTCTAACGCATGACGAGGCATCGCCTCGAATCGAACAAAACTGGTTACCAGTTCGTGTTCGTCTCCACTATTCACAGGAGCAAGGGCTAACGCGTCGTTGCCCATGACAATCGAGGTGATGCCATGCTCGGGCTCGGGAGTGCCGTAAGGATCCCATTGGATCTGGGCATCCATATGCGTGTGATGATCAATAAAGCCCGGGCAAACGACCAGCGCGTGGACATCGATTGTTCTACCTCCGTTTCCGCGCACCCTCCCGATCTCAACGATCTTTCCATCTTTGATTGCGACATCAGCCAGGTAGGACGGTAAACCGGAACCATCTACTACGCGACCACCACGAAGCACCAAGTCATAGCCCATCTTCAGTTCCTCTCGATGGAAAGCTGTCTTATTCCTCAATTCGTTACATTAGCTGCCCGCCGGGCCGAAGATGTCGGCAAAAAGTTTTTGATAGTAGCCTATCTTCTCGCCGATCTCGGGGTTGTTGACGTAAAGCTTAATCCCCTTGGGCACCCAAGCCGGATCCATTCCGGTCCGCGCAGGCTCAAGGCTCTCGGAGAGATAGGTCCTTTGCCCTTCCTCAGAGAGCAGATAATCCATGAAGAGCTTGGCGGCGTTAGGGTGGGGCGCGTTCTTGCTGATACCGCCGGTAATCGTGTGCACGATCGCAGGTTCGACGACATGAAAGTCTATCGGCGCGCCACTTTTCTTCGCGCGGTCGACCGTATAGGCGTAGATGTCGATCACGAGGGGAATCTCCCCGGCCACCACCAAGTTGGTCAGTAGCGTGGTGCCCGAGCGGAGGCTCACGTTCTGGCGCGCGAGCTTCTTCATAAATTCGATTCCCTGGCTCTCCCCTTTGATCTTCAGCAAATTGACGAACCACA
Source organism: Verrucomicrobiia bacterium (assembly GCA_035637295.1). Taxonomy (GTDB): domain Bacteria; phylum Desulfobacterota; class Binatia; order UBA9968; family UBA9968; genus DP-20. The sequence goes on from DASPXM010000072.1 coordinate 16,150, forward strand.
CATAGGCGGCGTCCTCAAGCCCCAACTGTCCTTTCCATTTAGGGTCCAGCAGGCCGTCATAGGAACGGGGAAGATCCTGCTTGCGCACCATCCTGGTGTTGTAGGCGATGGCATGAAGTTGCTTATAGAGAGCTGTGTAGTAGCCGTCACGGTCTTTAAGCTCGTTGATGAAGGCTTTTCTTTCAGGTGATTCATACTTCATCAAGAGACCCTTTTGCTTAAAGATGTCGATGTACCAATCGGTCGTGCGTACGATATCGGCAATATGCTTTCCCGCTTTGCTTTCGGCCTCAAAACGGACGAGCAGCCGCTGGCTCTGGATGCGAGTCTTTTTTACCTGGAGAAACGGGAATTTTTTCGAAAAATTCTTGGCGTGAATTTCATCAATCTCGCCTGAGCCGCCGCCGTACCAGACGACCTCTCCATCTTTCTTTGCCCCTTCAATAACTTCGGGGCTGGCGGCTAATACTGGCACCGCCCAAAAAGCCAACGCCCCTAACAGAGCGATAACAAATCGCTGCATGTTGTCCTCCTTAACGACTGGAACGTTTTGACCACATTCGCCCATTTAAACATTCACGGAAAAAATATTTCTTTTAGCTTCTTGGCAAACTCCGGTTCTCGTTTGATGCCTTCTTCAGTTTGCAGCACGGCGAGTTTCGCTCCCTGCAATGCGTCGGGCCCGAGAACCGACGGCACGCCTTTGCGCAGCGGTAGATAGCCGGTGTCGGCGACGGTCTTTGGGCCGGCTTCGGATAACACAAAATCGATATAGAGCTTGGTGGCATTGGGGTGCGGTGCATTCTTCACCAAGCCGAGCCCGATGCGGGTGTAAAACGCGCCGTCACGCGGCTTGAGAAATTTCACCGGCGCCGAGCGCGGCGCTTCCGTGGTGGCACGCTCCTCGGTGCCGGCGATGTGGACGAAATATTCGCCGCGAGCGAGCAGACTATGAACGAGATCGTTGGTGCGGCCGAAAAAGATTTTTTGCTGGACCATTTTTCTTAGATAATTTTCACCCAGATTCGCGTCCGTCAGCATCTGAACGAACCAGCTAAAGCCACCGCCGCCGGGGCGCGGATCTTGAATCGCCAGCTTACCTTTCCACTTGGGATCGGCGAGTTCGCTCCACGAGCGCGGTGATTCTTCGGCGCCGACCCAGCGCGTATTGATGACCAAGCCGTAGATGTGCGCCGAATGGGAAAGCGTCAAACCACTCTTGTCGACCGTCGCCGGATCGAAGTAGTTCTGTTGCGGCGACTGATATTTTTCTAAATAACCTTCGAGGCCGAATTGGTATAGCCCGTTCCAGCCACAGGAATGAACATCCGTCATGGGCCGGCCGGCGCGCGCTTCGCTGCGGATTTTTTCTTGCAGCTGCGAGCCTTTGCCGTAGCTCACTTGCACTTTGATGCCGGGGTGCTGGCGCTCGAATTCCTTCACCACCGGTTCGACATTTTCCCGCCCGGGATAGCTATAGAGCACGACCCGGCCTTCGGCGCGCGCCTTGGCACCAGCCTCGGCGCTGATTGCCGAAGCTGAAAAAATCGAAAAAATCACGCAGACCCAAAGCAGGATGAATAGAAGCGCAGCGAACCATTTTCCGTTCATGGCGAGTCCCTTCAGGGTGTGAGTCCGAAATCCTTCGACTCAAGCATAAGACGCCTTTGTTCCTCAACTACCTCACCCGTTGGTAAGCGTCAACGCTGATCATGGACGCCCGTGGCTCCCATGAGACGTGCCGCGCCGAGGGCGATCAAAAAGATCGCCAGCAAGACTATCGAGAGCGCACACACTGTGCCCGGTTCGCCTCTCTGCCAAAGGTGGAATATGGTTACCGAAAGCAATTCCGTGCCGTGGCCGTAAAGGAGAATCACCGGACCGAGGGCGCGCATGAAAGTGACGAAAAGAATCAGCGTGCCGGCGAAAAATACCGGCGCCATCAGCTTGAGCGTGATCGTGCGAAAGGCGCAAATCCAAGTCGCGCCATGCACCCACGCACTTTCTTCCAACTCATCGCTGATCTGCGCGAGACCTCCGTTCGCCAGTCTGACGCCGAGCGGAATGCCGTTGGTGATGAATGCGATGAGGAGTATCCAGAGTGTGCCGTAAATCTCAAAAGGATAAGCGAGACGAATATGCGCCCATAGCATCCCCAAGCTCAGAACGAGTCCGGGGACCGTCCAGGGGACCCAGGAAATCAGATCGAGTGTCTTCCGGAGTGCGAAGCTGGTCTTGGTGACGACGTAGGCGACGCCGAACGAAAGCAACATGGTGAGCAGCGCAGCCGCGCTGGCGAGCAAAAAGGAGTTCTTGATGCTTTGCCAAACCTGCGGGTCGTGAAAAATTGTCCGAAAGTGATGCAGCGTCAGCGCCTGCCAGTCATAGATTCCGAAGACTTCAAAGAACGATCCCAAGACAAGTTGCGACAGGGGCAAAACCGTCGCTATTAGAAAATAAACCGCGCAGATAGCCAAGATAACATATCTCCACCGTCCCAGACTGATGGTCATCGGGCGGTAGCCTTTGCCGCTTATGATGGCAAAGGATCTTTCGCGCAAGATTCTACGCTGAACAAAAATCATCATCGCCGTCATCAGGAAAAGTGTGACGGCAAGCGCGGTGGCCAATCCATACCTCGGTGGAAAGCCAAACTCGAGGACCTCGTAGATTTTGTTGGTAAAGACAAAGATCCCTGCCGGCAAACCTAAAATAACCGGCAACTCGAAGGACTCCATCCCCCGCACGAACGTGAGCAAGCTGGCGGCCAAAATCGCCGGCGCGAGCAGCGGCAGAGTGATACGGGCAAACGCGCCGGCGTGGCTGCTGCCGGAGGTGAGCGCGGCTTCTTCGAGAGAACTATCCATCGCCCGAAAGGCGCCGACGATGAGAAGAAACTTCGTCGGCGCCGAAGTAATCGTCCAAGTCCAGATTAATCCGCCGAGCGAATAAATATTGAAGGGCGGCTCTTGCAAGTCCAACAGCCAGCTTAAAAATACATTGATCAAACCCGTCCTAGGGCTCAGTAGCAAAGCCCAGGCAAAAACTTCCAAGATCGACGGGATGAAAAAAGGCACGATCATGAAGAGGGTAATCACGCCGCGGTAAGGAGTGTCGGTGCGCGTTACGACCCAGGCAAAGAAAATCGCCACCACCGCGGAGAGCAGCGTTACGGCGCCCACGATAAAAAAAGTGTTCAGAAAAAGACGGTATGTCTCCCGGTCGCCGTAAGCGTCGAAATAGTTTTGCAGTGTGAAGAAGCCCGCGTCTCCTGGCGCCGAGCTTCTCACGCTGCCGTACAGCAGCATCAAGACGGGATAAAGGACAATGATGGCAACGACCAGGAAAAGGCCGCTAACCAAAAATTTAGTTAAGCGAGTTGGAATCAATCGATTTGACGAGTGAGAACTTCGGAATGGTTAAAGCACTCTCGCGGAGCGTCGGGCCACTAATCGTTCAAGGTTCCATGTTCAAGATTTAAATCCGAAAGCACGGAAAATAAAAAGCGAGACACGAACACGCCTCACGAACACGACCGTTGCACCGCCGCTTGCCGGCTGACGGTCGACTTGCCAATGATCTTTTTCCGCGCAAAAGCTTGTCAGTTCTGAAACAGGCGCGCACGCGTATTCTAGTCGCTGCGCGCGAGCGTTACAATTCGAGCGCCTAACGATTTGAACGAAGCGAAGCGATTGACCGGCTGGAACGTTTTGAACCACTGATATCCGTTAGCGATCCTTTACCTTGAACTTTGAACCTTGAACCGCCGCCAGGCCTGGAACGAAGCGAAGCAGTGAAACATCTGGAACGTCTGGAACGGCCCGCGTTATTAAGTGAGCGCAGCGGTTGAACGTCTTGAACGGGCCGCGGTATTTTACTAGCATCGCTTCGTCAGTTCGAGTACAACGCTAATTCATTTGAAAGTGAGGGGCCATGCTCACATCAGAAGAAAACGAATTGCTCACGCGTATCGGTCCCGGAACACCGGGCGGCGAATTGTTGCGACGCTACTGGCACGTTGTCGCGGCGGCGTCCGAGATCACTGAAGAAAAACCAAAAAAAAGAGTCAGGGTCCTCGGCGAAGATCTGGTGCTGTATCGAGACCGCAGCGGCAAGTATGGACTTATCGCCGAGCACTGCGCCCACCGCGGCGTGTCTCTTTACTACGGATTTGTCGAGGAGGACGGCATCCGCTGCGCCTATCACGGCTGGAAGTACGACGCCTGCGGCAAGTGTCTGGAACAGCCTTTCGAAAACCCCGAGGCCGGGTTCAAAGATAAAATCTCGCAGCCGGCGTACCCCGTGGAGAAACTGGCTGGGCTCTTGTTCGCCTACTTGGGCCCGCTGGAAAAAAAACCTCTCCTGCCCAGATGGGACATGCTCACGCGCCGCGATGGCGAGAGAAAGCTGGAGATTTATCAGACCTTGCGCTGCAACTGGCTGCAGACGATGGAGAACTCGGTCGATCCGGTCCATACCTACTATCTTCATGCCCATACCCTGAGAATGCGCGGCAACAATCAAGGAGCGTATTACTATCGGCCGCTGAACAAGCTCGATTTCGAGCTGGTGGTGCATCCTGCCTGGGCGGGGATTCAGAAACAACGGGTCTTTGCCGACGACGCCAGCCACGTCGAAGCTCCCCACCCGCTCATCTTTCCTAATATGCTCATGGTCCCCGCCACCAACGGTTACAACATGCATTTTCGCACGCCGGTCGACGATCAGAATACCCAGATCTTCCACGTGCGGTTCAATCCAACCAGAGACGGCAGCATCGTCGAGCGGCTCGAAGATCCGCCGGCGCAGTTCGTCAGCACCAAGAATGAGGCGGGCGAATTTCACATGGAAAGTTTTCCCAGTCAGGACCAAATGGCCTGGGAGACACAGGGGCCGGTCGCCAATCGTCCCGACGAGCACCTCGGCGAGTCCGACCGCGGCATCATTTTGTTCCGCAAATTGCTGCGCGATCAGATCCGGGCGGTGCAAAATGGCGAGGATCCCGTCGGCGTCAATCGTGACCCGAAGCATGACGAGATGATTTGTCTCATTCCCGAGGGCTACACGGCGTTTTCAGTGGCGCAAAGCGGCTGACGCGAGACTCGTGGTCGTGCGTGTGGAGCACCGCATGCAATGATACAAGACCATGCGACTGACAATTTGCCTTTGTGTTCTTCTGTTGAGCGGCACCGCGGGTTTCGCGGCGGAAGTTAAGCCTGCCTGGCAGGTCGAATGGGAAAAAACCGTGGCGGCGGCGGAGAAAGAGGGCCAAGTCACTCCATACATTTTCGATCAGGGTCCGGTCACCGTCGAAGTCGTGCACGCTTTCGAGCGCGCCTTTCCGAAAATCAAGGTCAACCAGCTCAGGGCGCGGGGCAGCGATCTCGGCCCGCGCATCATCGCGGAGCGCAGGGCGGGAAAATATCTGGTGGATGTATTCAGCGGTGGCAAAGGAACGGCACACGCCACGCTTTACATCGGCAAAACTTTGGAGCCGATAAAGCCGCTTTTGCTCTTGCCCGACGTTGTCGACGAGAGCAAATGGTGGCAGGGACGGCACAAGTACGTCGATCCCGAAGGCAAATACATATTTGTCTTCGTCGGCAACGGCGGCGGCGTCAACATCAACTACAACAAGAATCTGGTCAATCCCAAGGAATTTACTTCGTACTGGGATCTGCTCCAGCTCAAGTGGAAAGGCAAGATCGTCGCCACCGATCCCAGGACGCGCGGCATGGACACGCCGGTGCTGTTTTTTTACTACAACTCCAAGCTCGGGCCCGAATTCATGCGGCGCCTTTACGGCGAAATGGATGTGACGACGGCGCGCGATTATCGCCAACCGGTGGACTGGCTGGCGACGGGAAAATTCTCCCTGTGCATTCCCTGCGTCAGCGACGAGATGGACAGCGCCATGCGGCAGGGACTGCCGGTGGCGCAAATCTCGACTTTGAAGGAAGGCGGCACGCTGACTTCTTCGGGCGGCACCTTGAGCTTTATGAATCAGGCGCCGCATCCCAACGCGGCCAAGGTTTTTATCAATTGGTTGCTCTCACGCGCGGGACAAGCGCAAGTTCAGAGAGGCCGGAAGGACCGGCCCGGCACCGGCTCCAACTCGCTCAGGATCGACATTCCTAAAAACGACGTGCCGGAAGAAAATCTGCGGACAGACGGCGTGGAATATTTCGACGGCGACGACGACCGATTTTCCGACCGCAGACCAGCGGACAAACTGCTCGACGAAATATTCGGCAAGCCCGGCAAATAGGTTTCGTTACATTCGGCAAAATGAAAAACCATTCCGCCGCAGTCATTTTTGCAGTTTTACTCCTGTTACCTTGCTACGCTCCCGCCGCGGAGACGCCGGGCCGTGGCGATTGGGGAAATATTGTCGCGGCGGCCGAAAGAGAAGGGCAGCTCGTCATCTACACAGGCGGCGCGGCGTCGCAGACCAAGATAGAAGAGGCCTTCCAGAACGCCTACCCAAAGATCAAGGTAACCTCAGTCGCGGGGCGCGGCTCCCAATTCGGACCAAAAATCATCGCCGAAAGACGCGCGGGAAAATATCTAGTGGACTTCTTCGTCGGCGGCAAGGGCACTGCTCATGCAACCCTTTATCCCGCCAAGGTCCTCGCTCCGATTCAGCCGCTCCTCGCGCTGCCCGAAGTTTTGGACCAGTCGAAATGGTGGCAGGGCAAACACCGATACGTTGACGCCGAAGGAAAGTACATCTTTGCCTTTGTCGGCAACGGCACCATCGTCGAGCTACGCTACAATACCAACCTCGTGAGCCCGAAGGAGTTCACGACCTATTGGGACCTGCTCAATCCCAAGTGGAAGGGGAAAATCGTCGCCACCGATCCGCGCATGAACGGTATGGACACTCCCGTACTCTTTTTTTACTACCATCCCAAGCTCGGCCCTGAGTTCATGCGACGGCTCTATGGCGAGATGGACGTGACCATCGCCCGCGACTACCGCCAGCCGATCGATTGGCTGGCCGCCGGCAAGTTCGCCGTCTGCATCCCCTGCAATACCCGGGAAACCGAAAAAGCGATCAAGCAGGGGCTTCCTCTGGGAGAAACTCTCGAGCTGAAGGAAGGCGGCACGTTGAGCGCAGGCGGCGGCACCATCAGCTTCATCGATAAAGCGCCGCATCCCAATGCCGCCAAGCTCTTCGTGAACTGGCTCCTCTCCCGTGAAGGCCAGATCGAGTTTCAAAAGCGCGACGGCTCGGACTCTTTCCGGATCGATATTCCGAAGCACAATGTGTCTCCGGAAAACCGCCGCATCGAGAGCATGGACTATTTTGAAGGCGATGACCCGAGATTTTCGGACCGCCGTCCGGCGGACAAATTGCTTAACGAGATATTCGTCAAAACCGGCAAATAACTCTTTCGAGATCAGCGAACGTTGTTGACAGGCTGCAATTGCTATTTTAACGCCTATCGGTTCTGAATGTTCTGAAAGGGAAGTAATTCAATACACTCGACAAGCCTTCCCGGGATAGCCGCATGACCTCAGTAAGCGTTCAAATTGTTCAAGACGTTCAAGTCGTTCAAACCGTATGACCCGTGTCTAGCAGAATAAACCGGATCGGTGACGGACCGCGCTTGCCGGCGAACGATTTGAACGGCGTGAAGCGATTGACCGGCAAGAATGACGCTAAACGACTGAAACGATTTGGAATCGTAGCCGTTCAGCGGCTGATGGCGAGCAGCAACGCGCGCGTCCTAACCAGGGTTACGAAGGCGGCAGCGGGTCCGTACCGGCAATTCTATTGAAAAGCTTTACGGTCTCGGGATCGCGCGGGATTTCCCGAACGGCCTGCGCCTGCTCGTCCGGCATCAGCGGAGCGGCTTCGGCGCCGGTCATCTGATGAAATTTTTTTAAGAACTCGGCGTCATTGAACGCCTTGCGTAAAGCATCTTTTATCATCTCGGTGCGCTCCTTGGGCGTTGCGGGCGGGAGCACAAAAGGCGAACCGGTCAGCCGGAAGTTGCGGTACATCGCTAGGACCCTTCTCTGCACATCGGTTCGGGTGCGGCTTTCAAACGAGGGCAGCGATTCAAACAGCGGATGTTTGTCTCTGAATCCTCTAGGGATCTCGAATATGGCGTGAAAGTGGACCAGGCCTTTTTCGATCCACTCCGGCGTTCGCGCAATGATCGAGTGCCCACCCTGTGACCGGGCATCCAGCTCGTCCCGTAAGAGCGCCAGGTCCACTTCGGGTCCAGAGTAGCCCGTGACGAATCTCGGATCCTTGAGCCCACCGATCCAGGCGAAGATCCGCCGACGATGTAATGATGATGGCCTACGGAATCTGCTCCGATCCGTACCCCAGAAACGGTCCGAAGCTTCTCCAGACTGTCTAGCCCTGCATCCCTGCGCGTGACGAAGACCGCACTAAACCGGCTAAATCCGGAACCCAGATAGATGAATCGGTCGATGTCGTACATCACCCCCGCTTCGCCAGCGACGGCGTTGGAGACGAAGCCGCCACCAAGGCCGCCGATGGTAAGCCCATCGGGCCGAGCCGTGTTGTATAAATAGTTAGCTGCCTTGCGATCTCTCCCGCCCGGCATGTATTCCACAACGAAAGTAGGGTTTCCCGGTATGTACTTTTCCAGAAACGGCAGGATGGCTCGAATGCGCATGTCGGAGGTTCCACCGGCCTGAGTCGCGGCCACCAGCTTGATCGTCTTGCCCTTGTAGAAATCGCCCTGCGCGCTGACTTCCTGTGCCATCAGCAGAAAACTCACAACCAGCCCTTCACCAGACAGAAATTTGCGGCAACAATTACTAACTTTCATTTGTCACCTCCCGGGCTTGGCCCGGTAAGCGATCTGGGTCTTCATGAGCGAACGCCTGCTATCCTCTGTCGCCGAGCTGTAAATAGTTTCCCTCGGAATCGAAAAAGTAAAGCGTTCGCCCGCCTCGGTAGCCAATGGGCCCCAGATGGAGCCGCACACCCCATTCCTTCATCTTCTCCAGCGCCAGATCGAAATCTTCTTTGCTGGTCGAGAATGCGGTGTGGCAGAAGCTGTCCTCTTTCCAATCTCGCTCGATCGGCTTTGGACGCTCGAACAAGACCACCTCCATATCTCCTTTGGCCGTCTCCAGCCGCAGGTTTTCCGGCCAATAACCGAGAAGCTCAAAAAATGGCCTGTTCGATTCCCTTTCTCCGGCCCCCCTACCTTTGACTTTCATTCCCAGGACGTCCACATAAAATTTCTCCGCCCGCTCAATGTCGTTTACCGGTATGCCAATATGATAGGTCCTTGTCACGGTTATCTTTCCCATCGGCGTTCCCCTTTTTCTTCTACATAACTTTAAGTGGCAGCGTTAAGGCGCGGCGACCCGCCAGGAAATTGTTTGTTGCCAATCTCATTATCAACTTTAAACGCATCGATTGAATCTTGAACTTTGAACCGCCGCTCGCCGGCGAACGATTTGAACGCTCATAAGGCAGACATCCTGGATGTCACTCCGCGCTTTCGGCACTCCTCCTCGAACAAAACCCGGATTTCCGGCTGCTCATCCTTGTACTCGATCTGCGGCCTGCGCCATCGCTCCGGATTCTTACCCGCCGGCATTTGCCCTTCGCGCAGGCCGAAGCGATTATTGCCATAGCGCAGCACGAGGTATCGCGCGGCTTCATTGCTGGGGTTGAAATGCTGATGGCCCGCCTGCCCGTTCGTCATCAGCGCGCCCCTTTTGAAGTTGAACCGCTCGAATGGCACTCCCGGCCCCGGCATTACTCCCGGCTTCCACTGGAGGTCGTAGCCTTCGCCGCTGAGAAAGAGATAGCTGTTCTCGTTGGTGAGACCGGTTCTGTTGCGACCGCCGGTTGCCTGTCCGTCCACGAAGCCGTGTCCCTTCTTGTAGGACGCCGGCGGAAACTCCGATACATGGCAAACGAAGCGGCCGCCGGCCATCAGGACATGCATATTGGTGCCTGGCCCGCGGTATGCCCAATTGTCGAGGGCCAACTTTGTCACGCTGGGGACGAAGTTCGACTGCAATAGCCGATCCTCAAGCTTCGTCGCCTTGCGGCTGAAAAACGTTTCGTCGTTGGGGTCGAACCGGTCGTTGAAGGTGTTGGCGCAGTTGAAGACGAATTCCGGGCTGCCGTAGAGATTGAAGGGCGTCGGCATGTTGCTAGCCGCGTAGAGCCGAACGGACTCCGATCCGCTTCCATTGTGGATCTCGTGCCACGTATTCAAGGGTATGGCAAAGACGGCGTCCTCCTCCCATTCCAAGGTGAGTTTTGGGGTTCCTTCGTTCCAGACAACGGTGGCGCCGCGCCCCTTCACGACGTAGAAGATCTCCTCATACATGTGCTTTTCGGGTTTGAAGGTACCTCCCGGCGGTATCTCGACAATATAACGAGTAGTCCCCTGGTTGTTGATCATGGCCTTCTCCGAGGGGTCGTGGGTCATATCCAACAGCGCGCCCAAGCAGCCGGTCCGCTTCCACGGTTCCAGCTCTACGGTTAAAACGTCGGGGACCGTGTGGGTCGTAATTACTTTCAGGCCTTCGGCCTGCACCCAAGTTTCAAAAGGCGTGGGTCTCACGTGAGCAAAACGGGTGAAGTCCATGATTCCTCCATACTAAATTTTGGTTCGCGGTTTTTGCAGCTAAAAAGATGGATTTGGCATCAAATAATACGCCGCGATGCGTATGCCGGTCTGACGATGGGCTTCAGCGAGAATTTTTTTTAAACACTGAAACAATCGGAGGGCTTCTCGAATAACTCCAACCGACCCACACGTCGATTCAGTACATGATGGGCTATCCCACCAGTTGCAAGGCGAGGTCGACGTGGCATTTAATCATCGCATGTATCGCATTACCATCTCGCTCGTCAAGAAAAGACTCCCAACCGCTCCCAACCCCCTTTTCCTCCGTCCAATAAATTTTCGCTGGCGAGATGCGGAAGGCGAGTTAGTCAATCCTCAGGCCTGATCTCAGGCTGCCTTGACCTAATCGGTCATAGCATCCCTCCAGACTTGAGTTTGGTCAAAGGACGTTTCCTACTTCAAAGTTTCATCGAGAAACTGCAGCACCGGTTTCGGATCTCTGAAACCGATCACGCGGTAGTGACGCCCGGCGACGCGCCTGGCATCAGCAAGCACGTCGTCTTTGGCAATATCGATTCTCATCGAGTCGGAACCTTCCAGGACGACTTTGTTCATCACTCGTTGCCAGACGATTTGTCCCTGGCGCGAGAGAAACCAGTTGACGAAAACTTTTGCGGCGTTGGGATGCGGCGCCTTGTCCAAAAAAGCCAGAACGCTGCTGCTCCCGCCGCCGATCTCGCCGGCGGCTTCCTTCAACGTCGAGGGATCGACTTCTCCGACGGGCAATCCCTGCTGAATCGCGCGCTCGATATCTCGACAGGCAAAACAGACCTGATATTTGCCGGAGGAAAGCCAGTCCGTCCCGTGGCGGCGGTTGCCGGAAATTGCCACCTCCATTTCGCCGAAGAGCCGCTTTAGGAATTCTCGGCCGAGATCCGGGTGATCGAAAAGCGAAGTGGAGGCGTTCAGTCCGCGGGTCCGGCAAAGGGGGATCCGGCAAAGGGGGTCAAGTCCGCTTTTTGCTTTTTGTCAATGCTTCTTCAATCCTTCGAACTCTTTGGTGAAGCTCTTTCTCTTTCGCTACTCGCTCTTTCATCAGCAAATAGGCCGAGCTCACCGATGAGGGTTTCCCTAGTCCCACCGTTTTGCCGATCTCTTCGTGCTTGTGCCCGCCCAATTGCCGGCTGAGA
>DASPXM010000073.1:0-11185 GCA_035637295.1 Verrucomicrobiia bacterium
ATAGATCGCTCTCCCATGTTCGCTGCCTTCACCGCTGCGGGCGACCTCGTTAAGACCGAAGGAGGCTCTGTAAAACTCGGCTAGTTTTTCAGTGTCCTTCGTGAGTAATGCGATGTGTCGAATGCGTGCCATGGTTATCTCCTTTCATGTCGGACAGTTGATAATGACTCACACTTATCTTTATCATGCAGACGCTAGGCTAACGGTTCAATCGATCGCCACGAGTTGTTGGCGCTCATTTCCGTTCCAACGTATAGCGGTTCGTCCTGAGCCCAGTCAAAGGGTGTATGCTCCTTCACTATTTGCGATAGAGCTGTTCGATCATACCGCTCTTTTCGATCTCTTTAAAAAAACTCGCGTCGACGAAATCGGCGGGCGCGGGATTCTTCACCTTCGGATCGCTCTCTCGTTCGAGCACCGCCTGGATCGCTTTATCGTTGGGCGCGGGCAAGGCTTCCAAGAGATCGATCTGTTCCTGGTAAAGATACGTCGCCTCTTCCGCGCTCAAGCCGCCCATGTACTTTTGCATCGCCGCGATCGCGCCGCTCCGGTTGGTCTTAAGAAAATGAATCGCTTCGACGAACGAGCGCATGAGCCGCTCGACGACCCTGCGTTTGCGCTGAATCAAACCGCGTGTCGTCGCGAAAGTGCCGGAAGGAGAAAGAAGCTTCAGTTCAACAGCGCTGGTGATGAGTCGCGCCCCGGATTTTTCGGCGGTGAGCGCCGCCAGACCGCCCAAGACGCCCGCTTCCAGTTTTCCCGCCGCCATCGCAGCGGCCACCTGCGGATGGCCGCCCAGCTGCAGAATTGTAACATCCTTGTCGGGCTTCAAACCGGCCGTTGCCAATGCATTGCGCGCGAAGGTGTCGGCTTCTGAACCGTATTGAGAAACGCCGATGATTGCGCCCTTCACGTCTTCCAGACGGCGAATCTTCGAACTGCGGCTGACCATAAGTTTTTGGCTGGAAAGATTGGCCGACGCGCCGAGGATAGCGACTTCGGCTCCACGCGAGCGCGCGCGGATCAATGCGGTGACACCGGCAAAAACGACATCGACGTCACCCGCGATGAGCGACTGGACCAATCTCGGACTGCCGGTGATGAGCACGACCTCGGCAGCCAAATCATACTTGGCGAGGATGCCGGTTTCTTTGGCCACCCAAGGCAAAGATAGCGTTACGCTGGGACTGACGTAAGCGAGCCGCAGCTTGTCCGCCGCCAAGATCCAGCTGCTTGTGAAAAAGAAAATAATCGCCGCGACAGAAATGATATGGACACGCAGATGTCTCATGATGGGTTGACTAGAAGAGAATAACCTCCACTTCTTCGTCCTGCTCCAAGCCATCTTGATTCATATCAATGCGTACCATCCCGTCGGCCTTGACGAGCGTGAAAATCGCGCCGGATTTGCTCGGCAGCGGCGTAGCAACGTAGCGATTCGATTCGCGTTCCAAGGTCACTCGCACGTAATCTTCACGGCCGATCTGCGAGGCGATGTTGGTCTTCAATGTTGCCTTCACCGTCTTTGCGAAGCGGCTCACGGTTGCCGCGCTCTCACCGCCCAAGCGACGAATCATCGGCGCAGCGAAAAGATCGAAAATCACCAGCGCCGAAACCGGATATCCGGGCAGACCAAGAATCGGCTTGCCGCAAGCCTTTGCAAAAATCGTTGGCTTGCCCGGCGCGATGGAAATGCCGTGGAAAACGAATTCCGAATCGGGAAACGACAAGATAGTCTCCAGGGCGATATCTTTTGCGCCCATCGAGCTGCCGCCTGAGAGAAGCACCAAGTCACCCCACGCTAGAGCTTCGCCAATCGCTTTGGTGAGCTCGTTGCGATCGTCGCGGATCACGCCCCAATCCTTTAGCTTGCCGCCGCATTCTTCGATCAAGCCGGCGAGAGAATGTTGGTTGATATTCCTTACTTGTCCTGGCTGCGGTTCCGTATCGGCGTCAACGATTTCATCGCCGGTCGAAATCAACGCCACTTGCGGTCGTTTGTAGACGGGGATCGAAGAAATGCCGACGCCGGTGAGCGCGCCGAGATCATGGGCGCGCAGGCGCCGGCCGCGGCAAAAAACCAATTCGCCTTCTTTGATATCATCGCCGATTTGAATGACGTTTTGCCACGGCGACACGCCGCGATGAATTTCCACCAGCGGTCCCGCCACTTCTTCGGTATATTCGACCATGACGACCGCGTCGCTGTCCGGCGGCATCATACCGCCGGTTGAAATCCGCATCGCCTCGCCCGTGGCCAGGGGTTGCCTCGCCTCCTTGCCCATTTCCACGACACCGGCGAGCTTTAAGTAAGCCGGCAGACTCTGACTCGCGCCGAAAGTATCTTTGGCTTTTACCGCGTAGCCATCCATCGCTGCGCGATGGAAATGCGGCAGGTCCACCGCGGAATGTAGATCGTCTCCCAACACACGCGCGCGCCCCTCGACCGACGGAATCCGCTCCGTACCGACCGGCTCGACGGCGAGCAAGCGTCGAAAAGCTTCCTGTGGCGCCAATACTTTGAAGAAAGTTTGAGCCATCTGATGGCAGATCATAGACCGAAGAATCAGTCGGAATCAATCGACATAACCAGTCATTTCGCTACGAGTCGGCTTCTTCTCCGTCATTCCGGCGGAGGCCGGGAATCCAGTTCTTGCGCGTGCTCAGGAAACTAACCTGGATGCCGGCTGGAGTTTATCCTGAGTCCCATCGAAGGGCCGGCATGACATTTTAACTCCGTGTGGCAGCCCTGCGGCATCGACAGGTGTTTCCAACAATATTCCGATGTTGTCACCCAATGTTTTTATCGGGTGTCGCAGCCTCGAACTGGTCCGTTGCGATCAGACGACTTGACAGCCTAACAACTTAGGATGAAAATCACGCCCGCAAACTGATCGAGAAAGGAGTTTAGCGATGAAGCTACAGAAGGTCTATCACATGGGTATACCGGTGGATAATTTGGATCGCGCTAAGAAATTCTACACCGAAGTATTGGGCATGGACTACGTCGACCGTGTCGGCGGCAACCCGAATAACCCGGATGCCTTGCCGATTCGCGGCATCTTTCAAAAACTTGACCGTCTGCGTTGCGGCACCGACGATATCGTACTCTTCGAACGACCTACACCAATCGAGCGCGATGCTTTGGATGAAGACGGTATTTTTCACCAGGCGTTTGATATGGCCTGGGAAGATTACGACGAAGCGTTGAAGACGGCTAAAGAGATAGGAAAGTTTCATCGCAGTGTAGAGCGAGACAGCGGCAATACCATTTATATGTTCGATTCCGAAGGCAACTATCTCGAGCTTCACTTTCCCAGACCAGGCGGCAGGCGCGCGCGGCAAGCAACCTAACCTATATTATTCACTGTAGGGGCGACCGGCCGGTCGCCCTGACCCAAGCAAATAGCCCACGCTAAGAGGCATAAACGCCGACGAATCCGCACCCGGTTAATTCGCAGGAGAACGATTCATGAAACAGCCCATCAAACTATCCATCGCAGCGACTTCGAAGCGCGTTGATATCGCCAACGTCGTCGCGTTTACTTTTTTCAACAATGTCGAGCTGCCGCCGCAGTCGCAGCTCGCCGTGGCGATGGGCTGGCGCGACTCTGAACTGGGCGGCACGGGGCCGGCGATTCTGGTGGACAGAAAGAAATACGATTTCGGTTTCGGCAATCCTGTGGGGCTTGCGGCGATGGCCTACCTCGGTCGCGGCTTCTACAAGCAAAAGATTCCGCTGCGCGCCATCGGCGTCTTTCCGACCTGGGACCGGCTGATCTTCGCCGTGCGCAAAGAGACCGGAATAAAATCTCTTGAGGACATTAGGGCGCAAAAATATCCTTTGCGCATCTCAACGCGCCGCCGGATAAAGCTGCAAACCACCGCCTACGCCATTGAGGAAGTGCTCAAAGCCTATGGCATGAGTTTTCGTGACATCGAAAGCTGGCGCGGCAAAGTAATGGAAGTTTCTTCACCGAGCAGCAATGATCGCAAGGATCATATCGTATCCGGCAAAGCCGACGCCGTCTTCGACGAAGGCGTGAAAAGCTGGGGGCAACTGGCTCTCGATTCAGGGATGCGTTTCTTGCCGATCGATGAAACCCCTGAGCGCCACATGCAAAAAATCGGTTTTCCCAGCGCCATGCTGACGCGCGAGCACTATCCCAAGCTGGATGAAGACATCAAAACCGTCGATTTCAGCGGCTGGACTTTTTTCTGCCATGCCGACCTTCCCTCCACCATTGCCTACAATATGGCTAAATCCGTCGATCTCTGCCATGAGCAAATTCCCGTCGATCATTTCGATAAACGCCCAATGACCATGCACGAGTTCTGCTGCGGCGGCGAAGCGGGCCAACTAAATATTCCGCTGCATCCGGGAGCGAAGAAATACTTTCGCGAAAAGGGCTACATCTGAGCCAATGCTGCAAAGCGTGAAGAGAATACTAATCGTGTCTCTCCTCTGTGGGCATGGCGTCATTATTCAACCCCATGTGATGGTAACCATCGTGATGACATGCAATCTCCTAGGACCGGGTACCGGCGGCGCGCAAACCGCAGAATCTAAACTCGCCTCTTTAGAAAAGGTTCCGGTGCAGGAGCGCCAGCAACGTTTGCACGAGGCGGCAAAAGGTGAAGGCGAAGCGGTAATCTACGCCAACATGGATGTCTCTGCGATGAAACCGCTCACCGAAGGATTTATGAGACGTTATCCTGGCACGAAAGCGGCGAGTGTCCACTTCTCCGGTGCCGCAATCATTACCCGCATCGATTTGGAAGCGCGGGCAGGAAAACCTCTATCCGACGTCGTCTTGAGCGGGCAGTTGGGCGTGCTAGCGCTGATCGATAAAAAAATCGCGGCGCGCTATCGCTCACCGGAGCAAGAATACTACCGCGACGGATTCAAGGACAAAGAGGGCTTGTGGACCGCCTACATGACCAACGTCATGGTCAGCGCCTACAATACGCGCCAAGTTAAGAAGGATGAGGCGCCGCGCGCGGTCGAAGATCTCCTGAAGCCGCGCTGGAAAGGTAAGCTCACGATGGATAGCCAGTCTTACGTCTGGTTCGGGACCATTCTTCAATATCTCGGCGAAGAGGCCGGACTGCGTTTCATGAAGCGTCTGAATGAGCAAAACATTTCGCACCAGCGTGGGCGACGTCTGATGACGCAGTTGGTCGCAGCGGGAGAATTCGACATGGCGGTTGAGACGAACTTGAATTCCGTGCTCACGCTGGGCAAACAAGGAGCGCCGCTATCGTTCGCCCCGATGCAGCCCTATTTTTTGAGTCCCAGTCTGGTCTTCATGAGCGCCAATGCGCCGCGGCCTTATACCGGCGCGTTGTTTATCGATTATCTGCTTTCAGAGGAAGGGCAAAAGATCGTCGTCGGCACCAACCGCATGCCCGCCCACGCCAAGGTCAAATCGCCGGAGAGCCAACTGCTAGAAGGTCAGGACGTGCGCATGCCCAACATTTTCGATATAGGAAAAAGATACCAGGCGATCGGCAATCGCTATCGAGAAATATTCGGGGGAGCCAGATAATAAATTATAGTTCCAGACGTTCCATTCGTTCCAAAAGTTCCAATCGTCTCCGGAACCACTGGAACGTTTGAAACCTGGAACAATTGGAACCATTTGGACACTAGACCTTGAACGGCCGTTCAATAAGAAAGGAACTTCTCATGCCTGCCAAACCTAAAATCACTTTCGGCCTGCCCGATCACCCGCGCTGCCGCGCGCTCATCGATGGCAAGGTCGGCGTCGAAGGTTATGAGCTCGACATCGACCCGAACTTCACGACCTCGGGCGAGCGTCACTACAAATATCTTCACGGTCAGTGGGACGTCGGCGAATGCTCGGCGGCGAGCTTGCTCCGCGCCATTGAAAAAGGCCAACCGCTGCTGGCAATTCCGGTCTTCTTCGAGCGCGGCCCGCGCCAGAGAAATATCTATCATTGCGAAGGAAAATTAGAGCATCCGTCAGAGCTGAAAGGCAAAAAATTCGGCTGCTTCCGCTACGGCGCCACTGCCGTCGTTTGGGCTCGCGGTTATCTGCTCGATGCGCACAATATCAAGACGACCGACATGCAGTGGTTTGTCTCCGGCAGAGAAGTCTTCATCGGTCATGAGCTGCCGGTAAAAGTGGAGCGCATCGAGCCGCCACCGCCGTTCGGGCAGGAGAAGCTGCAACTTTCCAAAATGCTCAGCGAAGGCGCGCTGCACGGCGCCATCGTCCCCGGCGACTCGGGCTACTTGGGACTATTCGGCGGCGGTGAAACACCGAAGATGATGGCCGCCTACCCCGGAGTAAAACCGCTCTTCCAAGACAATGATGAAATCATTCGCTACACCAAACAAACCGGCATCAACCCGATCATGCATGTCCTGTCGATCCGCCGCGAAATAGCCGAACGGTATCCGGCCTTTCCGGCGAAACTGACGCGCGTCTTCATGGAAGCCCGCGACGCAGCCGCGCCGTACATGGAAGCCGACGAAATCGCCGGCTACGCGAAGGAACGCGACGTGCTGGGCGAAGATCCTTACGCTTACGTCATGGGCCAAAACGAGAAGCGCTCTTTGGCCGCTCTCAACCGCTACCAAATCGAACAAGGCCTGATGAAAACGATGTTGCCGATGGATGATCTCTTTGTCGGTCATGTTTGAGCACGCACGTGCACCACGATGATTCGACGACTATTTGTCCTATACGTCCTATTGGTCTTATCTGTCGCGAGCGCGCGCGCCGCCACGCTCGAAGAGTCCGCCAAGGCCGAGGGCGAGGTGGTGCTCTACAGTTCGCTCAACAACGAGCAAATCGTAACCTTAGTCGACGCCTTCAAGAAAAAGTATCCGTCCATCAAGCCGTCGTTCTACCGCGGCACAAGCGAGCGAGTCTTGCAGCGCGCGGCCACCGAGGCCAAAGCCGGACGGTTCGCGGTCGACCTCGTGACTGCGGCGGGTTTTCAATTGCAACTGATGAAAGAGTCGGGCCTCACCCAAAAGTTTATTCCCCCGGAAGCAGCTGCGTACGACCCTGGTTTCAAGGACCCCGAAGGTCACTGGATCAACGTTCATTCACTGCTCAACTCGATGGCCTACAATACCCAACTCGTGCGCCCGAACGACGCCCCCAAGAAATATGAAGATCTCCTCGCGCCCCGATGGAAGGGCCGGATCGGCGTCAATCTCCAAGATCCGGAGTGGTACGTGAATCTGCAGCGACGATGGGGCAAAGAAAAAGCGCGCAATTACATAAAGGCACTCGCCGCACAGCAGCCGGGCGTGCGCGACGGTCATAATATTACAGCCCAGCTCCTCGCCGCGGGCGAGTTTCATGCCGTCAGCAATACGTACGCGCACATCGCAGCGCGCATCAAAGGCCAAGGCGGACCGGTTCAGTATGTCTTCGACGAGCCGGTGATCACCTACGTACATCCCATCGCCTTAGTAAAGGCCGCGCCGCACCCGAGCGCGGGAAAACTACTTATGAGCTTCATACTTTCCCCTGAGGGGCAACGGATGCTACGGGATCAGGGCCGGATCCCGAGTCACCGTGACATCGACCCGCAAGTGTTTTCACTGCGCAACGTAAAGCTATACGCCAGCGATCCACGCCTGGCTAAAGAGTACGGCCCCGCCGGCGAAGAGATGCGCGCGATCTTTAGTGCACGTTAAATCAACAGCGGTACTCGCAACGCGCGAGCTCGCAGGTGCGGCATTATTGACGGACCGATCATCAACCTATGGCTTGTCATCTCGAACGAAGTGAGAGATCTTGCGCTTCAGATTTCTCGGCTTCGGCTCGAAATGACATCCAAAAGATAGAAAGGTTTTTGCCACCATGAGTCTTTTCCCAACTCAGCGCACCACTCCCCTTCCCGGCGGTTACATGGGCAAGATCCTGCGGGTCGACTTAACCGGCGGCACGCTGCGCGATGAATATTTGCCTGAAGAACCGATCTTGAAAAAATTCATCGGGGGGCAAGCGCTCGCTCTGTACATTTTGTTGAAAGAGCTGCCGCTCAATGCAACGCCATTCGGTCCGGAAAATATTGTCGTCATAATGACCGGCCCGCTGACAGGCAACGGTTTTACTCCCGGCGGCACGAAGATGACTGCGGTCTATTTAAGCCCGCTCACGGCCAATACTCTGGGACGGGGCGCGACCAGCGGCTACTGGGGCACGTATCTCAAGGCCGCCGGATACGACGGAATCATTCTCAATGGCGCAGCGGTGAAGCCGGTTTATCTCTACATCGATGAAGGCGAAGCCGAGCTGCGCGACGCGGCGCAATTCTGGGGCTTGGGCACACGCGCGACTGAAGATCGCTTGCGCGACACGGTCGGCCATCAAGATGCAAAGGTGCTCTGCATCGGCCCCGCCGGCGAGAACTTGAATCGCGCCGCGATGCTGGCCAACGACTACAATCACTTCGCCGCTCACAGCGGCGGCGCAGTCTTGGGCTCGAAAAAACTCAAGGCGATCGTCGTTCACGGCACGAAGCGACCAAGCCATCGCGACAAGGCGAAGCTGGTCGACGCCGGTTGGCGTTGGCGCAAACTACTCGAACAACACGACGTAAAAAAGAAAAAGACCAAGTATGGTCACGGCGAAGCTTGGGGCGCGCTCAATAATTTAAACTGGCGCAGCACGGAGCTCTCGCCCGCTCACATCAAAGGCTTCGACCAAAACGATGTCGTCCTTCGTCCCTGCTTTCAGTGCGCTCGACTATGTCCCTGGGATGCGACCATCGGCGAAGGGCGGCACAAAGGCACGCTGCTTCATTTCAACGCCGGCGGTGAGTGGCTCGACACCTTTTTCAATCTCGGCATCAAAGGCAACTCGGCGCTCTACCTTGCCGAGCGCATTAACGATCTCGGCATCGAGTGCAGCCATTTTTCTTGCGGCGCCGGTGTGGCCTTCGAAGCCTGGGAAAAAGGCCTGCTCGGTCCGGAGAAGACGAACGGGTTGAAGCTCGAATGGGGCGATGTCGACGCGGTGGAAAAACTGCTCGATATGGCGGCGCGGCGCGAAGGGTGGCTGGGAAATTTGCTCGCCGAAGGGCCGAAGCAACTTGCGGAAGCGATCGGCGGCGACGCGCCCAAGTGGGCGGTGCATACCAAAGGCGGCACTCCGGCGATGCACGAGTGGCGTCCCATGCTCGGACAAATGTTGCGCGAACTGGTCGCCAGCGGCGGCATGAAACCCCAAGGCGGGGGTTCGACAAAGCCGCCGCCAGATCTGCGCCATCGTGAAAACTGGGGCCCACTCAGTGCCGACAATCCCGATGGCTGGGCTTGGTCGCATGTACTCTCGGAGCAATATCGGCAATTCACCGGCATCTTCGGCGGTTGCTGGTTCGCTCAAATGAATCAAAAGCCCGACGGTCTCAACAGCATCGTTGACGCCTTCAACGCGATCACCGGTTGGAATTTTACCATGGACGAGGCGCTCGACGCGGGTCACCGCAGCATGATTCTCCAAAGCCTCTTCGGCACCCAGCGTGGTTGGATCGCCGATTTCGACTGGCAAGATGTTGGCCCGCGATTCTTAGAACCGATCCCCGACGGCAAGTACAAAGGTTTTACAATTGCGAAGTGGTTGCCGGACATGATTTGGGAATACTATCGCTTGTCCGGCAGACACGAGAGAACCGGGAGGCCGTTCAAAGATACGCTGGACAAACTCGGCCTCGAAGAATTCACGGAGTGGAGCCAGTTGGATTAGGAAAAATCCTGATCCGTAGGATGGGTGGAGCGATGCGATACCGCATCATTCTTCAATCCGGGTCATGGCAGAAGTTGATGGGTATCGGCGCTCGCTCGCGCCTCAACCCATCCTACAAACTTGCTCCAGAGTCTAAATCATTCCCCATACACCTACGGTACCTCTTCCAACAACCGACTCGCGCCTTTGATTGGATTCCTAACGCGCAACTTCTTTTGCACATACCAAACGCGCGCAGCGACGGGATGAACGACGGGAACACCGAGGTCATTTTCCACGTCGACAATGTCTTTCACTTGCCACGCACCTGAGCCTAGTAGGTAAATTCCCTGCGCCGACGCATGCTTGGTGAATGACGATTTGAGGTGTTGGTAGATCGTCTCCGGTGAGATCTTGTCTGCTTCGTACGGCGTCGTATCCATTCCTTCCATCCCCAACACGTCAAAACCCGCATCGCTAAAGTAGCGTGCAAATAGCGCGTTGAGTTTATTGTCTCTGAAGTAGGTACAGCCGACGAATTTCTTGATCCCTAAGGCGCGCAGCGCTTCGGCTTGTGAGATCCCAGACGTGAAAATGGGAATTTTGTATTTTTCTTCCCAGCCGCCGACGATTTCCTGCTCTGCCTTATGGCCCCGCACCATAAACGGCGGCCCGCCTTCGGGGTGAATCAGATCGACGCCGATTTCGGCAAGCTCGGCGACCTTAGCGTTATAGGTTTCCAACGCGCCGAGATATCCACTCTCGGAATGTTCCTTGATCCCGGCGTACATGGGAATGCATCCGACGCCTTCCGGCAGAAGTCGGATGAACTCTACCAATGAGCCCGAGCCGTAAGTTGGTTTCACTACACCGACTGTTCCGCGCCATGTTCCAGACGACATTTGAGCCTCCTTTCATACCCCTGGGAAGATCGACCGTCATCTTAATGGCGGTCTGCGGAGAAACACAAGCGTCTTTTATTCACTACTCCATCATTCCAGCGCTTTCCTCTCCCTTGACCTCAACGCGGGATGATTCTACATTCGCCCAGTCAACGATCATTGACCAGCATAGGAGGGGATTCCATGAGCGACAATCATAGCGTGCCTGAAAGCGCCGAACTATTGGCGCTCCACGCGCGCCTGGCGCAGTATTCTCTCGGTGGACATTGGCAGACCCGTGAGCAAAATCCGGATCTTGTTGCCCATGTCTGGCCATGGTCGGTGATCTATTCATGCCTGATGGAATCCGGCGAGGTGGTGAAACTCGGCGGCGTCGATGACGCCGCGAATCGCCGAACAGTGCAGCTCGTCAATCCATCGCTGACCCATAGGAAAGCGACGTCGCGCACGCTGCAGATGTCGATTCAACTGGTCAAACCGGGCGAGCGCGCCGAATGCCACCGCCACACGGCGGCGGCGCTCCGTTTTGTCGTCGAAGGCGACGGCACTGGCTATACCAATGTCGAAGGC
>DASPXM010000074.1:0-5282 GCA_035637295.1 Verrucomicrobiia bacterium
GCTCAAAAGCCGGGGCTTTACCAATCTCGCCGACTTGGCGGAGCTTCCCATTCCCTTCCAAAGCACGGGAGTCATGACGACACGGCGCTTCATCAACTCGTCACCGGAAATCGTCGAGAACGTGCTCCGCGGCATCGTCGATTCGATGGGATTTATCGCCCAACCTGACAACAAACCGGCGGTCCTGAAGAGCCTTGCCAAAGGGCTGAGATTGCCGAAAGTCGAACTGGCTGTGGAAGGTTATGAAAGCCTCCCCGGTCTGTACGAGCGCCGCATATTCCCGCGCGTCGACGGCATCCGTAATGTCATTCGCTTGTTGGGCATGACCAACGAAAAGATTCGCAAGCTCAAAGCCGAAGATTTGGTAGACGAGCGATTTGTGAGGAAGCTGGAGAAAGAAGGCAAGTTCTAGTTTTTATACAGGGAGTGAAAACCACTTGTTCGAATCACCGCAGTGCTCTGTCATCTCGAACGCCAGACTGTGTGAAAACTACGTTCATGGTTCGACGGGCTCACCACGAACGTAATCGCTTCATTTGAAATTAAGCACTTAGCCGTTCGCCCTGAGCGCCGTCGAAGGGCTCCGATAGAGTTTTCACACAGTCTGTCGAAGTGAGAGATCTTTCTCGAAGATAGATTTCTCGGCGGAGTCTATCCAGTATGTCGAAGGACCTCGAAATGACACACCCGGTACCGAAAGTGACGACTGACCTCTACGGCATCTCTTCCAAGAGTTTTCCAAACCCTTTCACCGGCTGCCGAACATGCAGCCGTTTCTCAATCGACCAGACTCGCGCCGGAACCGGATGCACCACCGGCACCTGCAAGTCTTCTTCGAGCAGATGAATGATGTCGAGGCAGCGCCACCCGGTGCCGAGCATGTAGATGCCATCGGCGCCCGGATGTTTTAGAAAAGCCCTGCGCGTGTGCGCGTAAATTTCCGTCGACGCCAAGCGGCCGACGTCGGCGAAGGCCACTTCCATTCCTTCCATGGCCAAAACTTCGAATCCGGCTTCTCGAAAGTAGCGAGTGAAGATATCGTTGATACTGCCAACGAAATACGTCACGCCGACGAACTTTTTAACACCAAGGGCACGCAATGCTTCGACTTGTGTCTGGGCGGCCGTGACGATGGGAATTTTAAACTCGGCTTCCCACTCTTTGGTGATCTTCTCTTCGCCTTTGAAGCCGTGCACCATGAACGGCGGCGCGCCTTCGGGGTGGATCAGATCGACTCCCTCCTTCGCCAATTCCGCTACTTTCTCATGGACGGCGTTTAACGCGGCGCGAAATTCGTCTTCGGTGCCACGCTGAAAGTTTAAATAAACCGGTACCACGCCGATGCCCTCGGGCACGAGACGGATAAACTCCTCCAGAGATCCCGGCCGGTGCGTCGGTTTCACGACGCCCACCACACCGCGCCAACTTGCAAAGACCACTCTCGATTCCTCGTCTCTTATGCCCGTGATTTGAAGATCTCGGGAAATTTCGCTTTTAACTGTGCGCGCGCGTCTTCCGGTACTTCGACAACCTTGGCAAATTCGCCGCGCAGCTTCTTGTTATAGGGGATGCAGGCATCGATCAGAATACGGTTGTTAAAGTTTCCCGGCAAAAACATCGGATCGCGTCCCGACGACCAGGCCTTTTGCACGATATCAATATCGGTTACCGGATCAAAGCGCGTGCCCATGGCCCAAAGCACTTGGTCCATGTCGGAGCAATCAACGTCGTCATCGACCACCACCGTCCACTTACCATTGTAGGCGCCCGCCATACAGTTGGACGCGACATGGAGGACGTTGCGCGCGTGGCCCGGATAGCGTTGGCGGATCTGAATCGCCGTAAAGCGGGTTGCGGGGGCGCCTTCGTGATTCCAAACCCCGATGATTTCCGGCAGGCCGCACGCTTCCAGAGCGTTCCAGATTTCCGCGGCGCCGGCGATGCCTTTGAGTAATCCGGTTTCGTCGACGGGCTTATGTTGCGGCGCGCAGGTCAGAATCGGGTTATTCCGATACAGCACCGTCTTCACATTCAAATAGGGCCGCGGCACAACGTCGTCAGAATAGTAACCCATCCACTCACCGAACGGGCCTTCCGGTTTCGTCTCTCCCGGCACGGCCTCGCCTTCGATGACGATCTCGGCGTCAGCGGGAAGCGGAAAGCCGGTAAACGGCCCTTTCACAACTTCAATGGGTTCGCCGCGGATACCGCCGGCGAAATCGTACTCGGACACGCCGCTCGGCAGCGGGCTGGCTGACAGCAAGTATAGCAGCGGATCCTGACCGCAGACGATGGCAAATTTGCAGCTCTGCCCGCGCTCAAAATATTTGTCCCGGTGAATTCTGCCGTGCTTGCCTTCGGTGATCTGGCACCCGATGGTTTTCTCGTCGTAGACTTCGCAGCGATAGGCGCCGAAATTATACCATTCGGCGTCGGGGTCTTTGGTAATGCACATGTCGGCGGTGCCGATGTAGCGGTGGGTGTCCAATTGATGGTGGATCGGCACCGGTAACTTGAGCACGTTGACCTTGTCGCCTTCCAACACGTTTTCGAAGATCGCTCCGCTCTTGACCATCTTCGGCTTGATCAGTTTCATATCGGTCATGACGTGGTGGTAAGCCTTGACGATATCAGCCTTGCGCTCGTATTCGAGCGGTAAACCCAGCGTCAAAGCGACACGTTTGATCGTTGAAAACTGGCCGTAGAGCGTCCGGTAGCCTTTCGGATAGCCGGGTACTTCATCGAACAGGATTGCCGAGGCTTTGCCTTTGCCGCCTTCGGTGAGCATCTGTGTGATCGCTCCCATTTCCCGATCCCAGTGGGCGCTGTTGACCTTGAGCAGCTCGCCCAATTTTTCAACCTGGTCGATCCAATCCCGTAACCCGCGGTAGGTTACCGTGCTATGTGCAATCCCGGCTCTTTCCGGACGCGCCATGAATGCCTCCGTGGCAATTAAGTGATATCCATCACTCAACTTACGTTTCGCCCCAGTTGTTGTCAAGAAAGTTGGCCGCTTGGCTCTTGTCGATAAAGCCGCAGAATGTTATGAACGCCATCGACCTCTGCGCGATCAGAGCAGAAATCAACAGGCGCCCGTCTCGTGACCCGAGGATTTCGATGCAGAATGGAAAATCTTACGACCAGCAGCTTCGTAACATCGGCCAATCCTTAGAAGCGCAGCGAATCATCGTTTTCGAGCTCAGCCACCAGGGCGAACGATTTGTAGTCAAGGGAGAACCCGAAAAGGAAAGTTCGCTGCTGGCCACACTGCGAAACTGGCAGAAACGCCGGCGCAGCGAAGGCCTGAACACGTCCTTGAACTTCACCGGCCCGGATATCGATGAGCTCGACCGCCAGGGACGCGCCAATCGATCTCAGACAAATCGATTACCTGATTTCTACAGGTTACCCAACACACTTCGTACGCTGGGATCTTATCTAGATCTAAAGGGCGCCCAGCTGTTGGAGATTCACAAGCGCCAGCTCAGCATAACGATATTATGGCGCAACAAAGACGGTCATCCGGAATACGAAGAAAGAACGATCGCATCGTTTTACGATCTATTCATCCGAATGCACGAACGACGCGGCAAATCGCAAAGCGGTTGACCAAGCCCCCGCGTTGCTCAAACTCAAGTATTTTTCATCGAGTTACAGCCGATTGAGATTGTTGACTGATGGGGCCAGCATGCATAGGGGGGAAGGCAAAGGGTCAGGGAAGGCAAAGGGTCAGGCCTGAGTCTGGACTCTATGGCTCAGTTGGTGCGCCAATTTCTTTTCTCTTGCCGATCCCGCTTCATAGTCCCGGCTCAACCGGCTAATCATCGACGGATCCGCCGGAGTCGCTGGTCTAACTCTTTCGTCGTTATCTTCCCCCACTGGCGGGCCACACAAACCAACAGCCTCCGCCCCCGATCCATTCCCTTTGCCCCCCGCACACCACTGATAGAAGTCAGTTTGAGTCCATAAAGATCGTGGGACTCGAGTTGCTGCGAGAGAATTGCAGTGTCTAACATTAAAGACAAATCCCTCTCCGTAGGCCCGATGTCTCGCTGTGGTCTTGACTTATCCGTGACTAGCTGTCGGAGACTCACGAGCGTCCGGCTCCGAAATCTTCAGCAGTTCTTGGTACTGTCTATAGGTCGCGGCGAATCGCTCCGATAACTTGAAATCAACATTCTCTCTCTGCGACCGATTGACCTTTTCACGGTTCATTCCTTCTTCCGGGTACCACGGGTTGAATTGAGGCCCTTCCAACATGCGATCTTGGTATTCGACATTCAGAAACGCCGCGATGCGCTCCATATTCGGCTTTGGCCTCAACACCAGATTCTCGAACGACACCACTAACAGGAGTTCCGGAAACCGCGTCTTCAGTTCATGTATGATCTCGATCGATCGGCACCATCGATAGGAGGCGACGCGAAAATTTTTTTCGCTGCGACCCATCACCGACGAGATCACGTCGTTGCCGCCGCGGATAAGCCCGATCACCTTGATATTGGGCAGAGTCAAGTAATCCTCAATGGAAAACTCAGAGCTTTGGTACTCTTTGGCCAAGCCGATGTTTTTGAGAAAACGGAAATGCAATCGACCTGGCCTCTTGAGCTCGATTTGATTGGGCACGCAGCGCTTATTCCCGACGATCCTTTTTCCCAACAACTGCCGCATCCCCCATCCCTTGTCTTCGTTCAAAATAGCAATTTCCGTGTGCCGGCTGATCATCGTCGCCAGAAGCGTGGTGCCCGAACGGGGCGCGCCGATTATGAGAAGATGTGATAATTCCATTGGATTGCTCGGAGCTCGCGGCTCACAAGGAAAGTCCCATTATCCTGCTTCTGCCTTGAGCATCTTCCTCAGTTCTTCGTAGGACGATTCGAGATCACGCGATCGAACTGAGACGGGAGTTGTTAACGATACTGATATTTTCGACCACGGCGTCATAAACTTTCCACTTTCCATCGGCGCGCTTGAGTCGATAAACTACCGAGCTCTCCTGTCCTTTCGCGTTGACCACTGTGGATTCCACTTGAGCATGCTCCTGCTCAATGGTCTCGCGCCCACAGGCGATTTTCTCGCCGTCGTAAAGATCAACTTTGTCCGAGTAGATCCGTTCTAAAAACGCCCGGAACAATCGCGCGAATTCTTCCTGCCCCGGCCTCACCGATGAACGAGAACTAGAACCCAAATAATTACGGCCATGATTATGGAACAGAAAACTGCCGCCGAGCCGAGATCCTTGGCCCGGCCGGAGAGCTCGTGATATTCGGCGCCAATGCGAT
>DASPXM010000075.1:0-10985 GCA_035637295.1 Verrucomicrobiia bacterium
GGGAGAAAAAGACCATCGAAATCCCGAATGAACCAACGTACGCGGCGATTTACGAGCTCGAGAGTCCTGAAGTCCTAACCAGTCCCGCATGGGACAAAGCGATCGAAATGGGCCGCTGGCCTAGTCAGGTGAGACCCCACACAAAAAACCGTCGTCACGTCCTGCTGAAAATTATAGAGTAGCCATGGGGCCAGGCGCGCTCCGTCTCCGGATATCGCCGATAGTCCATTGTGGCGTCCATTCCTCCAGCTACTGTCCTAAAAGACCAATTGAAGGATCTCAACTTGATGCAAGATTCGCCGGTTCGAGTCGGAATGACAGCTTGATTTGTCCACACCCGACCGATTTTGAGACTCCGGAACCCGGAGATGCTAAACAGTTCCGGCTTCAAGGACTTTCTTAAGCTCCTGACCAATCGCGACAGCCTCAGCCGCCTTCACATGCTGCTCGAAGAGTGGGAACAGTTCCCGCTCTTCTTTGCGGATGTGACGTTCGAGTAGATCGCCTAGATCGAAAATCAATTTCGCCAAGCCAGTGCCGTTTTCCAGCTGCGCGGCCGCTCGGCGGATCTGCTCGTGATCGCTAAGCAGTTCGTCAATAACTCTGCTGCTCCCCGGCGCCGCATTACCGAGCAATGGAAACAGGACTTCCTCTTCGGCGCGAAAGTGCGCTACCAGATTGCTGGCGTAGAACGATAAGAATTCCTTCGCCCGCTCGCGCAGCCCTGTCGCACCCGTCGGTTTGATTTGGCCGAGCGCCTGCTTGCGGCAGCGCAGCGCCAAGGCCAAACCGTGATGATGATCGTGGGACAGCGGGGTTAAACTAGGATGACGCATCGAAAGAAATACTTTGGAATAATGGAATGTTGGAGTATTGGCACCCTCCCCATCATTCCATTATTCCATCACTCTAATACTCCAACCGTTCTATATAACTCCCCGGTCTCGGAGAGCGGAAATCTTGCCGCTGTCGTAACCAAGTGACGCCAGAATCTCTTCCGTATGTTCCCCCAATACCGGTGGCGGACGATCGATGCTCGGCGGAGTGCGGCTCATGTCGACGGCGTTGCCGACCAATTTCATTTTGCCCATCTTCGGATGCTCGATTTCGATAGGAAAATCATACTCGCGCACCTGCGGATCAGCGAACACTTCGTCAAGCGTGTTGATTGGCGCGGCAGGAACATCCTTTTCTGCCAACCGGCGGAGCCAATCATCGCGACCGCCGCTTCGAAAGATCGGCTGCAACTCTTCGACTAGAGCATCGTAATTTTCCATCCTTCCTTTACGATTCTTAAAACGGGTATCTTGAGCCCATTCCGGCTTGCCAACGACGTCGAAGAGACCAAGCCAAAATTTGTCGGGCGATGACATATGCAGAACGAAAGGCAATCCGTCTTGATCCTCAAAAGCAAACACACCGGCGGTGGTCGTGCGATGTTTGCGCCTTGGCACATGCCCGGTCTCGAAGTAGCGCGCGGCATTTTCGCTGACGAAAGATACTGAGGCGCGTAGTAACGAAGTCTCAACATGCTGCCCATCGCCGGTGAGCATGCGGTTCATCAGGGCGCCCAAAACCCCATAGCAAGCGTACATGCCGGTCAAATGATCGGAAAATGAAATCCCCATCCCTTGCGGCTTTCCCGGGTCGGTCAACAAGCTCAAGAGTCCGCTGCGTGCTTGGCCGACCGTATCGTATCCGGGCATATCGCGGTATGGTCCCCGGGGGCCGAATCCTGAAATCGAACAGTAGACTATTTTGGGATTGAGCTTCTTGATGTCATCGTATCCCAGACCGCGCTTCTCCATAACCCCGGGGCGAAAATTTTGAATCAGCACGTCGGCCCTGGATGCAAGTCTACGGGCGATCTCGGTTGCCTCATCGGTGCGCAGATCGAGCGTGATGCTTTGCTTGTTGCGGTTTAAACTGCAGAACGTCGCCGAGTAATTTCGTTCGCCCCAGCCGCGAAAAGGATCGCCTCGTTTGGGCTCTTCGATTTTGATAACTTCCGCCCCCATGTCCGCCAACAGCTGCGCAGCAAAAGGGCCGGTCACGTAACTTGCCGCTTCTACGACTTTGATTCCTGCTAGTGCACCGCTCATTGGATTATCGTATCTCCGCGAATAACGGGTTGTGCGTATCTCCTAGCGTTGGAACGCGCACTAAGTCAAGGCCGTGGCAAAAATGGGAAATCTCCACCGCGGGCTATTGCACCGAAGTAAGGGACGAATTGGCGCCCGTGTCGACCGGACTCCATAGTCCGGCCGGCATAGTTTGGTGAGCTGGAAATTTAGCTAGTCTACTGGGGAATCGGCAGATTAACGTTCTTCCGTATGCATCTTGCCTGGCGGCGGCGTAGTTCCTTGAGGCGAAACCATGGCGAGAATCTCGCTCCGACTAAAGCGCCACCCGCCACCGAATTTGCGCCCCGGGATAGACCCCTCTTTGACGAGCTTGTAAACCGTCCGCGGGTGGATTTGCAACAGCTCTGCAACTTCACTAGCCGTCAGAATTTCATCCATCAGTGATCCTCCTGCATGTCGCTAACTCTTTGGCCCGAGATAGGCAGATTTCATGCCATTAATGGAAGCGAGCCGGAACCCGCCAAAAAGCGACAAAAATTGGAATTTCCGACAGACATTCGCAGGAAAGTCCTACAGAGAAGTGCAGGAAAAACGAAAACTGGCACAAGCTGAAACAATTCTGTAAATCCCTCGCACGAGCTGACAGTCGGCGTCATTATGGTTTTCGCGTGGCTGGGTTGATTCACAATGGCGCGTGAGCGCAAAAATTCGGGACCATCTCCATACTCCCTAAGCTCCCTAGGCCCCCAGATAAGCTTCGATCACCTTGGGATTGTTGAGTAGCTCTGAGCTGGCGCCGGACAGCACTATCTCGCCGTTTTCCATGACGTAAGCATAATGAGCAACTCTTAGCGCTTGGCGCACGTTCTGCTCGACCAAAAAGATCGTCAACCCCTGCTCATTCAGTTGCCGCAAGGTTTTAAAAATTTCCTGCACCAGGAGCGGCGCCAATCCCATCGAAGGCTCATCTAACAGCAGCAGGCGGGGCCGGGCCATGAGCGCTCGGGCAATCGCCAACATTTGCTGCTCGCCGCCGGAAAGATTGCCCGCTGCGCCGTCGAGCCGCTCTTTAAGGCGTGGAAACAGCATCAACGTATTTTCTAGATCTGCTGCGATTTCTTCTCGTCGCTGGCGTCGATAAGCTCCCAATAACAAATTTTCTCTGACTGTGAGCGTCGTCAGAATTTCCCGGCCCTCGGGAACCTGTATAAGACCGCAGGCATGGATTCGGTGTGGCGGTAGATTTCGCAATTCCACGCCATCGAAAATGATCGAACCCGCGCTCGCTCGGAGCAAGCCTGAAAGCGCCAATAATGTGGAGGATTTACCTGCGCCATTGGCGCCGAGCAAGGTCGTGATCTGACCCTTGTGAAGACTCAGATCAATGCCCTTCACCGCTTCGATTGCGTCGTAATGGACCCGCAATCCCGAAACTACGAGAAAATCGCTCATGGGAGGTTCGCCCCTGACGCAGAGCCTGGCTCATCATCTCGTCCCAGATAGGCCTCGACGACTTCAGGGTTTGCGCGAATTTCATCGGGAGTGCCCCGGGCAATCAGCCTGCCAAAGTTCAACACTGCGACTTGCTCACACAAGCCCATGATAAATCGCATATCGTGCTCGATGATTAAAATACTGAGGCCGCTTTCATCGAGCCTGGTGACCTCATTCATCAAATGCTGCTTTTCGACGGCGTTCATTCCGGCCGCGGGTTCGTCCAGTAAAAGTAACTTCGGCTCCGTTGCGAGGGCTCGCGCCAATTCGAGGCGCCGTTGCTCGCCATATGAAAGTGTTCCGGCAAGAAGCCTGGCCTTGTCCGCAAGCCCTACTCTGGATAAAAGCTCGCGCGCGGTTTTCTCTTCGCGCTGTTCCACATCGCGGAAGCGGGACAAAGGTAGGATAAGTCTGAAGACGTTGTCGCGTGAGTGATCCCCCATCGCAACGAGGACGTTTTCAATCAGCGTCATCTCTCTGAAGACGCGTATGTTTTGGAAGGTTCGCGCGATACCCGAGCGGGTAATGCGAAAGGGGGCCATGCCGTCGAGTCGCCGGCCCGCCCAATCGATCGTCCCGGCGCTAGGGACAAGCAAACCGGAAATAAGATTGAACACCGTGGTTTTTCCAGCGCCGTTGGGGCCGATCAGACCAAAGATCCCATGCTCGGGTACCGTCAAACTGACGTCTTCCAACACCTGAAGTCCGCCGAAATGCTTAGAGATCCCTGACAGTGTGAGCATAGTCAATTGGCGGTCGGTGTTCTTGTCGGGAACCTCACATAGCGTGTTAGTTCCCAAATTCCTCTGGGCGCATAAAGAATGATGACGATCAAGATCACCCCGTTAATAAGTGGACGATAGTGGCCGAGGCCGCGCAACAGTTCCGGCAGCAGCGTGATCAATAGACCGCCAATCACCGCACCCCATGGACTACCGCTGCCACCGAGTACTCCCATCGCGAGAATCTCAACGCCGCGTTCAAAACCATACTCATTGGGGCTAATGAAAAAGGTAAAATGAGCGTTAAGCGCGCCCGCCAATCCGGCCAGTGCTGCACCGAACACGAAGACGAATAGTTTATAGGAGCGAACATTCAATCCCATCAGTTCAGTAGCAATCTCGTCTTGACGGATCGCCGCCATGGCGCGGCCGACGCGCGAACGCGCCAGTCGCAGTAAAATGTAGAGTGTAAAACTCACGGCCGACATCACTTCAAACCATCCCGTCAGCTGTGGAATGCCATTGAGGCCTAGGGCGCCGCCAGTGAGATTTTCTGCATTAAGGATCACGATGCGCACGACTTCGCCAAAAGCCAGAGTTGCCATCGCGAGATATACGCCGGACAATCGCAACGTCGGCCGCCCTATGATCAAGGCGACCAACGCGGGAACAAGTGCACCGAGTAGCAGAGCAAGCAGAAACGGCGTCCCGGTATTTATCGTGAGCAGCCCCGCGGTATAGGCGCCAAGTCCCATGAAAGCGGCATTGGCCACCGTGAGCAGACCGCATGCCAGAGTCAAGTAGATCGATAGCGCCAGCAAAACGTTGGTCCCAACAGATAGAACCAAGGTGCTGTAGGTTGCCCAGAAACTTTCCAGCCATTCCATGGCATATTCTTTGGGTTGGTATTAGCGGCGTTCGTTAGGCTCGCCGTTGTGCGGATTTGCCAAACAAGCCTTCTGGCCGGAATAATAGGATGACGAATAAAAGACCGAAAGCCACTGCGTCGCGCATGGTCGAACCAACGTAGGCCACCGAAAGCACCTCGGCAAAACCGAGAAAGAAGCCGCCGAGCAAAGCGCCGCGAATGTCGCCCATCCCGCCAAGGATCACGACGGCGATGCCCTTGTGCAACATCGGCTGGCCCATCTGCGGAAACACGGCGTTGGTATATAGGGCGATCAGGACGCCGGCCACGCCGCCAAGCGCGGCTGCGATGACTGAGGTCATGCGGAAGAGCCCTTCAACGTCCACTCCCATTAACGCCGCCGCCTTGGGCGATTCGGCCAAGCCGCGCAAAGCGCAGCCGATGCGGGTTTTTTTAAGGCCCCAGAGCAACGCGGCCATCAATACGAAGGCCAAAAATATAATGCGCAACTCAAGCCAGGTAATCTGGACGCCGGCGATACTTAACCCCTCTGCCAACAGCGCATCCACAGGAAATCGCAGATTCTCGGCGCCAAAGAAGCCTTGAACTAAACTATTCAATGAAATAGCCAAACCGATGGTTGCGATCATCGGCGCCAGATGCGGCGCCCGGCGCGTCCGCAATGGTGCAAAAATCAGTCTATCGAGCAGCCAGCCGGCGACGCCCGTGATCAGCATTGCAACGAGGGCAGACGCCAGCAACGGCAAGCGCAGATGGATAACTGCTTGTAAAGCCGCGTAGGCGCCGAGCATGAATATCGCGCCGTGGGCGAGGTTTACGACGTTCAGTACACCAAAGACTAAGGTAAAGCCGAGCGCGAAGAGAGCGTAGACGCCACCCAGTGAAATCGCATTGACGAGTTGCTGCGCGAGCATCCGCTATTTTTGGATGACGTACTGATTGCCCTTGGTCATCATGACGATGGCGGTTTGCACGGCATCGTAGCCGGCGGGCTTGCTGTCACGACCGGTGACTTGTCGGAACTTGAAGGGGCCTGTGACGCCGGTCCACTGCGTCCCAGGTAACGCGTCTCGCAACGCCTTGCGGTCGGCATCGAGCTTGCCCGTCGGCTTAACTTTCTTAAGTGCCTGGGCGACGATATAGACCGCGTCATAAGCTTGAGCGGCAAATTGATCCGGCAGCGAGCCGTAGGCTTTTTGATAGGCAGCGATAAAGCGTTTGTTTTCCGCCGCTGGATTTTCCACCGACCAGGGGCTACCGACCCAGAGATTATCCGAGCTGTCTTTTGCCAGCTCAAACACGCGCGGCGAGTTCATGCCGTTGCCGCCGATGAACGGCAAGGTGATCGCCAACTGGCGCGCCTGAACCATGATTGGCCCGCCTTCCGCCACCAGGGCTGAAAGCACGATCGCGTCAGGATTACTGGCCTTTATCTTGGTCAGTTGTGGTTTGAAATCCACATCGCCTTTGGCAAAGGTCTCGGTCGTCGCTACTGGTATCTTCAGGGCTTGCAAAGTTTTGGCGAAATTATCGTAGCCGCTCTTGGTAAAAATATCGTCGTTACCGTATAGCACAGCGACTTTTTTCAAGCCGGTTTTCTGCGCCGCGACCTTCAGTGTTACCGGCAGGATATCCGCCTCGGTGACCGAATTGCGAAACACATAATTGCCGATCGAAGTAATCCCGTCAGCCGTGTTCGAGGTCCCGAACACGACGACTTTGCCAGCCTGGGCGACCGGATCGGAAGCTTGGGCCGAATTCGACAGCGTCGGACCGAACAACATCAAGACTTTGTCCTGGAAAATCAGTTTCTTGAAGACGTTGATCGCTTCTTCCTTCTTGCCCTGCTCGTCTTCAATCACCAGCTCGATCTTATTGCCATTGATGCCGCCGCTCCCATTGAGCTCACCGACGGCCAGTTCAAAGCCCTTGCGGATCGGCACGCCGTATTGCGCCGCGTTGCCTGTTAAAGCTTCGGCGACACCGATCTTGATCTCCGCAGCTACCGTAACGCCGCATGCAAAACCAAGCTCCAGAATTATACCAAGTAGGGTTTGCTTCAGTTTCATAGACTGTCTCTGGTGCTCACCATCATTTCTTCGGCGCTTCGACGTGCCAGAGATAGAGCGTGTGGTCCCAGCTCGATCCGTCCTTGATGTTTTCGGTCTTAAGCGGCTTCCAGTCGCCCATGTCGAAGTCGTGGGAGACAACGCGTGAGCCCGGCTTCATTTGCTTCCAAATGTTTGGCCGGATCATCAGATTCACCTCCGGCAGCAGATACATAGTCAGCACCGTCGCCGGCGACAAATCTACCGTGCGAATATCCTGCTGGCGTATTTCGACCAGCTTTTCGACTCCGGCTTTTTTGATGTTCTCATGGGATTCTTTGATGCGCTCCGGGTCGATTTCGAATCCAATCGCCTTCACCCCGTACTTTTTCGCCGCCGTGACGACGATCCGCCCGTCGCCGGAACCCAAATCGTAGACCACATCTCCCTTTTTAACTTG
Source organism: Verrucomicrobiia bacterium (assembly GCA_035637295.1). GTDB lineage: Bacteria > Desulfobacterota > Binatia > UBA9968 > UBA9968 > DP-20. The sequence goes on from DASPXM010000075.1 coordinate 7,698, forward strand.
GGCCAGATCGAGCATTCGCTCCACCACTTCTTGAGGCGTCGGAACGTAAGGAACGATCTTACCTTCTTGCGCTCGAACCAGGTTCAAATCGAAACCCACCGACTGCACCAGCGCAACCACAACGGCAATTGCAGCTATTCGTGCTACCGGTTTCATAATGGCCTCCTTGACAATGCTAACCTCAGCGAGAAACCTAGCGGATCTGTTTCATTGGTGTCAAGAAACGACCGCCGACCGCCTAACTGTTCTTCTGCCAAAACTTACCCAGCCAGCTACCGCCTTCCTTCTCCGCGACCTGTTCCATCTCACCGGCATCGAGCCAAACACCGCCGCAACCGCTACACTGATCAATAAGAATTTTCTGAAAGCTCCGTTCCTTCAGCGGCGCGCCACATTTAGGACAAATCATGTACGAGGCTTTCTTCGCCGCCTCTTTAGTCTCGGCTTCTTGCTTCACCTTTAATTTGGCGAGCAGCTCGCGCTCTTGTTTGACGAAATACTCGTCTTCTTTTGCTTTTTTACGTTCGTCCCATTTATTCGCCACAACTAGCCTCCTAGCCAATTCTTAATTGTAGGCTGAGCGAAAATTCTTCTAATCCATTCAGTTTTCCGGAGCAGCGATTCAATCGCCACGACGCGATTCCCTGCATTTTGGTATTAGGTATTAGCGGTCGCGAACACGAGTCGGTGGTTATGAAGAACAGACTGTGACCCTAGCTGGTGAATCCAGTCATGTACGGCAATTTTGCCGCGGTTCTTTTTACTTGTTCGAGATTCGAGCGCAGCAATGCAGTGGAATCCCAAAAACCTTTCGTTAGCGCAGTGCGGTAGGTTTCCGGTAAGTCGATGGCAATCTTTTGACTGCCGTAAGAAATCGTTTTGTTTTCGAGATCCACGCTGTACTCGGTTTGCGGAAAATCTTCGACACTCTTCATGAGCTGTTCAATATCCTTGGCGGCGACGACGACAGCGGGCAGACCCATCATCGTACAGTTCCCGGCGAAGATCGCTGCGAAAGACTCGCCGACGATGGCTTTGATGCCGAAACGGTACAGCGCCTGTGGCGCGTGCTCCCGAGAAGAACCGCAGCCGAAATTCTTGTTAACAAAAAGAATCGAGGCCCCTTTGTACTCAGGATCGTTAAACGGATGATCTTTCTTTTTTCCCGCAGAATCGAAGCGCTCATCAAAAAACGGATAATCCCCCATTCGCGCAAAAGTCGGTTCCTTCAAGTAACGCGCCGGGATGATACGATCGGTGTCGATATCGTTGCCGCGGATCGGCACCGCCGTGCCGCTGATTTTGGTAATTTCCGCGATGTCGGCCATGGTCTCCCGCTTATACGTACTCGCGGACGTCGACGACCTTGCCGTTCAACGCCGCTGCTGCAACCATCGCCGGGCTCATAAGCATCGTTCGCCCCTGCGGGCTACCCTGCCGGCCGATAAAATTTCGATTCGACGATGACGCGCAAATCTCCCGCCCATTGAGTTTATCGGGATTCATCGCCAAACACATCGAACAACCGGCTTCGCGCCACTGAAATCCAGCTGCTTGAAAAATTTCGTGCAAACCTTCTCGCTCCGCAAGCCTTTTAACCTCGGTCGAGCCGGGAACGACCAGCGCACGAACCGCCGGATTCACTTTCCGTCCCTTGGCGATTTTTGCCGCGGCGCGCAGATCAGCGAGGCGCCCGTTCGTACAGGATCCGATAAATGCGACATTGATCGGCGTGCCGAGCATCGGCGCGCCGGGCTGCCAGCCCATATGCTCGTAGGCTTTCTTGGCGCCGTCGGGGTCAGCGAACTCTTCCGGTTTCGGTAGTTTTTCAGAAACACCCACCGATTGCCCGGGGTTGATTCCCCAGGTCACCGTCGGCTCGATTTCTTTTCCCTGGTAATGCACAAGGTCGTCATACTTGGCATCCGCGTCGGAAGCGACCGATTTCCAATAGTCAACTGCGCGATCAAACGCGTCACCCTTCGGCACGTGGGGCCGGCCTTTGAGATAATCGAAGGTCGTCTGGTCCGGGTTGACGTAACCGACCAGCGCGCCGCCCTCGATGCTCATATTGCAAACGGTCATGCGCTCTTCCATGTTCATTTTATCGATCACTGCCCCGCCGTACTCGTATGCGAAGCCTTTGCCGCCAGCGACGCCGAGTCGACGGATGATGTACAGAATCACGTCTTTCGGATAGACGCCCGTACCAAGCTCGCCGTTAATGTTGATCCGGCGCACCTTGAGTTTGTCCATCGCCAGGGTCTGCGTCGCCAACACATCACGCACTTGGCTCGTGCCGATGCCGAAGGCAAGGGTGCCGAACGCGCCATGAGTGCTGGTGTGGCTGTCGCCGCAGGCGAGCGTCATGCCCGGCTGGGTTAGGCCGAGCTGGGGTCCAATGACGTGGACGATGCCTTGATTCACGCTGTCCAAGCCGAAAAACTCGACGCCGAACTGATTGACGTTATTCTCGAGCGCCTGGATTAGCTCTTCAGCTTCTCGATCGAGGAATGGTCGTTGACGGACATCCGTAGGCACGATGTGATCGACAGTCGCAAAAGTCCGATCGCGGAACGCCACGTCCATGCCATTCTCCCGCAGCATATCGAAAGCCGGCGCAGTCGTTATTTCGTGGATAAGATGCAGTCCGATGAAAAGCTGAGTTTGTCCTGTCGGCAAGATTCCTACGCTGTGGGATTCCCAAATCTTGTCGTAAAGTGTCCTTCCGGCCATCCAAAAAATTCTCCTTCGCGAGGATAATAGCGGTCGCTAACTATGACTTCAAGGGCCGCTGGAACCGTAAACCTGGTGGGCTTCCGCCGTGTTGGCGTATCACGCGCTTCGAGCGTAGATCCATTTCCCGGGATTCATCGCATACTCTTCGTAAGAACCTGCAGAGGTAATGCCGGGAATCTGGGGAATCCAGTCTTCGCGCAAGAGTTCGTCAGGATCGCCGTACCTTTCGGCGAGCTTGCGTACATCGGGATCGTCCAATGCGGTTAGCCGGCCGTTACGAATGATCGTGTATTCCTTGCCACTCTTGGTCGTGATCGTAAAAGTAGGAAACAACAAGTGAATATGCAGATGGCCGTAAAGGATGCCATTCTCGCCGGCCCATTTTTCCTCAGCGGAACGCCACAGCGTGCCGAAGCCCATGTGAATTACACCGGAGCGGCGCCGCTCCCACTCAAAACCGCCGGAAGAGTGTTTTTCAATGCCGCTCGGCCGCTTAATTTTTGGGTTTGTCCCAATCGCCACTTCCCAGAGATAGAAAAGGCCTGGACG
>DASPXM010000076.1:0-11833 GCA_035637295.1 Verrucomicrobiia bacterium
GTGGGATGCGAAATTTTCGTGTCGCTGTATTCCAACGGGAATTTCACGGTGCGGATAGACGGCTTATTCTTCCGCTCGATCTCGATTTCCATTCCCATGTGTTTGATCTGCGGATCCTGAAATACTTCCTGCAAGTTATAAACCGGCGTATGCGGCACATCGTTGGCTTCCAGCTGATCCATCCAGTAGGCGCGCGGCTTTTCTCTAAAAATTTCGCCGAACGTTTTGCTCAGATCGTCATAGTTTTTCCTGCGGTTCGGTCGCGTATTGAAGCGCGGATCTTCGATCAACTCCGGATGTCCCGCGGCTTTGCACAGCCCCTCCCAAAATTTTTGCGGCGACGAGAGATGAATGGCGAACGGCAAACCGTCCGAGCCGGAGAACGCATAAGTTTGCGAGTGCCGCGGCCGCGTGTACGGCCCAGGAGGTTGTCCATGCGCGAGGGTTTCGGTCGCCGGCGCGATCAAAAACGCCAGCACAGAGCCGGCCATGGTCGCGTCGATCTGCTGGCCTTTGCCGGTCTGCGCCCTCGCCACCAGGGCGCCGAGCACTCCGAGCGCGGAAAACATACCGCTCAAGCTGTCGGCATACGCGGGACCGATGGGTCGCGGATTTTTTGCGTCCATTAATACGCTCAACATCCCGCCCAGCCCTTGACCGACCGTGTCATAGGCGGGCCGATTGACGTAGGGACCCGTGGGACCGGTTCCCGTAATCGAACAACAAATGATTCTATCGTTCAATTTTCTCAACGTCTCATAGTCGATAGCGAGCTTCTTCGTGACGCCGGGTCGATAGTTTTCCATCACGATATCGGATTTTTTGACCAGGGCATAAAAAACTTCTCGTCCTTCGGCTGTTTGAAGATTCAACGTGATACTTTTCTTGCCGCGATTAAACGCCCAAAAATTGGGCTGGTCGCCTCCTAGATCCCAGCCGCGAAATGGATCGCCACCCTTCGGGTTTTCGACTTTGATCACCTCAGCGCCCAAGTCGGACAGCAAGCACGCTCCGTACGGGCCTGAGATAAAATTTCCCAGTTCTAGAACTCTGATTCCTTCTAAACAACCTTTCATTCGTCTCTCCTCGTTTTCTTGTTCCGTCCCTCATTATTGCCTAATGCCTGTTGCCTAGTGCCTTCCTCTTCGGATAATGGAACTTTCATATATCTCAATTCGCAGGAGAACAAGATGGCTACGCCTCCGCCGGTCACCGACACTCTGGCGCGCTTTGTCGCCGAAACGGCTTACTCGACGATTTCCGAGAAAACTATAACGCACGCCAAGATGCATATCCTCGACACCCTTGGCGTCGCATTGGCGGCGGTTGCAACGCCAGTGGCGGCAATCGCCCTCGATTACTGCGCGCGAGTCAGCAACTCGAATGAAGCGTCGATCTGGGGCACTCCGGCAAAATCATCCGTCCCCATGGCAGCATTCGCCAATGGCCTTTTGTCCCACGCTCTCGATTTCGACGACTGGGAGGATTCGATCCATGCCGGTCATCCCACCAGCATGGTAACCGGCGCCGCGCTCAGCTTGGGCGAAACTTTGGGCGCATCCGGCAAGGATCTATTAAAGGCCTACGTCTTCGGCATCGAAGTTCTCACCAAGATTTCCGCTGCTGGTCCCAACCTGCACGACCGCGGTTTTCACAGTACACCAGTCCTTGGCAGCATTGGCGCTGCAGTCGCCTGCGCCAGCCTGCTCAAGTTGGTTCCCGACAAGATCAAGGCCGCCTTTGGCGTTGCGGCTTCGGGTTGCAGCGGCATCCATCGCCAACAAGGGTCGATGGTCAAACCGTTTCACGCCGGCAATGCCGCGCGAAATGGAGTGGAAGCCGCGCTTCTGGCGGAAAAAGGTTTTACCGCTGATGCGGCCATCTTTGAAGCGCCGCGCGGCTTTTGTGACACATTCTTTGGCAAGGGAACTTGCCACTATGAAAAGATGATCACCAACATTGGCAAACCCTACTTTCTCGAATCGCCGGGCCTCGGCCTCAAAATGCATCCTTGCAGCGCGCCCCAGTTTCTCGCCGCCGACGCTGCGCTGCACTTAAAGCGCGAGCATCAAATCCGCTTCGTGGATGTCGCCAAGATCGAAGTCCGTATTCCGCCGGAGCGTTACCAGCGTCATTACCACGCCGTGGTCAAAACCGGCCTGCGCGGCAAGTTCGCGATCAATTATGTCGTCGCGCTCTGCATCCTCGACGGTAAGTTGGAGATCGCGACTTTCACCGATGAGAAAGCCAATCAGCCGCAGGTTCAAGAAGCGCTCAGCAAAGTGAAAGTCATCGTCGATGAGTCTATTCCGGAACCGGGGCCGTATTGTCCCGTGACGGTTGAACTCAAAAACGGAACTGCTTTTAGCTACACGGCGACAATCGCCAAGGGCGCCCCCCAAAATCCGTTGACGGAGAAAGAAGTCCTGGACAAGTTCCGCGGCAATGCGAGGACGATGATCCCGGAAAAGCAGGCCGCAGAGTTAATCGCAGCGGTGCGGAATCTGGAAACAGTCAACAACGTGAAAAAAATCGTCGAGCTGCTGATTCCCGCGTAGGCGGCTCGGAGCGCCGCATTCGCGAATCATCCTCTACTTGTCATTCCGAGGAGCCAAGGCGACGAGGAATCTCACCGCGAAAAGCGAGTTCCCTCATGGAGTTTAGCCTGAGCGCCGTCGAAGGGTTCGGGATGACGACCAACACAAGTCCCGCAGTTCCGTGGGATGGGTAGAGTTCCGCGATATCCATCACTCCATTACTCCAACATTCCAATCCCCTCCTTCATTGGACATCCATTTTCAACTGCGATAAGTCCACTTCTTAATTCAGCCAGCATCTTTGATTCCGGAGGCTACCCGTGTCCAGCGACAAACCTTTAGCGCCGCTCTTCGAAGCAGATCGCCTTGCCATCATCGGCGCCAGCGATCGCAATCATTACGCCGTCAATATTTTCAAAAATCTGCAGAACATGGGCTTTGATTCGTCCAAGATCATTCCTATCAACCCGGGTCGTCCAGAAGTCTTTGGCCTCAAAGCGTATCCAAGCATCACGGACGTGCCGGGCGATATTCCGCTAGCGGTGATCGCGGTCAACAACAAGACCGTCGTTTCCGTCGTTCAAGAAGCAGGCCAAAAAGGCGTCAAGGCCGGCGTCATTTTCGCTGACGGTTTCGCCGAAGGTGGCGAAGCGGGAACAAAGTTGCAGCTAGAACTGACGACCGTCGCCAAGGCGGCTAACCTGAAACTACTTGGCCCCAATTGCATGGGTTTCGTTTCCACTCGCGCGAAGTTGGGCATCTGGGGCGGCGAGCTACCAAAATCTCTCCGTCCGGGAAACATCGGCTGCATCTTCCAGAGCAGCGGCATGATGAATCTCCTGATGAACGCCGGCGCCAAGCGCGGTCTGGGATTTCACGTCTGCGCCAGCGGCGGCAACGAAATCGTGCTAAACACTGCGGACTATCTCGCGTATCAAGCCGAGTGTCCGGAGATCGACGTCATCGCGACTTACTTCGAAGCGGCACCCAAAGATCCGGAACGCTTTGCCGCGGCGCTCGATCGAGCCATCGCCAATGGCAAGAGCGTATTGGTGCTCCGCGCCGGCAAAACCGCACGCGCCAAGCGCAATGTCATCGCTCACACCGGCCAGCTCGCGGGATCGGCCGCCGTTTGGGATGCTTTCTTCGAACAACACGGCGCGATCATCGTCAATGATCTTGACGACCTGATCGATACGACCGCGCTCTTCGCCGGCGCCAAACCGCGGCCAGAGAAGCATGATCGTGGCGTCGGCCTCATGACGATTTCCGGCGGCGATTGCACGCTGCTTTGCGACATCGCCGATCAAGAAGGTGTGCCAGTCCCGGAACTCAGTCCGGAAACGCAGAAAGTCATGATCGAGAGTTTGGACAAGCCGACCTTGCTCGGCAATCCACTCGATGTCGAAGACTTGCAACGGATCAATCCTGAGGCGTTCGATCGTTGCTTGGAAAAATTTTTCCAAGAACCAAGAATCGACATGCTCGGCGTGCGCCTGAATTTACCGGAAACGATCAGCCCATCTTCGGAAAAGTTGTACACGAAAATTTCGCAGCTGAGCCGCGCCAACGATAAACGTGTCTTCGTACTTACGCGCGCCACCGAACCGCCGGCGGAAGTCTGGTGCGACAAACTCAACAACCTCGGACTGACGTTCACCGGCGATTACCGTAAGTCGCTGCGCGCCATCGGCCGGCTGCGCAAGGACGAGCGCGACCGCGCCATCGGTCGCTTTCTACCAGTCACGCGGTCCGGCGCCGCGCCTGGCCCCGTGCAATTACGGCGTGGCGTTTCGACCTATGAAGCAACAGATAAATTATTGCAGGCGTATGGAATTTCATTGGCGTTCGCGGTGCTGGCGAAGACGGCGAGCGAAGCCACCGCTGCAGCAGAAAAGCTCGGCTATCCTTGCGTATTGAAAGTTTGCTCCGTCGATATTCCGCACAAAACGGAATTCGGCGCGCTGCGCCTGAATCTGACAGACCGAGAGAGTGTGCAAACTGCTTACGAAGAGATGATTGCCGACGTCTGGGTCAAGAAGCCCGACGCAGTGATCGAAGGCATTTTGGTGCAAAAACAAATCAAAGGCGTCGAGTGCCTGCTCGGCATCTCTCGCGATGAACAACTCGGCCCGACGCTGGTCATGGGCCTAGGCGGCGTGTTCGTCGAAATTCTAGCCGACGTGGCAATTCGCATTCCGCCGATTAGCTTTAGCGAAGCGCGCCGAGCACTGGAATCTTTAAACGGCGCCAAAGTATTTGCCGGCGTGCGAGGCGCTCCACCCGCCGACATCGACGCCCTTGCTGAGGTGGCCGCCAGGCTTTCGTGGTTAGCTCATGATTTGCGCGACAACATCGACGAATTGGATCTGAATCCCGTGGTCGTGCTGCCGACAGGCCAAGGCGCGGTCGCCGTTGACGCGCTCCTGGTAACGCGTTGAGCCGTTTGATGCCTCACAAAGGCTGGTAGGACCCCATGGCGAGACTCCAACTTTCGTCGATCTCGACAACCCGACTTCGTCCGCGTACAAGTTTATAATGCCAACCTCGCTAGCTCCATTGATAGCTACTTTCCTCTCGACGTTTTTCGTGTTCAATCTGCTGGCCCTTGCGTCGGCTTTTGCCTGGTACGACAAAGGCCATCGGATCGTGGGTTTGATCGCCCAGGCGAATCTCACCGCCGACGCGCGCAACGAGATTGAAAAGATACTTCCCGGGAGCATGACGCTGGCGGACGCGGCCATTTGGCCGGATCATGAGGGGCGAAGCATACGAGATTTCGATCCCCTCCATTATGTCACGATTCCGGAGAGTGCCAGCGGCTATGATCAAGGGCGCGACTGCCCGGAGAGAAACTGCATGGTTGAGGCTCTCAAATGGTTTTCAGCGGTGATCGCCGATAGGAATGCGCCGATCATAATGAGGCGACTCGCGCTTCACTACGTCGTTCACCTGGTAGGCGACGTGCACCAACCGCTTCATGCCGGTCGAGCCACGGATCAAACCGGGATCAATATTTCTGTGTCTTACAGAGGTCAGAAGACGAATCTGCACTTCTTTTGGGACACAGACCTGGTAGAGATGGAAACCGGGAACGAAGAGGAAATCGCCAGGCGGCTCACTGCGAATCTCACGAACGAAGACCGTCTCAAATGGCAGGCCGGCGATCCCAAACAGTGGACGAATGAATCGTTAATGCTGGTGAGATCGCACGCGTATAACATCGGACCATCGGTCGAGCTTTCCGATGACTATGTGGAGAAAGCCCGTCCGATTGTACGACGAAGGCTTGCTCAGGCTGGAATTCGGTTGGCCTGGTTACTGAAGAGCGCTTTGAAATAAGGAAAAGCCGGCAAAATACAGACTGGGGCCTGATCAATCCCTCCCCTGCACCCAAGTTTGCTGTCAAATTCAAGAATCGACAGCCCGTAGAATCCAGACTCAGCCCAGATCGCGTTTCGCCTCCTTGGGCAAACCGTGAGACCTAAGAAAAATTCACAAATGAGTTTTCCAAACGTCCAATGAAGTGGCGCTTGGACGCCGCATAGAGGCGTTTGAGAACGGATGACCGCAGTGCCTCGCCGAATACGAGGATACGGTTAACTTTTGCGCTAAGGATGGAAAGTCATGATTGGAAAATCCACCACGCGGACGCGGCTTTGCCCATACTGTGCCAACAGTATCGAGGAAGATGCGACGGATTGTCGTTATTGCAAGACCGATCTCTCATCGCAGTCTGTTCCTCAGTGGCTCAAGCGTGACGAAGCATCGTCGGAACCACGAATTGGCTCGGATAATCACAAGGGATCCTCAATCCCTCCAAAGTTTATCTGGATAGCCGCCATGCTCGTTGTCGCTTTGATCGCCTTTTTTGCCGGCGGGTACATACAACGCAACCAGCTATTGCTGTCATCCCAGGCCAACTTAAAGCAGCTCCAAGCGAAAGATCAAATGATTCAAAGTCAGGAAACGCAGCTTGCTCAGACGCGGCAACAACTGAACGAGAACTCCAATCAGCTCGCCCAAATGAAGACTAAACTCGAGGAAAGCCAGAAAGAACTTTCGCTAACACAGCAACGGCTGGGTGTCGCCACGCGTCAAGTAGATCATCTGAACGCGAGCCGGTCTCCGGCTGTTAGGAGAACGGCAGCGCGCGCGCCGGACACGGCTGCGTCGCTTCCTCAGCCGGTGACGGCAAGACGAACAGCCGAGCCGGGAGTCTATGAGACCACCCGGCCGACGTCGGTATATGAAAGCCCGTCACCTGCTTCGCCCGTCATCTCGCAAATCAGCGGAGGAACCAGGATCAACGTCGTAAGTTCCACCGGCGGTTGGCTGGAAGTGCGGTCGAAGCGCGGCAATCCTCCGGGATATGTGCGGTCCGATGATGCGCGGCTGATCGCCAGAGCGAACTGAGAAATGCCCCGACGGGGGCCCGGCCTGCAAATTCGATCTTCCTATCGGCCACCTGCGAGCGCGGGGGCATCAGACCATTCCCCTAGGGTAACTCCACGCCGCCGCCGCATTCCGGTCGCGCCCGTATCCCCGCCCCTTCCCCAGTTCTAAATATTACCGTCACAAGGCTTTTAATTTCCTTGGGTAAAATTACTTGACATATGAAATGTTTCTCTTTAGAGGGTTGTTGATCTGCCAAAGAAGAGTTCTCAATAAGGTGTCCACCCAGTGCGCCATTTCTCCCTGTGTAATGGCGACAGGTTGCTTGTCCAGATGATGAACGCGAGAAATATTTTGTCTGTCGGCCTGTTTTGGGTCCTGATGCTCGCGCCCGCGGCAAACGGCCAACAAGACAAAGCCGCCGGAGCGGTGGAATGGGATAAGTTGGTTGATGCCGCGAAGAAAGAAGGCAAGGTCACGGTATCGCTTCCGGCCAGCGCCGAGATGAAAAAACAGGTCGAGGAGCAGTTCAAAAAACGCTATGGCATCGAAGTGGAAACTTTCACGGCGCGCGGCAGCTCGGCGGTGCGCCGCATGGCGGACGAATTCAAAGCCGGGGTGCGCCATTTCGATCTGCACATCGGCGGTTCTTCTTCGATCGTCTCCGGCATGCTGGACGAGGGCATTCTCGATCCCATCGAACCGTGGCTGATGCTCCCCGGAGTCAAAGATCCGAAACAGTGGTGGGGCGGTCATCTATGGGTTGATAACGCAAAACGATTCGTTTACACGTTTCAGGCGTATCTGTCGGAAGTTATTTGGTACAACACCGATCTCATCAAGCCGAACGAGATCCGTTCGCTGGACGATTTTCTCAACCCGAAATGGAAAGGCAAGATCGGCTATCTCGATCCGCGCACGCCTGGCGCCGGAGACTCCACCTGGTCGTTCCTGTGGCAGATCAAAGGCGAAGAATATCTCAAAAAACTCGTGGCACAGGATTTGTTTCTCGGCCGTGATCAACGCGTACTCGCCGAGAGTTTGGCCAGAGGACGGGTTGCCGTCATGATCGGTAATTCCTATTATTCTTATCTGCCGTTTCTGAAAGCGGGGTTGCCGATCAAGACTCTTCCTCGGCTCAAAGAGGGAAATTACGGCACCGGCGGCAGCGGCAATCTGGCGATCATCAAAGCGCCAGCGCACCCGAATAGCACCAAGGTTTTCGTCAACTGGCTGTTGGGCCGCGAGGGACAGGAGATCGTTTCCAGAGCGCTCGGGCAAGCGACCCGCCGCCTCGACGTCGATACCCGCTTTCTGAGAGAGTCCGGCACGATCGCGGCGAAAGACGTGATGTCGCTCAATGATTATTTGCAGATCGAAAATCAGTCGGAAGAAAAACTCGACAAGGTGCGCGAACCCGCAGCCAAGTTTGCCCACGCCATCTTGAAGTAGCAACAACAGCAACTGCGCAGCGAGGGAGCTGTAACCAATAAACGTTACGAGCGAAAGGATCCGCCCAATGGGTAATACCTCGACAACCAACGAATCCGATCCCAAAGTTTTGGAAGCGTATTTCAAGAAATACCCGGACGTTCCCAAGGAGACGATTCTCAAGCAACATCTCCTCAGCCTGGGTCACTGGTTTAGCGATGCCGCGCTCCAAGCCGCGGACGGTGCGCTGGTCAAGTCCTATCGATTGTTCTCTTACGATCTCGTGCCGATGTCCGAGTTCAAGAGAGGCGAGCATCGGCGCGTGCCGGAGCACTTCGTTATGCTTAATGGGCCGTACGAAATGCGTCCCGTGGCGATTCAGACTTCGCTTTCGCCCTATTCACCCTACTTGATCGATGTCGTCGATGGCCGGCTCGTAATGACCACCGAAGGGCGCGTGCTTGCGGAAGTCCGCTTCCCGAAAACGCCCGACTATTACGCGAAGAGTTTGCCGGACGGCACGCCCTATCATGAGATCGTCGCCTTCGGCGCGTTCATTACGATCTTTCGCAATTGCCAATACTGGGGGGCGAAGGAGGAATGCAAGTTCTGCGACATCAACGAGAACGCCCGCCAGATGAAGCTGTCCCGCGACTTCACTTTGGCGGCTCCGGTAAAATCGGTGGCAGATGTCGTGCGAGTCTGCGACGAGGTCGCCAGCGACGCCCGCAAGCAGGGAGTAGCCGCGCCCGGCTTCGTACTCAGCGGCGGCTCGATCACCAAAACGCTGCACGGTAAGAGTGAAGTGGACTTCTACGAGGAATACATCCGCGCCATCAAAGGGAGCTCGGCGAAGCCCAGAATCACCTTCGAGGTCAATGCCCGGCCGCGTGCCGAGGTGGAACGCTACAAAGCCGCCGGCGCCGACCACATCCACTTCAACATGGAGGTGTGGGATAAGCGGCTCTTCGAATGGATCAATCCCGGCAAGGCCGAGCGCGTCGGCTGGGACAACTGGGTGCGCTGGATGTGCGAGGCGGTGGAAGTTTTTGGGCCGGGGAACGTGCAGCCGAGCTTCGTGTCCGGCGTTGAAATGGCGCGTCCGCACGGCTTTCAAACTGTCGCCGAAGCGGTCAATTCGACCACCGGCTGTTTCGAATATTTGATGTCACGAGGAATCATGCCGCGGCCGCAGCAGTGGCGGCGCGAGCCGTCGACGGCGCTTTGCAAAGAAGCCGAGCAGCCGCCGGTGCCATTGGACTATTACATACTGCTCACGCGCAATTGGTACGAGTGCTACCAAAAATATCGCTCGCAGTTGCCTCAGTTCGGCAAGCGCAAGGCTGGGCTTCTTGCCGAACGTAACTTGCTGGGTCCGGTTCACGGCGCCTACGGCGACTATGTCATGCTGAGCGAAAATCTATTTCCGGACGATATCGAAGAGCAGATCAATCGGCGCAGCGTGCCGTTCGAGAATCTCGGGGGAGGGGCAAGTGTTTCATGACATTTCAGGGAACATGCAACAGGTGATGCGCGCGCTCGAGGAACAGACGGAACGCGATCAACGGTCGCTTCGCAGTGTTTTCACAGACGTCGGGCGCTGCCTTTCGCTCCTGGCGATGTCGGCGCCGCAGGGCGCGTTTCTCGAACTGGGTAGCAGCGGTGGCTATTCCAGTCTGTGGCTGTCGCTGGCCGCGCGCGCGCGAGGTGTGACGCTCACGACGGTCGATCTCGATGAGGGGAAGGTCGCCTTGGCTCGACAGAACATCTCGCGCGCCGGCGCGGCAGATTCTGTCCAAGTGTTTCATGGCGACGCTCTCGACTACGCTACTCGTTTCGAGGAGATCGCGTTTTGCTTCTCCGATATCGAGCCGCCGGAATCCAACGCCAAGGTCTACGAGAAGGTGGTCCCGCGCCTCGTCCCCGGTGGATGGCTCGTCATCGATAACGTAACTTCCCCCCGCGTCCAGACGGAGCTCTTGAACCGCGCCGAAAAAGATCCGCGAGTGGACAGCGTGCTCTTGCCATTTCCAAAGGGTGATCTCATCTGCCGGAAGTGCTGAAACCAGTGTTAAGATTGACCGAGAGTTTCTTTCACGTTTCCTACCGGATCTGACGGCCGACGGCGGGCGATGACCCGAGAACTCAGCGCAATTCGTGTAGCTGCGAAAGTCTCTGGTCGTCTGCGTTAGCTTGATCCTTAAACGGCTGGAACGTTTGGAACAACTGGAACCATCCCAAGTCTTTTAAGATGGAACGATTTGAACGCGCTGCGACTGTGCGCCTTATAAACGTGTGAGCTCCGGGGTGACATGTTCGGGGCGGATGCCGAGGCCGACGATCCGAGCGGGGATCCGGCGCAGCAATGGAACTCGAGCAAGTAGGCGCACCGCAAGCGGCGGCTTGAGAGATCCGCTCTCACCCAAGACACGCGCAATGATCCTGCGCTGCACCATGACCTGCAGCCGCTGCGTCACGCGCGTGGGTAGCTCGCGTCGTTTCTGGATCCCGCGTAGATGATCGATCGTGAGCTGTCCTTCCCGCAGCGGTTTGAAGAGAACATTGGCCGCCGCCACTGCATCCTGAATCGCGAGGTTAATGCCGACCCCACCGACCGGCGACATTGCGTGCGCGGCATCTCCAAGGCAGAGCAGACCCGGCCGAAACCACTCTAGCAATCGGTCTACACGGACGGTTAAGAGCTTTACATCGTCCCAGCCGCGTAGCTCCTGCACTCTGTCTCTAGTGTAAGGGGCGAGTTTTATGATCTCCGCGCGAAAAATTTCGAATTCTTGCCGTCGCATCTCTTCGAATTGTCCTTTGGCAATGACGTACCCACACTGCCAATACTCACCACGATTGAGTGTGATAAAAATCCTCCCCCTATCGAACCTCCCCATAGTCGCGACCGGGTCCTCCGGACTTCGACTGATCCGAAACCACAGAACATCCATAGGCGCTCCCAAGTCCTTCACTTTAAGACCGGCCTTCTCGCGCACGATCGAGCTCCGTCCGTCGGCGCCGACGATCAGATCGGCGCGCACTTCAACTGCCCCGTTTGGAGTCTTTACCTGGACTCCCGTCACGCGCCCTGATTCTTCAATAAGGCCGCTTACCTCAGCTTCCATCATGAGATCAAAGCTAGGATAGCCAGCCGCCTGGTCGGCGAGAAAGTTGAGAAAATCCCACTGCGGCATGAGCGCGATAAACCGGCAGCGGGTCGGCAAGTATCGGAAGTCTGCGATGGTCAGCTGGGTCTGGCCAACTTGGGCGTTAAGCTCGTCGACCTCCTGATGCGGCAGCCGGAGAAATTTCTCGAGCAATCCCAGCTCGTCCATCACTTCCAGCGTCGATGGGTGAATAGTGTCGCCGCGAAAATCACGCAGGAAATCGGCATGCTTTTCAAGCACCAAAACCTTGACTCCCGCACGCGCGAGGAGATAGCCCAGCATCATGCCAGCCGGACCGCC
>DASPXM010000077.1:0-3931 GCA_035637295.1 Verrucomicrobiia bacterium
TCGTCTGGTCGAGTGGCTCGGATTTCCCCTTGTTCACATTTCCGGCAGTGGCCAACACCGCGCTCTTGGTTTCGCCGACGCCGGGTTACTCACGCTTACGGAAATGATCAACCGCGCGCGTGAGATCGCCGATGCGGTGAATATTCCGATCGTCAGTGACGCCGAGACCGGTTACGGCAATGCCGTGAATGTTGTCCGCGCGGTCCGGGAATTCGAGCGCGCCGGCGTTGCGGCAATTCACATCGAAGACCAGATGACCCCCAAACGGGCCGGCCACGAGGGCTTCGATGTCGGCCTGGTCTCGAAAGCCGAGTTCGTCGCCAAGATCAAAGCCGCCGTCGACACCCGCCGCGATGAAAACCTAATAATCATCGCGCGCTCCGAGGCAAAGGATTCTTTGCAGGAACGTCTCGATCGAACGCAAGCTTGCATCGAAGCCGGTGCCGACGCCGCTTGGGTAAGCGCCCGCACGGAAGATGACATCAAAGCGTACGCCCAACTTGGTAAACCCATGGTCGGCGTGCCACCGCGTCAGGTTATGCCGCTACAGCGATGGGGCGAGCTTGGCGGACGGGTCGGCTGCATCCCAACCGTATTGCAAGTGGCCGCGCTACACGGTATGCGCCAGTGTTTGGAAGAGTTAAAAAAAAGCGGCACCGAAGCGCGCTACTTCAAGGAAACGCCAGGTATCGAAGATACGCGCAAATGGTACGCTGGCCTGGGCAACGAGGAACTCAAAGAGCTCGAAGCGAAATACGGTTATTGATACGCGCGTATCACGGATAGGGCGCATCGATGAAATTTGCCCACTTCTCTCACGTCTGGAACAAACCGGGAATCACCGCCGCGGGACGTTACGAACAGCTCTGGCGTGAGCTGGCGCTCGCTGACGAATCGGGTTTCGACTTCGGCTTTTGTGTCGAACATCACTTCAATCCCAATGAAAGCTGGATGCCGTCGCCGTCGATCTATTGCGCTGCGGCAGGGGCGCACACGCGCAGAATGCGCATCGGTACTATGGGTTTTGTCGCGCCGCTCTACGATCCCATGCGCATCGCCGAAGACGCGGCGGTGTTGGACAACGTTCTGAACGGTCGCTTCGAGTTTGGCCTCGTGTCGGGAATCGTACCGGATTTTTTCGGACCTTACCGCGCCGATTTTCAAAATCGCCGGGCGCTGGCCAATGAAACGCTGGCGTTCGTGAAGAAAGCGCTTTCAGTACGGGGAAAATTCACCTTCGAAGGCCCATATCATCAGTACCACGACGTCACACTTGCGGTGCAAGCGATGCAACAGCCCCACCCGCCGATCTGGATTCATTCCCGTGACGCCGACACGCTGGCGCTTCTCGCCCGCGAAGGGGTCTATACCGGCTATCTTTTCTTAGTGCCGCGTGCTGAAGTCGCGCCGCGCTATCGAGAGTATTTGAGGCTTTGGAAAGATACCGGCCACCCGGGCAGAGCGAACATCGGCTACTGGGTGTTGGTGTACGTCGATGAAACCGACGAGAAGGCCGTTGCCAAAGCGCGGCAATATTTTACTTATTGTTTCACGAAGGTCTTCGGCACCAGGGCTGAAGGTGGCATAGGGTATCAAAGACTAGCCGAGAATTTTGCCAAGCGCGGCGATCCCGGCGGCGCCGAGATCGCCAGGCACGCGGTCGACCTTGATTATCTTTTAGCACACAACCTGGCTTTCGTCGGTTCGCCGAAAACTGTCATCGACCGAATCAAGTCAGCCGCAAGCGAAGGCGTGTTCAATACCGTCCTCGGCGAGTTCAACATCGGCGATATCGCCGAAGAAGATCTGATGCGCTCGATCCGGCTCTTTGGCACCGAAGTTTTGCCTGCCCTGCGCAGTTTCGAACCGTACTAGTTGAAATGTAGCGGACAAACAGCGTGTACAGTTCACGGTCAGCTCAGCGCGAACGGTTGCTCGCTGATCCGATTACTCTGACGCATACTGTTCCGTACAGCCGCTGGTGAATTCTCTCAGCGCACAAACAGACTTTTCAACAAAAACAGAACCGTACCAGCAAACTTCAGTCGCGATAGATTTCTGATTCCGGCGGAATTTCCATCAGCTCGATACTATTGCCGTCCGGATCGGAGATAAACGCGATCCGCTGCTTCGCACGGCCGATAAATTTGCGCTGCGGCTTCACGTTCATCTTTGCCAGATGTTCCAGCGCTCGGTCGAGGTTGTCGACCAGCAGACAGAAGTGAATGTAACCGATGGGATCCGGCGGAGACGCCATCATATTCTTGCCACCCGTGAAGAATTCAATCAGCTGTCCTCTGGCAAACTCCAAAAACATCAATTCCGGCCGGTCGCCGTTCGCTTCGGCATGATAGATCTTCTTCGCGCCGAAGGCGTCCGCGTACCAGCGCACGCTCCGCTCTGTGTCGGAAACTCTGAATGCGACATGTCCAAAACGAAGTCCAGCAATTGACATAAGTCTTCTCCCTTTCGTTGCGGCGCATCAGCCGCGCGTTCACCAATTACTGCCTCTCCTTACCTTTCGGCAAAAGAAATGTCCAGGTGAGATCGCGCTCCGCCTATTCGTGACTAACGGCGAACATAGATCGCGATTTACTTCCTTTGACTCATGGACCTTTATGGATTATGAGGGGGAGCAGTGTGTCAGCCGACTTGCTCGGAATCGCGCTTCGGACGCGAAAATTCATAAACCTGATCGCCCGATTAGAAAATGTTCGATACGATGAGGAGGGCAAACAAAGTGAACCAGTCCACAATCTTGCGCCGATCGATGATCGGAACGGTGATATTTTTTGTATTGGCGTCGGTGTCCCCGGCGTTTAGCCAAAGCAAAATTCTCGGCGAAGCGAAGGAGAAACAACCGAGTTACGGCGAGTTGGAAAATTTCACCATCCTTTCTTACACCGATCTCGACGGCTGGGATCAAGCCGCTGAATTTCGTGTCAGCAAAGACGGCAAACACGCTTACATATCGAACTATCAAGGCTTCAGCATCGTCGACGTCAGCGATCCCGCCCGACCTAAAGTGATCTCCCAGGTCAAGAACGATCCCAGCGTGCAGAGCCAGTACATCGACGTCTTGGGAAACATTCTAGTGATAAACCAGGACGGGGTTCGCGATGAGAAGATCAAAACCTGGGTGGGCGGTATTCGCCTTTACGATATCAGCGATCCGGCAAAGCCGCGCGAGGTGGGTTTCTTCAAAACCGACGTTGCCCCCCGACGCGGTGTCCATGGATTCTGGCTCCATGAAGATCCAAAACAAGGAAAATTCGCATTCATCGCAACAACCATGGAAGGTTATTACGACAACATTCTCATGATCATCGACATTAACGACCCCGCCAAACCAAAAGAGGTTGCCCGCTGGTGGTTTCCCGGACAGTGGACTGCCGGAGGAGAAAAGCCCGGGGAGAACTGGGTCGAACCCGATCGAGGACTGCGTGAAGGACTGCCGAAGATCTGGGTCGCTCTGCATGATGTCACCGTCTACAAAGACCGTGCCTACCTTGCCTACCGCGATCAGGGCGTGATCATTCTGGATATCAGCGACGTGCGCAAGCCGACCATGATCAGCCAGGTCAAATGGTCGCCGCCTGAGGAAGGCAACACGCACAGTATCGGCATCGTTATTCCGCCCCACGGCGGTAGACCCGATATCATCGTCGCGGGCGACGAATTGGTCCGTCCCGAACATTGTCCTTTCGGTTACATGCACGTCATCGACGTGCGCAACGAGAAAAATCCGGTTCAGATTTCGACTTTCAGGCTCCCCTTGAACAGGTTTTGTCCTCCCGACCGGCCCGGCCGGCGCTTTGGCATTCATGATGTCGAACGAATGATAAAGGGGAATATTGTTTTCAGCGCCTGGGAGAATTCCGGCTTCTGGGCAGTTGACATTTCCGATCCGCATTCGCCCAAGGCCGTCGGC
>DASPXM010000078.1:0-6739 GCA_035637295.1 Verrucomicrobiia bacterium
GCGAGAGGACGCGCTCCGGTTTCATAGAGCGTTTCACCGACGTGAATCTCGTAGCCTTCGAACGTGACCTGCGGCGAAGAATCGTTCCGGAAGAAATTCTGTCTCAGGGAGCCCCGAACGTGTCGCACAGTCTTACCCGCGAGGAGCACGGTGCGCACCGGCAAAAGACCGAGCGCCGTTCGGCTACACGGCTCGCCTTGATTCTCGATACCCTGGGGATCTTCAATGGAAATACCGAGCATCTGAAAGCCGCCGCAGATGCCGATGATCGGCATGCCGATTTCAGAGAGCCGGCGAAGCTCATCGGCAAAACCACGATGCTCCAACCATTGTAAATCGTCGAGCGTCTGCTTGGTGCCGGGCAAGATGACCAAATCGGCTGCAGCCATCTCGCCAGGGTTTTCCAAATAGGCGAACGATACGGCGGGCTCCAGAGCGAGCGCGTCGAAATCGGTGAAATTCGCCATATGCGGCAGAGCGATGACGCCGATGCGGAGCGCTCGCTCTGGTCCCGATTCAAGATTTTTCCATCGGTGCGCGGCCGACGTACGGTCTTCTAAAGCAACGCCGTCTTCTTCGTCGAGGCCGAGATCGCGGAGGAAAGGCACGATGCCAACGCAAGGTAGTCCCAGGCGCTCTTCCATCGTTGTCACGCCGGGGCGCAAAAGCGATTCATCGCCGCGAAATTTATTGATGACAAAGCCGCGGATGCGCGCGCGATCTTCGGGTTGGAGCAATTCCATCGTTCCGAGCAGCGATGCGAAGACACCGCCACGGTCGATATCACCCACCAGCAAGCAGGCGGCATCGGCGGCGTGGGCCATGCGCATATTGACGATGTCGTGTTCCTGTAAGTTGATTTCCGCCGGCGAGCCCGCGCCTTCGAGCAGCATAAGATCATAACTCGCGGCTAAGCGCTTGTACGCGTCCAGCACTTGGGGAAAGAGCTGCTCGACGCGCCGCGTATGATAATCCGCCGCGGTCACTTGTCCCCAGATCTTTCCCAATAGAATCACCTGCGCGCCGGTGTCAGTCGAAGGCTTGAGCAGGATGGGATTCATCTCCACACCTGGAATGGCGCGGCAGGCTTCCGCTTGCAGCGCCTGGGCGCGGCCGATCTCGCCGCCGTCCGGCGTCGCCGCGGAATTGAGCGACATATTTTGCGCCTTGAAAGGCGCGATGCGATGGCCGTCGTCGGCAAGAACGCGTCCCAGGCCTGCGGTGATTATTGACTTCCCCACGTGCGACGAGGTGCCCAATATCATCAAAGCATCTTTGCGTTGGGTTGCGTTCATTTCTACTCGTTCACGTTTACGAGCAGGACCCGACGAGGTAAAGCCATTTGATCCAGTCGCCGTTCTTTACGAGATACCGCTCAGCAGGAACATTAGAGCTACGGCCGTTGACCTCGAAGCGCCAGCCGCGGTCGCTGGCGAAGTCATTTCTGACTCCGTCAATTTCCTCGACAAAATGTTCCATGCCATATCGAGGCGACGTTGTTACCGGCGACCGGTTTAACAAGACGTCAAGCACCGTACTCTTATCAGGAACGGTGACCAGCGCTTCGACCGGCCGCTTGCCTGCGGGTCCAAAGTCGATAGTCACCGTGACTTCGATCATTTGCTTCTCAAACTTCCCCGGCGTTGAGGTTTTGACTATAACGCCGGAGAGTCAACGCATTTAACTACCGAAAATAGCCCGAACGCCGAGTAAAAAATTCAGCGGTCGAGCACGGAACCCGTCGGCTTCTTCGTATTTCTTGTTGAATAGGTTTTCGATCTTGCCGAACAGCGTGAGGTTTTTTACTCCCGCTACTTTCCAGGGCAGTGAATAATAAGAAGCTAGATCGAAAATTCCGTAACCGGGTTTCGTGATGTCGCCAAATGGAGAGGCGGCCCGGAAATCATCTCGGCTGCCGACGACATTTGCACTGAGATTCACATTCAAATTCTCATAGAGATAATTCAGGTTCACATTGCCCCGATGTCTTGGCCGGCGGCGAAGTTTGCCATCCGCCGTATCCCAGTCAAGATAAGTATAATTGGCGTTCACGGTGAGCGATGTGAGAAGTTTGATATTCAAACTCCACTCTACACCGTCGAAACGCGCCCTGCCGACGTTTTCGGCACGAAAACAGCCGAACGGGTCCCCGGGGATCGGCCGGCCCTCGATCAAATCTTGCACCTCGCGATGAAAGTAGGTCACTCCCAGCTTTACGCGTTCGCTCAAAACGGTTTGTTCAACTCCCGCGTTCAACTCCCAGCTTCTCTCGGGGTCGAGATTGGGATTGCCGAAGGCGGGACAGCCGAAGCCCGGCGGAAAGAATAATTCATTCAACGTTGGTGCTTTGAAGCCTTTGGCGTAACCTCCCTTCAATTTTGTTCCGGTTTCCCGGAAGAGGTACGCGGCGGAGAATGAAGGTGTCCATGCGGTACCGAAGCTCTGGTTGTCGTCCAGGCGAATGCCGGGAATCACGATCAAGCGACGGTCAAGAAACTGGAATTGTTCCTGCAGGTAGTAACCGAGATTTCTAATCGCTTTATCGATTCCACCACTGGTGCTCGCCGATCTACGCTTGTACTCGACTCCGAAAGTCGTGGTGCTCCAATCTTCAAATCGATAGTTAGTCTGGAATTCCCCCGTATCGATGCGCGGACGAAAACGATCCCTCGTGCGCGAGTCACAAGGAAAACCGAAAAAGGTGCACGCGTCGACATCGTCGCTGTCTTTGATGTGCTCCTTAAACATCGATCCCGAAATTCGGTAATCCCAGTCCTTAAAAATTTTCTGCTCCCACTCCAATTTACCCAGATATTGGGTGCTGGCCTCGCGCGCGTTGGGATCGGGCTGCGAAGCGAAGTTATTGTTATTGAACAATCCCAAATCGGTTTTGACGAAGTGAAAGATTCCTTTGAGGCTCGCGTCCTCCGTCACTTGGTAGTCGAGCCGTGCCGACGCCGCGAGGTTGCGGTAGTCGTCGTTGACGCTGTGAAAACCCTGGCTCTCGATCCGAGCCGCGCTGAAGGAATAGCCAAGTTTGCCCGCACCGCCTCGCAGACTCAGGCTCTGACGATGGGTCGAGCCGTTGCCGCCTTCTAGAGATAGGTCGGCTTCCAGCGGGCCCTGGCCTTTCTTCGTGATGATGTTGATCACTCCACCGATTGCTTGCGAGCCGTAGAGAGTTCCACCCGCGCCACGGAGAATTTCGATCCGCTCGACGTTGTCCGTAGTCAGGTGGGCGAAATTAAAAGCGCCAAGAGTCGTACTGTTGACCTCGACGCCGTCGATCAGAACCAAAACATGATCCGACTCAGAGCCTCGAATGAACACGGACGTAGCGGTGCCGCGCGAACCTGACTGGACCACATCCAGCCCAGGCACATTGCGCAAGGCCTCCAGGACCGTCTCTGCCTGCTGGTCCTGAATGTCCTTTGCCGTGATCACGGACGCCGACGTTGTCACTTGCTGCAGGGGAGTTTCCGTGCGCGTGGAAGTCACGAAAACCGGCGGAAGCGTGGGCTCCTGCGGTTCTGCGACAGGCAGTCTAGAAAACGACAACCAAAATAGAAATAAGAGAAGTAAACCAACCTTCATGGAAACCTCCTTTTCCCGCGAAAGGGGAGTTGTTGTGGCAACACGGACAGGTCTCCTGGCTTGAGCTTCGAACCTACTCGCCGCGCCTTCCCATCCTTCGCTCGGGCTCGGGACAGTGGCTATTACGTGCGGCTTTCGTAGCTCCTACAGTTGCGGGGCAGCAGGGGAATTCTTCCCCCCTCAACTTCCCCCATCCAATTTTGGATTTTGGATTGCTGATTTTGGATTGAATCTAAGACCCAAAATCTAAAATCAAAAATTGGCGGCGGGTTAGTGAGGAGGTGAGTCACCCCTTTCCCTTGCATCCGTCTGCGGTTAATAAGACTGGGCTTTATGACCTCCTAAAATTGTTTACCAAGATTTCGCATCCGCGAGGCGAAACTCGATGGGAATGCGCAGCCAGCTTTCGACTGGCTTGTCGCCGTGACGCGCCGGATGAAAGCGCCAGCGTTTTATCGCTTCGGCGGCGGCGCGGTCGAGCGCATCGCTGCCGGAGCTGTTGTTGATTTCCACTTGTTTAGAACGGCCTTGATCGTCGACGAGCACGCGCAGGAGCACGCGACCTTCGCGGCCGTCGCGGCGCGCGCTCTCCGGATAATCCGGTCTAGGCGTTTCGCGATAGCGCGCTTGCGTCAGAGCGATGCCAGCGCCGAATGAACCTGATCCATTGCCGTTACCGCTGCCTCGTCCAAAGCCAGTACCGGACGAACCGAAACCGTTACCGTTGCCGGTTCCGGTAAGACCCGTACCGGAGCCATTCGCATCGTTTCCCGCGGGACCGGAAATCGCCGCGCCGACGGTCTCGGCAGAGCTTGCTATCGCCGAAACCAACGCCATGCTGCTGTCGCTGACCTTTGCAACAGTTTCAGCAGGCAAAGTTTGCGGCTCCGGATTGCTAGTTGTCTTCGATTCGAATCTTAGTTCGACTGCAGGCGGCGTACTGCGATGCGATTTCGCATCGCCTGGGCCAAGGGGTTTTCCTTTACCGCTACCGCCTTGACCGCCCGCGCCTCCCTCTTCTTGCTCTATCGGCAGAATTTTCACCTGAATCGTGTCCACCTGGCTTCGACCGCCAAATGAAACCGGATACACCAACGCGGCGGCGTGCAAAGACAAAGAGAGAACAAAGAAAAAGACCAATCTCATGATCATCGATTGGCCTCAACCGAATTGAGGAAAGAGATATGGAAACCTTTCTCTCTTCTCCGGAGAGGCCGGTCGTAACGCGCTAGGCAGGTTTCCTGACTCAGGCTTTTTTCTACTCGCCGCGCCTTCCCATCCTTCACTTTAACTTAGGACAGTGGCTGGTTGCGGCTTTCGTAGCCATCACAGTGGCGGGACCGCGCCGGATTTACACCGGACTTCCCTATGAACCTAGCGCTGTGATTTGATTCAGGCGGAAATTACAACGGGTGTCAGATGCTGTCAAGAGTTACGTGCACCGTTTGACGATTCTCGATTCACTCTAGAGAATTAGCCAGAACACGATCGGGATCGTCAGGATCGAGATCAACGTGCTGATCACGACGATGGATGCCGCCAGTCCTGGATCTTGGCGATATTTTTCGGCGAGGACGAAGGTAACCACTGCGGCCGGAAGAGCGCCGTATAAAAGTAGGACCTGTCGGTTTACGCCCGCGGCGCCGGTTAGATTTACGGCAATATTGGCCGCCGCAAAGCCGCCAAAAATTCGCAACAGCGCTCCGCCCAGCGCGTGGCCCCATTGCAGCGATGCCACATCGTGACGGCGATACCCCAGACTTATCAGCATAATCGGAATCGTCGCCTGTCCGAGCATCACGACAGTCTGGAGCAAAAGCTCGGGAATTTGTATTTGAGTCAGGTTGCAAATGAGTCCGGCAATTGCCGCGTAGATCAATGGCAGACGAAAAATTTCGGTCCAGTTGCCGCGCCCGCTCAGAATATAGATTCCTAGCGAGTATTGCAGCAACGTCAGCATAACGAACATCAACGTGGCCCGTTGCAGGCCGGCCTGGCCGAACGCGAACAGCGCCAGGGGAATGCCCATATTGCCGGCGTTCATGAACAGCGATGGGAGCGCAAAACCGCGCGAGCTGAAATGAAAAAAGAAAAAGTAAAGTCGAATGAGCAAGCCCACCGCGGCAAAAATGATCAGGATGCCGCCGAATAAAACGGCGATATCGCCGGCAAAAAAAGGCTTGCTCGCAAGCGAGCTAAACACTAACGATGGCGTGCCTAAATAGACAATGATTTCGGTTAAAGAGGTAAGGTTGATCCTTTTCCATTGGGCAAAGACAAACCCGCAGGCAATAAGTATAAATACCGGAATAACTGGGGAAAGGGCCCTAAATAGTTCCATGTTGCAGGAGGCGGTCGCCGGTCTTTAGAGCGAGGCTAACAGGATGAGGCTAATCACCTCCCCGAGCTCGACGATGGCGCCGAAGTTCTCGTGTCTCAGGACGGCGTGCCGCCGATGTAGCAGAGTCCGTGTCATCAAAGTAAAGAGCGAAAGCAAGAATCCGACCCAAAGTCCCTTGCGACCAAGAAAATAGACGATGAGCGTTAGCGTCCCTATTGTCGCGAGGATGAGATGCCAAAATTTTACATTTTCCGCGATGAGACGCGGCGCTTCCTCACAGCGGTCATGGTAACCGTAGATGAAAATTACCAGCGACCATCGCGCCAGCACCGGCGTTAGCAACAAACTCAAAGTGAGCTTTTCATCCATGCTGTCTGCAGCAGCAACCTTGAAAAAAATCACCAGTACAATCGCGACAAACCCCAAACTTGCGTTCGCTTGCCTGTGTTCGGCGGGCGTTTTTATCGTGATTCCGTCAAAAGTATGTTTCACTCCTTCAAGATGAATGCCGCCGGTGGCGACGATCAGAACCGTGATCAAAACAACACTGAGAATTTCAGGATGCAGGTAGGGTATGAGAGCATAATTTGAAACGGCAAGTAACAAACCGAGTACCAGACCGACGGCGGGAAAGTATGCGGCGGCTGACCCGATCAGTTCTGCAGCTGGTTGGATAGCAGCAATACGGCCCCAAATCGTTAAATACTTGAGCGCAGTTGCGAGACTTTGCACCGCATTCTTTTCGCTTGTCCACCCGAAGCTGTCAACATGTTTTACGGGCAAAAGCGAGGTTTTCTAGTCGGG
>DASPXM010000079.1:0-3794 GCA_035637295.1 Verrucomicrobiia bacterium
GCGGCCGGTACGCATATACGTCACGCCTTTGCCGCCAATCCAGCCGGTCAACAACAACGCAGCGTTGGGATGGGCAGCTCCCTTGATCGGTGTGAGGAGCATGTCGCGGTCCGTCGCAATGGGACCTTCCGGAAAAACGGCGGCAAGCGGCGCACCGGGTTGGTCTTTGACATAGCGATACCAGGTGCCATGTCCGGTGGGACAAACCATTAGCATCTCCCCGGTAGCGACGAGGTTCTGCGCATTCGTATTGCCGCTGACCCAGCGCGGATTGTTGTTCAAAAGTTTCTTGGTAAAATCGAGACCCCACTTCTCGCCGAAGGCGCTCCACAGAGTCACCACTTGGCTCGCCCCCACCAGTACTGCCAATTTGCCCTTAAAAAAAGGATCGTAACAATCTGCCCAACTCTTGGGGACGTGCTGCTTAGGAACGAGATTTTTGTTGTAGGCGATGACCGCGGGATTGGTGATCACCGATACCGCGATGCCGTCGGGATGGACCATTCTCGGATCGACGCTGAAGATACCCTTCCAATCGATGGGATCGATCAAGTAACCGAGCTGGCGATGCTGGCCGATAAGATTGGGACGAATGGCGAACGTATCGTAGGGAAAAGTTCCCGCTTGCATCTCCAACAGCAGACGCTCGTAAGGCGGTCTGAGGCGAGTGTATTCGACCTTGACGAAGGGGAACTCCTTTTGAAATGCCTTATTCAGATCCCCCACTTCAGCGTCATCCAGATAACTTCCCCAGGAAACCTTGCCTTCTTTTTTCGCGCCTTCGATGATCGCATTCATCGCGGAGCGACCGGGCGCGTCCGCGCTCAGGACTAATTTCGCCGTGCAAATCGCGCCGATCAGCGTTGCTAGCGCAATTGCTTTTATGCCGGATCGTATGTTTTTCATGGGTGTCCTTTTCGGAGTAAAGAGAGTGCTTCCATTGTTTGGTAGCGGTTCAGTTAGCTCAAGATCTCTCACTTCGTTCGAGATGACAGATCACTTACCTTGTTGTCATTCCGAGCAAAGCGAGGAATCTTTCTCGGATTCGTGGTTAACCGAAACTGGACCACTAACCATTGCTTTATTCAGTTTGCCAGCGTCGAACTGAGTTCTCGCACATCCGCGACCAGCTCCAGATTCTTCACGAGCGCCAGCAACTTTTCGCATTTCTCGCTGCCCAAGACCGGCGCTACGAGATCTCGCGCCTTGTCTTCGACCTCGCGATCGCTCATCGGATTGTCCGCGGTTCCGCGCACGCTTTTCACGTGCACGCGCAGCGTTCTATGGTCTTTGGTATGGAGTTCGACAATTCCCTGGCGGCGCGGCCGGGCGTGTGTCAGCTCTGGGTCGAGTTCGAGTTTGATGCGCGACTTCACGGCCAGAACGCGCGGATCTTTCATTCTCTCGTAAGCATGGGCGGCCGCGAACGTGAGCCCGCCGTCGAGCAGAGCGACGGCTAGAATATACTGGAGATTGACATTGGGCATGTTGCGGTCGTTGACGATTCGCCCGCCATTTTCGGGAACTCGCGCGACGAGATAATCGACGTCATCCGCGGTGACGCGATGCTCGCCGATGATTTGCAGCAGCGCATCGAGCACCGCCTGTATGGCGGAGCCGACGCAAAATCTCTTAATGTTCGCGCGCATGATTTCGAAGTCAGAACCCAGGCCGCGAACCAGCTCTTCTGCTTTAGGATCGTCGGAGTAGGCTTTGAGAAAATTTTGTTCTCCCTGAAAGACGTCGGCCACGCCCGTGAAGCCGGCCTGGACGAGGGTCACGGCGGTGACGCCGTTGCGCGCCGGCATGCCGGCAAAATCGAAAGCCTTCTCGATATGATCTGCACTCTGCACCCAGGCTTTGACTCCGGACGCTTGTTGCGCCGCGTAGGACAGGGCGTAACTAACCTCGATTGGATTCAGATTGGCCAGACTGGCCCCGGCGGCCGCGGCGCCGAAGGTGCCGCCGATGCTGTGGCTGCTCAGTCCTTTGCCGGAGAGAAAGCTCGGCCCCAACGCTTGAGTCACGCGACAGCCAACGTCGTAACCGGCCACGACAGCGCGGAGTAAAGCCCTGCCATCCGCGCCCTCTCGCTCAGCCATCGCCAGAGCTGCCGGCACGATCGCGCAACCCGGGTGGGTCGAAGATGGAGCGTGGGAGTCGTCGGTCTCGTCGGAATGAGCCATGACGCCGTTGGCAAGCGCCGCGTTGACGGCCGTCGTCAGCAATTGACTGCCGATGACGCGCGCTTCTTGGGCGCCTGCCTGTCCGCGGGTGTATCGAATGGCGAGGCGCCCGGGCGGCAGCACGGAGCCGGAAATCATTGCCGCGATGGCATCGAGGATGTGATGCCGAGCCCTGATCGAAACGTTCTCTGGCAACTCGATACCCCGAGCCCGAGCAATGTACTCGGACAATTGGCCGATGATTGATTTGTCGGCTGCTGTGCTAATCGGTTCGACCTCCGCGCCTGTGATGTAATATTTTATTGCGTCGTTAGAGGAAATACTTGCCGCCATTCACCAGGTAGCACTGACCGGTAATGTAACCGGCATCTTCGCTTGCTAAATAAATTGCCGCTGAGCTGACTTCTTGCCCTGTGCCGTATCGAGCCAGAGGGTCATTGAGCCTCGACACCGGGTAAGCGCCCGGAAAGTTGTCCAGGCCGTCGAAGCCGCCATAGCCGATGCAGTTAGCAGTAATGCGATATTTCCCGTATTGCGTCGCAATGCCCCGCGTTAGCCCGATAAGCCCCGCATGGACGGTGCTGGTCGCCGGATCGCCGCCGACAAAACCCTCGAGACCTATGCACTGGATCAGCCGTCCCCAGCGCCGCTCGACCATTCCAGGAAGAACAGCGCGGCCCATGTACAAAGAGCCGGTCAGTCCCAGGTGTATCGCGCGTTTCCAACTCTCGAAAGACATGGCTGCAAAAGACTGTTTCGCCGCGGCCCATGCCATATTATTCAGCAGAACATCGATATGACCGAATTCATCGAGCCCTCTTTGCACGAACTGCTTGACGCCATCTTCACTGGCGGCTTCGTAAATTGCGGCGACCACTTTGACTCCGAGCGCGGCGGTTTCTTGCTGTGCCGCGATGAGCGAATCTGAGTCGTGTAAAGAACCGAGAACAAGGTTGGCCCCTTCACGCGCAAATGCGAGAGCGCTGCTTCGGCCCAACGGGTTGCCAACTTCCGTCACAAGCACGTTCTTACCTTTGAGATCCGTTTCCATGTCGTCAAAAATTAAGATTCTTCAGGTTTTTGTGTGAAGCAGGGCTCGGAGACTTCACCGCCGAGGCGCGGAGGGCGCGGAGTGAAAAGTTTTGGTTAGGAAATTCTCCGAACTCTGCGAACTCAGTGCCTCTGTGGTGAATTCCTTTCACACCAAACTCGCAAAAAAAACTCGAAAGTAAACGCCTAGCTAAAATAAGCTCCGCCGTTCACCGAGTAATTCTGACCCGTGATGTATCCCGCTTTGTCGCTCGCCAAAAACACCGCCAGCGCAGCGCATTCCGCGATCGTGCCTCTTCTCGGAATTGCCTGGCCTTCCACCCTCACCGCGGTTATTCCGCTACTTACATGGCCCGCATTTCTTTCTACCGTTATCGCCCATGGAGCGATGCAATTGGCCGTGATGTTAAATTCGCCATACTCCTGGGCGATGGCGCGAGTGAATCCGAGAGTCGCCATCTTTAGCGTTCCCGGACCCAGAATGCCGCGCATGAACGAGTTCCCCGTATAGTTGATAATCCGTCCCCAGCGTCGCTCCGCCATCCCCGGAAGCACGGC
>DASPXM010000080.1:0-18422 GCA_035637295.1 Verrucomicrobiia bacterium
ATGCTGTCTCACCAGCTCCGTACGTTGGGCGATCATCTCGACAGACTCGAGCTGTGCGCTTTTCATATCATGTGGACCGCTGGTTCTGTTATTCTCGGTTACCAACTAGTTGATGGAGACTGGAACTATAGAAGTTTTACAGCTGAAGAATTGCGCCAGCTGGGTCTGCACCGGAGATTGCTACGGTCCAGCCGTTACCTTTTCCCGCGGCTGGATACCTTGGAATAAGTCTACAATGCGGCATATAACCTACTCCCGCCGAATCTCCCGCGCCTCTTTATCATCGCGCAGCCCGGCAAGCTCGAATGCCTCAAGTGGCCCTCAGTCCACTCAGTGAACTCGATCTGCGCCACGAGTCGAGGTCAGCTGATGGAAGCTCACGTGGTTTCTACGCTCGTCAATTCCCCTGAGAATGATACGGCGGCTTGCATTCAGCCTGTTTCATCCAGCCAACTAATTAAGCCGCAGTTGCCGCTGCTCTAGCTAGGTAACGAGTTCATCGTAACACAGCGGCTTTCATAACGCGGACGTGAGAAGCGGCGTTAGGAATGGATTGATGGAGAAATCAATTCAATCCTAGCATCGTCGGTGCATTTTCTTCGATTACCTGATCACCTTATCCGCCCTCGCCAGCACATTCGGTGGAATCGTGAGACCGATTTGCTTTGCCGTTTTAAGATTGATCAGCTCGAACTTCGTGGGCTGCTCCACCGGCCACTCGGCCGGCTTGGCACCTTTCAAAATTTTGTCCACGTAAGTGGCGGCGCGGCGCCACAAATCAATCAAGTTGGCGCCGTAGGTCAGAAGCCCTCCGGCTTCCACCCATTCCGCCGTGTAATATATAGCCGCGAGTCGGTTCTTTAGTGCAAGGTCGATGATCTGTGATCGGTGAGAATTGGTGACAGGGCTCGTCAGCACGAGGATTCCGTCAGCACGCCTCTTCCTTGTCTCTTGGAATGCAGTCTCGATGTCCTTGAGATCTCGTACCTCTAAATATTGAAGCTGAACGCCGAACGCCGCTGCGGCTTGTTTCATCTCTTTTAACGCTTGTGCATTGCCTGGAATGGCTGAATTTCCAAGCACCGCAACGCGGGAGAGCCTAGGAACGATCTCTTTCAGCAGCTCCAATTGCTTACCGCTTATCTCTGGGTAATAGGTTGACAATCCGGTAATGTTTCCACCCGGACGCGCAAGGCTGGCGACGAAACTGTTCCCAACAGGGTCATTATCAAACGCCATAACAATAGGAATCGTGGTAGTGGCTTCTTTGGCAGCACGGGTTGATGTCGGACCGGTCGTGACTATAACATCATCCTTGAGACGCACCAGCTCGGCGGCAAGCTGAGGAAGGCGGTCAAACTTTCCCTCCGCAAATCGATACTCAATGACAATGTTTTTTCCCTCGACGTAGCCAAGCTCGCGCAGACCCTGCCGGAATCCGTCGAGACGAGATGATTCGGCAGAAACGGAAAGGGCGGATAAATAGTCTATCCGCCGGACTTTCCCCGGCTGCTGCTGCGCTTCGGCGGAAATGCATAGCGCGAAGAGCAGAGCGCTAAGAGCGAAGCGTAAAACTCTCGTATTGACGACAAACCACGGAGTACTGACTATTGTCATCGAATCACCTTATCCGCTCTCGCCAGCACGTTCGGCGGAATGGTCAGGCCGATCTGCTTCGCGGCTTTGAGGTTCATGATGAACTCAAACTTCTTCGGCTGCTCGACTGGCAGGTCAGCAGGTTTAGCGCCTTTGAGAATTTTGTCCACGTAGACGGCAACTCGCCGGTAGGGTTCAACCTGGTCGGCCCCGTAGGACATCAAACCACCGTTGTCGACAAAATCTGCCCGATGATATACCGCCGGCAGTCGATTTTTTGCCGCTAGGTCCGCAATCTGTTTTCGATTTGAAACGGTCAACGGGCTTCCCGCCACAGCAAGAGCGGCGCTACCCGTCTTGATAGCCTCATTGAACGCACTCTCGTATTTGTTGGCGTTACTTACCTCCATGGAGTGAAGTTGTAGACCCAGTTCTTGGGCTGGTAATTGGCTTTCTTTCCATGCTTCCGCAGCATTTGGATCCCGTGGATCCCACAGCACCGCCACGCGGGAGAGCTTGGGAACAGTTTCCTTAAGCAACTCTAGTCGCTTACCAGCTAACGCCGCCGAAATCGCGGAGAATCCCGTGATGTTCGCCCCAGGCCGCGCTAGGCTGTCAACCAGCCCAGCAGCAACAGGGTCCGACACCCCTATAAAAACGATGGGGATCGTCCTGGTAACATTCTTGGCGGCTAAAGCAGCAGGCGTTGAGGACATGACGAGCACGTCAACCTTGAGACGAATCAGCTCATCAACCAACGCGGGGAGCCGGTCGAACTTTTCCTCCGCGGATCGATACTCGATAATTATGTTCTTACCTTCAACATAGCCGAGTTCGCGGACTCCTTGCCGGATTAGTTCAAGGCGGGAGCCTGGACCGGAAACGGAACGGGAACCGCTTGAGAGCACCCCAATCTTAGGCACATTTGTCTGTTGCTGCGCCTCGGCTATGACTGCAATGGCAAGCGGTACCACTACAAACAGGATTGATAAGACACCCGCTTTCCTCATTGCACACACCAGTCGTTATGTATCACGTGGGACGGTAATAGAGGAAACTGAGATTTACGACCGAAGGCGACAGGTATTCGTCGACAGGGAAAACCAGATTTTTAGCCAGAGATTGAACTGATCGACACAACAGTCGCGTCTTGTAAGATTAAGTCGTAGGAGAAATCAGTTCAATCCTACCATCGCAGTTTGTTTTCTCGGCATCACTTGATCACCTTATCCGCTCGCACCAGCACGTTCGGCGGAATCGTGAGACCGATCTGCTTCGCGGCTTTCAGATTGATTACCAGTTCAAACTTTTTTGGCTGCTCGACTGGCAGGTCTGCGGGCTTTGCGCCTTTCAGAATTTTATCCACATAGGTGGCGGCACGCCGGTCTAAATCGGTATAGTTCACGCCGTAGGTTATGAGCCCCCCGGCTTCTACCCATGTATTCTGCGGATACATTGTCGGCAGACGGTTCTTTACCGCGAGGTCTACAATCTGTGGTCGGTTAGCGGTGGCAACTGCGCCCGCCACTATCATAAGGACTGCGTCAGCATGCGCCTTGTCGCCTTTCGGAATGCAGTCTCAATATCCTTCGGACTTAGTACGTCCACGTATTGCAGCTTCACCCCGAACGCCTGTGCGGCCAGTTCCGTCTCTCGTAATGTTGTGGATTACCGGGTTGGGTCGAAGTCCCCAGGAAGGCCACGCGGGAAAGCTTGGGGACGATTTCCTTCAGAAGCTCCAGTCGTTTTCCGCTTATCTCCGATGCAAGCGTTGACAATCCGGTGATATTTCCCCCAGGTCGCGCAAGGCTGGCGACGAACCCATTGCCGACAGGATCGTTATCCTGCGCCATCACAATGGGAATCGTAGAAGTCGCTTCCTTGGCGGCACGAGTTAGTATCGAACCACCGGTGACGATAACGTCTACCTTGAGTTGCACTAGTTCGGCCGCCAGCGCTGGGATACGTTCGGACTTTCCTTCCGCAAATCGCCACTCAATGAGAACGTTCTTTCCCTCCACGTAACCGAGATCACCCAGACCCTGCCGGAATGCGTCGTTGCGGACCGCGACAGCTGAGCGAGGGGGAGCCTGTAAATACCCTATCCGGGGGACTTTCTTCGGCTGCTGCGCCCCGGCTATGACTGCAACAGCAAGCAGTACCACTACAACAACGACTGATGGCACTGCGGTTTTCTTCATTGCATGCACCATGCGTTATGTATCACGCGGACGGTAATGGAGAAAGTGAGATTTACGACCGAAGGCGACAGGTATTCGTCGAGTGGGAAGACCAGATTTTTAGCCTGAGATTGAATTGATCGACGCCTCAGGCATATCTCACCGGATTTGTTCGAGGGAGAAATCAGTTCAATCTCAGGCTTGATGGTTAACGTCTTGCTGAACCGGGTGGGCCAGTGACCAATTGATGAAGCACGACGCTTGTGGGCTGTGCGTTTCACCTGGAGTTAGCACGGCGTCAATCATCAGGACTCGACTTTCCGGAAATGATGTCAATCACGCGCTGCACCTCCTCGAATTCGGACTGCCCTATATCAAAGATCACTTCGATTGTGTTGTTCCGATCTCTCGCAATTTCAAGAAGGAGGCGAGATGGGCTGAACTCAATTGAACGTAAGCGAAAATGGCCGATGTATCCTTCCTCGTGCGTTTCAACGTAGCATTCCCCA
The DNA here is from genome assembly GCA_035637295.1 of Verrucomicrobiia bacterium. Taxonomy (GTDB): domain Bacteria; phylum Desulfobacterota; class Binatia; order UBA9968; family UBA9968; genus DP-20. The sequence goes on from DASPXM010000080.1 coordinate 4,286, forward strand.
CCGTCTGGATCTTCGAATTGGCGCTGAATCAGTAAATAAGGGCTGTCGGGGCCATGTATGTCGGCCGCATCGCTGGCTGCATCCGTATTTTCGAACGCGACCTGGCAGTAATCACCATTCTCCGATGCGGAGACGTGCTTGGCTCGGAAGCGCATGGCGTTCATGTCGCGCTGCAACGTCCACGATGACGGGCGCGCGTTGCTGTTGCGCGTGTCCGTGTCGATCGTGCGGTTAGGCGGTTGGCTGCCGGATGTGCAGTTCGTATACTCCGAAATATCGGTCTCTCCGCGTAAAAAAAAGGCTGCGGCCAGGCACCGGGCCGACCAGGCGCGCGCGGCGTGACCGCTAGGGACTGCCCATAAGTTCGAAGCCGGCAGCCTTCCAGCGCTCGCTCCTGCTCGGGTCCGAGATGAACTTGACAAAGGCCAGAGCGGCTTCGGGTGTGGCATTGTAAGTCGGAACGGCCGTGCCATAGACAACGAAGCTCTGCAGAGGAGAGGGCAACAATCCCACCAGCGTGGTACCTCTGGCCGTCCGCACTTCGCTGAGGAGAAAGAGCCCGAGGTCCGCGTCGCCTCTCGCCACCAGATCCGCCCCGCCGTGGATCGCGGACGTAATGATCAATTTTGGCCGCACCTCATCGGCAATACCGAGTTGCGCAATCGCGCGGTTGAGGGAGCCGCCGACCGGGGTACTCGGATCGGACCATGCGATTGCTCGGGCATTGAGTAGCATCTTGCGCACGGCTTCGGCCGTGGAGATATCTGGCGGTGTTGTGCCCTGGCGCACAATGACCGCGATGCCCCCACGGGCCAGCACGATGCGACCTTCGGTGCGCAGCGGGACGGTCTTTGCCGTAGCGGCGATCAAGGGAACCGGGAGCACGATCACGTCGGCCTTTTCGCCCGCCGCAAGTTTTCGCTGAATCTCGGTCACCAATTGGAAGGTGAACTCCACATGGTGACCGGTGGCCCGCTCGAATTCCGGTGCGAGATGCCGCAGCGCGTCCTGAGGACCGCCGCCGCTGAAAACGCGGATATCCGCTGAGGTCGCCTCCCCAGTCAGCAACATGAGTGCAACCAGCGGCCCAATGATCATTTGCAGCGTGACCAAGACGCGCCGGAGCATCGCATTTGGAACCTTCATCGGCCCTCCCTTTGAGAAAAGAAATCTCGCGCGCCCTGATACGGCATTCCTGCATGCCCCTGTACTCGCATAAAGGGTAGCAATGTTCTGCTTAGAGCGCCTAACTATTAAGTGAGCTGCCGTACGCGGCGACAAAAGCCGGTCAGCCTATCTCCCTAACAACCCGCAGCCTATTTCTTGCGCTAGACCAGAGTCAAGCGCCTGAGCCCACTTTAGATTAAACTGAACGACGCCTGGGTTGCATTTTAGGAAAGAAGCGCCCTTTTGGAAGGTCTCTTCTCGCAGCAGGTTGCTATTGGCATCTGAGATGAGAATTGCCATCGCGCGCTGAGAATTCCGAAAGCCAAACTCTCAGCGCTGTAGTGCGGTGTTGATGAAGTCGACGATTTCCCGTCTCATCAGCACGTACTTTTCTCTGTAAGTCTCCTGATAGTTGACGCCTTCCTGGGGAAGCAGAATCTCCGGAATATGATCCCGTGGAACATCGCGTCTAAGGCTCGCCAGTCCCAAGGCTTTGCTCCAAGTCATCTGTCCTTCATTCGAGAGAAGATAATTCAAGTAGAGTTTCGCGGCACTGGAGTGCGGCGTATTTTTCACCACCGAAATGGTTCCGTTGCTGGCGGTCACAAAGCCGCCCTCTTGCAGTCCCGCGCTGCCGAAAAGCTCCACGGGAAGGCCTTGCGCTTTGAGTTGAAATGTCAAGGTGCCGCTCGGGCCGATCGCGATCGGGTATCGCCCGCGGGCCACAAAGTCCACGATTTGCCGCTCCTCATTGGACATAAAAATGTCCTGGGTCGTGAACAGCTGCTTGATAAAACTTTTTCCTAAACCGAGCTTCTCGTTGGTGTACCAAAACGTGGATATATCCAATCCGCCGCCCGCACGGCGCGGATCGAGCATGGCGATCTTGCCCTTCCACTCGGGATTGAGCAGGTCTTTCCACGACTTGATTTTGCCCGACACTAACGAGTCGCGGTTGTAAACGAAAGCGACCTGGACGCGGTTGCCATAAACTAGATTGTACTTCCCTGCGTCATCGGAAAAGTGAAGCTTACCTGCTTTCCATTTCGAGAGATCCCGACTTTCAGGACCCACAAGAAACGGATGCATCGGCACGATGGCGTTCACCGGTGCAAGACCTTCCAACGCCGTCGTCGTTCCGGCAACGACCAGATCGGTTCGGTACTGCTGCGCTTTGAGCTCAGCCACCAGCTTCGGCGCCACTTGAGCGCCTTGCATGCCGCTAAAATCAACCTCGATTTCGGGATATCTTTTTTGGAACCCCAGGGTGAAAGCATCCCTCACGTCGGGGCCGGGCGGTCCGAACACCACCACCTTACCCTCTTTTTTGCCCACGGCTACGATTTTTTCCCAGGCCGGATCATTAACCGAGGCGCCGTACGCGATGGCCGCCGAGAAAAACACAAGCACGACCAGAACAGCGGCTATAAATCGATCTCGACGTCGCATTTCATTTATCCCGACTTGATGCGTACAGCGGGAACGATTTGAGTGATAAGTGGTGCATTAAAACCCAATACTCCAGTACTCCAACACTCCATTTCTGAAAACCACTTCACTTTACTTCCGATACGTCACCGGCGGCATGCGGCAGGGAACGCCGGTCTTCGCCAGCTCGGCTTCGTAAATCGCGCGGACTTCCCGCGGCTCATCCTCGTAATCCATCACCGTACCGCCTTCGCTTTCAGGCACGGTGGGTAAATACCGCTTGCCGACGCCGCGCTGGCCGCGCCGCAAGGCCAAATGCAGCCCAGGTTCCGCGCTGGTCGTAAAATGGGAGTGATACCAGCCCTCGGGCGGCACCAGCAGACTGCCTTTGTGCCAGTCCACCTTAACGAACTTACCGTCCTGAGGCCCCTCGTTGGTATCGTATTTCGGCCACATCAGTGTGTAGCCTTTGCCGCCCAGCACAATCACCTGCGCGCCGGAGCCATGGTAATGCGGCTTTCGATAAGTGCCGCTGCCGATGGCCATGATATGACCGACCATCGCTTTGTTACCCGAGCCGGTGATTCCAAGCCGGCTGTAATCGACGCCGCGCCGCGGATATTTGGTCAACGGCACGGCGTAAATATCAGAAATGAAATTGATCGAGGTATCCTCGAACTCCCCCTCCTTGATCTCGCTCGAAAAATAGTTGTTCTGACCCGAAAACCGATCGGTGAATTCGTAGGGCGTATTGAAAATAAAATCAGTGGAAGCAAAAGCATTGAAAATAATCGGCGCATTGCTCGGCGCGACGAAGCGCACCGGCTCGGTCGCCGAGCCGTTGAAATGCTGGTGCTTGACATTGAGCGGCGGCGAAAAAAGACTGCCCGCTTGCCACTCGAGCAGGATGGTCTGATGGGTCTTCTCGCACCAGAACTGCGTCGCGCCGCGGCCCTCGAGGATCAGGATCAACTCCTCGTAGAGATGGCGCACGGGCTTTAAATTCTTTCCTGGAGGAATCTCCGCAACCATGGAGCCGACGAATCCCTGCGAGCCTTCGAGGTGGCAGTAGGCGGCCGGACCGCCAAGGCGCTCCCAGTGGCTGAGCGGGACCATGCGCAGGTCCTCCACCCCGTAGCCCGTGATAACCGCCAGTCCTTCGGCGTCGCAAAATTCCAAGAACGGCGACTTACGGAGAAATCTCTCCTTCGCCACAGTTTCCATGACTTCCGCTGAATCACTTAGAACCATCGTGAACCTCCATGATACGGATTTGGCGTATGGCTGATAGCATATGGCATATAGATGGAACCAAAAAACGATAGGCCATAAGCTATACGCTATAAGCCATATGCCATCTGCAGTGCAGTCTGCTAGTCGCCTCTTTTCCCGCCCTTGTAATCGGGATGACGGCGCACGGCATCCACGAAACATTCTCTCATGAACCGGCCATAGGTGCGGTGCGGATCGCCTTTGACTCGTACTCTGTCGGGTTCCACCTTGGCGACGATCAAATGCGGACCGCTGGCTTCGAGCGCTCGCTTTACCGCCGTGGACAGCGCTTCTTCACTTCGAACTGTTGCGGTGTTGGCGATGCCCGCGCCCTGGGCGATTTTTTCCAGATCGGTCCTGCGCGTCGTAAACGTCGTTCCCATCCGTGCGTAGGAGCCGTTATCAAAAACGATGACAATAAAATTTAGCGGGTTGACATCGGCTACGGTGATCAAGCTGCTGCTATCGACCATCAAGCTGCCGTCGGAATCCAGAGCGATAACCTTGCGCTTGGGGAAGGCGGCCGTGAGCCCCAACGCAAAAGGAATACAGAGTCCCATGTTGCAACCGAAAAAGTTTGCCCCTTCGCGCCTCAAGTCCGACCAGAAAGCCGTGTTCGACGAGAGACTCGTCACCGTAAGCATCTGCTCATCGACCATGGGCGCCAAAAGCTTGAGACAATCGAAACGTTTCATTAAAAACTCCTGACTTGAATCGTTGAGATCAGCATTAGCGACGGCCTTGATAATCGGGATGGCGGCGCACCGCATCCATAAACCATTCTCTCATGGGCCGGCCCGACGTACGGCTCCGATCAGCCGCCACGCGTCCCGCATCCGGTTCGACCTTGGCGACTATGAAATGCGGGCCGGTGCTTTCGATTGCCTGCTTTGCCGCAGCCGAAAATTCCTCCAGCGTTCTCACCGTGCCGCTTTTGGCGATGCCGGCGCCTTGCGCCATTTTTGCCAAATCGGTCCTGCGCGCGGTAAAGGTCGATCCCATAAAAGCGTAGGAGCTGTTGTCAAAGACGAACGCCACGAGGTTCGGAGGGTTCACATCGGCGACGGTGATCAGGCTGCTGCTATCGTTCATCAGGCTGCCGTCGGAGTCGATCGAGATAACCTTGCGCTTGGGAAAAGCCGCTGTCAGCCCGAGCGCAAAAGGCAAACAGAGTCCCATGTTAAGGGCAAAAAAGTTTGGCCCTTCAGGCCGAACGTTGAACCAGAACGGCGTGTTCGTCGAAAGGCTCGTGACGGCGAACATATGCTCATCGACCATAGGGGCCAACAGTTTGAGGCATTCGTAGCGTTTCACCAGAGCACCTCGCCGCTCAATAACAAAGCGACGGGATGACTATAATCCTGGCAAGCAAAACTACCTTCTTGGATCATGCGCTTCATAGTCGCCTTCTGATTCACGACTCGATAGGGGATGCGCAGCGCACCAAGAAGAGGTTCGGCCACCTGCTTGAACATGAGAAGCTGAGATCCCGGGATGCCGCTGTGATCACCGAAGTCGCCTCGGTACGAGGCGAGAATGAGGATCGGCGCGCCATAAACCATCCCCATCTGCGACAATGCCCAAGTGCCGACCAGCAGGCCGGCGACGCCAGTCACGAAAACCACTCGCCGTCCGCCCAGCGCGGCGCCGGCGCAGAAGGCAAGGCCGTTTCCTTCGCCCGCCACCGTCACCGCCTGGAAGAAAGGATCCTCCCGCATCGCTTCGGTGAGCGAAAAGGTGGGCTCCTCGGGCAACGTCACGGCTAAATCGACGCCTTCCTCTTTTAACGTCTCAATGATGACTTGTACTGATTGCTGATCCATCGATCCTCCTTTTTATACGATTCGGTGAGCATGCTATGGCCCCTGAAAGATTTTAAAAGTTGTTCAACATTTACGCAGGCCTGGACCGGTCGCGGTATACCCATAGTAACGGAGCTCGCATAGAACAAGCACTCACCACGAAGGACACGAAGAGCACGAAGGGAAGAAAAAATTTCTCCTTCAATTTATTCTTCGTGTCCTTCGTGCGCTCCGTGGTGAATAGCATCGATCGGACTTAGCTCCATTGGAACGGAGTTCGCCATGAATTAACGATCCGTCGACTAACGGTCGCCTAGCGTTTGTTGCCAGTCGACTTGCCAATCCCATATCGTTGCCAATCCTTTTCCACCTTCGCCATCATATCGCGCGACGGCAAGCACACCGGCGCAAAATCCTTGGCGTCGTATCGGGTCGCGTCGATGAGAATCTTCGACGTGCGCGCCGGCCCTTCTTGTTCTTCCTTCGGCAAAGACGGATCCAAAAAAATCCCGGTCAGACCGCTCATGATCTCGATGTCGCGGTGCGGTTGCACGCGCGTCGCCACTGCCCATTCGACTGCGGCGGGATCGAAAGGGTCAACATCCTCATCGACAACGGTCACCTGTTTGATATGCCGGCCGCTCGGCGAGCCGAAGACCGCGAGCCCGACCATCTTGCCGTATCCCTCATAAAGCTTGTCGATGGCCACCACCACGTGAAAGACGCCGCAGCCGCCCTCGGTAAGATGGACCGCTTTGACGCCGGCCAAGGTAATGTTGCGGAGTATTTCCGACTCTTTCCCGACCGCCGTGAGCACATCGGTCTCGTGCGGCGGCGCGCCCTGATAGGCGAGATGGAGAATCGGATTTTTGCGCCGAGTGAGCGCGGTCAAGTGAATGGTCGGGCGGGGCATCTTCAAGCCTCCGTAATGGCCGGTGAACTCGCCGAAGGGTCCTTCTTCGCGTTTTTCATCCGGCTTGAGAAAACCTTCGAGCACGAGTTCGGCGTCTGCCGGCACTTGCAGCGGCACGGTTTTGCAATTGACGACGTCGAAGGGTTTGCCTCGGATCGCGCCAGCCATCGCCAGCTCGTCGACACCGAACGGAAACGGACAGGAAGCCGCCATCACCAGGCGCGGATCGACGCCGATCGCGATCGCGATCGGAAAGGGTTCCGTGGGGGCTTTCCGATGCTGCAGCATGAAGTTGGTGTATGGTCCCGAGAGAATACCGAGCGTGCGCGGCCCGTGCACTTGATTGCGATAAATACCGACGTTGCGAACCCCCGCCACAGGATCGCGCGTGTGATGACAGCAGAGGGTTAGAAACGCGCCGCCGTCGAGATTGTTCAGGCGCGGCGCCGGAAGATCGAGGATGTTGATGTCATCTTCCTGGAGAATAACCTCGTGACAAGGGCCGCTGTCGACGGGAACCGGCGGCAACGGCTGGCTGACCCGCCGATTCCACTCGCGGTGAACTTCCTGTTGCTCGCACTGCATCGCCACGGCGTAACGCTTGCGCGAGGCCAGGGCGTTTATGAAAATCGGCATGTCCTTGCCGCCGGGGCGCTCAAACAGGAGCGCCGGACCGCGGCCTCTCAAGCTCGTGACGCAGACCGCGCCCAGCTCTTGATCCAAGTCGACGGGCACGCGGACGCGGGCAAGCTCGCCTTCTCTGTCGAGCAGCTCAATAAATTCTCGCAGGCCAGAAAACCCCATGAAACTCTCCCTATGAGAAAATCTCCCCTGGCCCCTCCCTTCGACTGCGCTCAGGGCATGCTTTTTCAAAGAGGGGAACTGGCTCGGCGAAGTTCAGTAAGTGAACGGACACGCAGTTAAACTTCCCCCTTTGAAAAAGGGGGACCGAGGGGGATTTGATTTCCATTTCAGCTGATGCCATGGCTTCGAATATTAAAATCAATTTCCGGGACTACGCTAGCGCGGCATGATCGTCTTGATAAATTCCGCGATCTCTTCTCGCAAGCGAACATACTTCTCCGTCGAGATGTCCGGGTACGGCATGCCTTCTTTAGGCACGAGAATGTCCTGCACATGGTCTTTTGGAACATCGCGGCGCAGACTGGCGAAACGGGCGGCCTTGCTCCACTCGAGCTGGCCTTCCGAAGACAACAGGAAGTCGACGTACACGCGCAACGCGTTCGGATGCGGCGCGCTGCGCGGAATCGCCAGGCTGCCATTGCCCGCGGTAATATAAGTTCCTTCTTTGAGCGTCTCAGGCTTGAGATGCTTTAGCGGCAGGCCGCGGGCGATGAACTCGTTGGTCAGCACGTCGCTCGGTCCGATCGCAATCGGATACTTGCCGCGCGCGGCAAAATCCAGCATCTGCCGGTCGTCTCGCGGCATCACCAAATCTTTCAGCGCGAACATTTTTCGCATGAAATCTTTGCCAAGTCCTTCATGGGAGTACCACAAGGTCGAGTTTCCCAAACCGCCGCCGGCGCCGAGCGGATCCTTGAGCGCGATCTTTCCCTGCCATTTTGGCTCGAGAAGATCTTTCCAAGACTTGAAGTCAGTTCCCGAAACCAGATTGGAATTGTAGATGAACGGCGCCTTGACGTAGGCGCTGAAAATCAGATTGTAACTCTGCGCTTCATCGGAAAACGTCAGCTTGCCGCCGCGCCACTTGCTTGGATCCTGGGTATTCGGGCCGGACAGCCATGGTTTCACTGCGACCAGCGCTTTTGCCGGGAGAAGAGTTTCCAGCGCCGTGGTCGGACCGGTAATCAGCACGTCGGTGCTGTTGCGGCCGGCGGCAAGCTCATTGAGCAGTTTAGGGCCGATTTGGTTACCGGCCATGCTCTGCAGGTCGACCCGGATATCAGGATATTTTTTCTGAAAGGCTAGAGTGAGAGCATCGCGCGTCTCGCTTCCTTGCGGTCCGATGACCGAAACCATGCCTTCCTTCTTGGCTGCGGTCACAATCTGCTCCCAGGACTGTGAAGATTGGGCCATCGCTGCCGCCGGCGCGAGCGAAGCAACCGCCATCGCGATGAGTAAATTTTTTGCCGCAAGAAACATCGACTATAATTTTCGTCAACGACCGAAAGCTTCTTTGAATAACGCAGTGAGGTCGTCTTTGATATCGATCGCTTGTTGCGTGTAGGTCTTGATCGATCCCGGTATCGGCACTCTCCACGGCGAGTGATCGGTCGGCACGTCCAAGCGCGCGCTGATGTATCCATTGACCTTGGCGAACCCCTCCTGCCCCTCTTTCGACAACAGCCAGTTGATATAAACCTTGGCGGCGTTTTGGTGCGGCGCTCGATTGAAAAAACCCAAGCCGCCCGAGCCCGGGCTGACGTCGGAGCCTTCCTTGATCTGTCGTGGATCTAAAATAGCGATGGGCAAACCGTCCTTCATCCGCTCCTCAGCGACGATGTCGGAAACGCCGATCAATATCGAATATTTTTCCCGGGCGATGCCGTCGATCTCCTGGGTATAGTCTCGCAGGATCGCGGGTTCTTGTTTGGCCAGGGCACGAATGAAATTCGGCCCGAGCTCCGGATGCAGGTAGAAAAACGTAAATGTGGCCTGACCCGGTCCGGCTCTGGTGGGATCGTCCATGACGATCTTTTTTCGCCATTTTGGGTTTAGCAGATCCTTGTAGGATTTGATCTCCTGCGGCTTGACGACTTTCGGATTGACAAAAAGCGTTCCTCGTTGAGACGGCGTCATCACCAGGAATCGCTTTCCCGGATCGACGAATTCCAGAGCCCCGCCGCGCCATTGCTTGGGGTCCTTGACGTCGGACAAAACCAGCGCCGGTTCCATCGGATCCAACATCCCTGCGGGCAGGAGCACGAGCATACCGGTGGTGGTGCCGGTGATCGCGGCATCCCAGAGATACTGCCCGGCGCCCCGCTCGGTCGAAAGTCGCGGACCGATACCGGATCCTCGATCGGCGAAATACTCAACCGTGATGCCGTATTTCTTCTGGAACGGCTCTACCAAAACATCGCGGCGGTCGGCCCCAACGGGCCCGATGACGGCGACCTTGCCTTCCTTTTTTGCCGCCGCCAAGATTTTCTCCCACTCCTGGCCGAAGCATAATTGAGCACTCGCGGCCAATATAGCTACGACAAAGAAAACTCCAGAACGCGATAACGCCACGATTTTCATTGTTTCACCACTCCTTACCTGTCGTGCTCCAAGGACTTCGTCGCAAATTAATCTCTGCGGCTATCAGCGGCCGAAAACCTCGGTCAATATCGGAAATAGATCGTCCTTCTTGTCGATCGCTTCCTGCGTATAGGTCTTGATCGATCCCGGTTGCGGCACGCGCCAGGGCGCGGCATGATCCGTGGGCACATCGAGACGATTACTGATATAGCCCGTGGCGCGCGCATTAATTGTTTGCCCTTCTTTGGAGAGCAGCCAGTTAACATAAATCTTCGCGGCATTCGGGTGCGGCGCGCGATTGAAGATCGATAGACCGTCGGACGCGGGACTGATGTCCGAGCCTTCCTTTAGCTGCCGAATATCGACGATCTCGACCGGCACTCCCTGTTTTGCGCGCTGCTCAGCCAGGCTATCGGAGAACCCCAGTCCGACCGAATAGCGCCCCTGGCCGAGCATGTTGACCTCCTGAGCATAATCCCTGAGCAAGGTAAGTCCTTGACCGGCAAGCGCCCGAATAAATTTCACTCCGAGCTCCGGGTGGAGAAAAAAGAAAGTGAAATCGCCTGGCCCGGCCCGGACTTGCGCGGGTCGTCCGCGATGATTTTTCCCTTCCACTTGGGATCCAATAAATCTTTATAAGATTTGAATTCTTTCGGGTTAGCCAGAGTCGGATTGACAAACAGCGTGCCGCGTTGAAAAGGCGTCATGACCAACAATTGCCGTCCCGGATCGAGGAATTCCAAAGCGCCGTTGCGCCACAACTTGAGATCTTTTACCTCCGGCAGAATAAGATTCGCCTCCAGTGGATCTAGAACCCGAGCCGGAATCAGGTTCTCGAGTCCCGTCGTGGTCCCAGTGACAACGACGTCCCACAGGTAGCGATCCGCCTTACGCTCGGCGCTGAGCCGCGGTAAAATTCCGGCGCCGGAATCGGCGTGATACTCGACGCCGATACCGTATTTTTTCTCAAAGGCGATCGTTAGCGCATCGCGGCGATCCGCTCCGATTGGACCAATAATCGCGACCTTGCCTTCTTTCTTCGCGGCTTGAAGCACTCGCTCCCATTCTTCCTGCCATGCGGCTGCGGCATTGGCCAGTCCGGCAAGCGCGAGCAACAACATCCAGGCAAGGATAATCACCACGGTAGGGGCGGGGTTGAAACCCGCCCCTACATTCGTTGAACAAAATACTTGCGTTACTGCCTGCACTTTACGCATCAGGCGCATACATCGGCCACAACGGCTCATCGTCGCCACGCTTGGCGATATAATCGATGGCGTCGTTCACCGATTCCAATGGAAAAAAGCGCGTCGTGACGTGACGCGTATCAATGACGCCGCGGCGGGCCAGCTCGAGCAGCTCGGGAAAGTCGATGTAGTGGCGCCCGGTGATGCTACAAATTTCGATGGAGCGAATCATCAGATAGCGCACCGGAAGATTGAGCGGCTCGGGGTTGGCGCCGATCAGCGCCACGCGGCCGCCGCCTTCCAGATTGCGAATGCATTCAACCAGGGTCTGTACGCCGCCGGGCGATAGATCAGCGACCACGCTGGCACCTTGCCCGTCGGTTAGCGCCTTTACTTTTTGGGTGATCGATTCACCTTTGCCGAGAGCGACCGTCGCGACGCGCTTGGGATCGATGGCGTGAAGCTTTTCGAGCCGGGCCGGGTTGCGGGCGATGGCGATGACGCGCGCCGCGCCCATCGCCAAGGCGGAGAGCACCGTGCCGATGCCGGTGATGCCGGTGGCGCCGTTGACGATGACGGTTTCACCGCTATGCAAGCGCGCGCGCTTGAGCGCGCGATAGCCGACGGTCATCTGCGAGACTTTGCACATTTCATTGATATCATCGTCGGGACGGAGCCTAACGACGTTGGTCGCCGGCACGCGGCAATATTCGGCCCATAGCCCTTCCTTGTAGCGCAGGATGCGCTTCGATCCCGCCTCGCCCCACTTGGCGATAAATCCCATCACTCGATGCGCCAGACAAAGATGCTGGCGGTCGGAGCGGCAAAACTTGCAATAGCCGCAGGTGATCGAACACATGACGACGACGCGGTCGCCGACCCGCACGTTACTCACATCGGGACCGACTTCGACGACCTCGCCCAAGCCGTCGTGGCCGATGACCATCGGCAAATACGGTATGGTCGGCACTTCGGAAGTGTACTGCACCGCATCCTCGCGCATGTGCAGATCGCCGTGATTGAGCCCGGCGCGCAACACCCGAATCAGCACCTCGCCTGATTCGATATCGGGAATCGGCACCTCGTCGACTCGCAGCAGATCGGTAGATTTGCTGGTTTTCTCAAACCCGTAAATCCGCGCCGCTTTCATCGTGCCCTGCATAATTCACCTCCGTAATTCTTTTTGGAGTATTGGAGTAGTGGAGTGTTGGGTTAAACTTGTTTTGACCATTACTCCATTCTCCCTTACCCCCACGGTTCCACGGGAATCTCGCTCCAGCGCTTCTCGCCGATGATTTTCAAAGGATCGATGCGCTCCAGCACTTGATTTGAAATGGACAGCCGCTCGGCGAAGGGCTTGCCTATCGGCTTGGTGCAGTCGAAGCCGGCTTTGCACACCAGCCTGCCGTCGGGAGAGCTGGGATCGAGCGGCGAGCCGGTCATGCCCGGGAGCGGCACTAAGCCGCGGTCCGCCTGGAAACGAGTCGCCAGCGCCAAGAGCACTTCCCGTTCATCGAATATGTCGACGTCTTCATCGAACACGAAGGCATGCTTGAGCCCGATGTAAGAAGTTAACGCCGACACCGCCGCAGTCTTGCCCTGTCCCTCGACGGTTTTGCGTATTTGAATATAGACGTGCACCACGCCGCAGCCCGACATCGGCATATGCACGGCTTTGACCCCGGGCACGGATCGTTGCACCGCGCGAAAAACTTCGCCCTCTTTTGTCAGACTGATGATCCAATGAGTGTGGCCGACCATCACGTCGTCCCAATAGGCATCCTTGCGGTAAGTCACCGCGGTCACCTTGAGCAGCGGACACCAGCGCTGCGGCCCGACGTGGCGCGTGTATTCACCGAACGGCCCCTCGGGCTTGCGTTGGCCTTTGGGCATATATCCTTCGATCACGACTTCCGCATTCGCCGGCACCAAAAATTTATCCCCGAGAGTTTCCGAAGGAACCAAACGCAGCGGCGCGCCCAAGGTGCCCCCGGCGGTCTCGTAGTGGCTCTCTTCCGGTCCCACATGGTTGGCCGCGCCCAACAGCGCCAGCGGATGATGACCGATCCAGTACGCCGCCGGCGTGTCCTCTCCGGCCTCCTCGCAGTAGCGCAGGTTGTGCGCGTTATGCGAATTGGGCGCGAGCCAGACACGGACCTCGTCGCGGTCGGCCAACCAACCGCGATGCATGGCGGAATTGTCCACCCCGGTATTGCGGTTGAAGGTTAGAAAGTGGCCTTCGGTGATGTAGCGTCCGGGATCCATGCGGTGATGGCGCAGCGCCGGAAAACGGCGCACGTCGATGTCGGATCCCTTTTCCACGACCTGTTTCACCGGCGCCTGATCACGCGAGACGACGATCGGTCGTTGCCGTGTTTGGACCCGTTCATAGCAGGCGAACCCGGCTTTCTGCACCTCCGTGCCCATGGCCCGCGCCAGGCGTAGACGGCTGGCCATCAGAAAAGTGGTCAGCGGCATCGTCGCGCGTTTGCCATCGACGATGACATTGTGAAAAACCAGCAGCGGAAAACGGTGCGCCTTTTCCAGCTTCATCGCCAGCGCAGAAATTTCCCACTCGGCGTTGAGCGGCTCGTCGATGTGCAGCACTTCATCCGGATACGCGCGCTCGTATTGCTCGATGAAGCCATGAAGGTCCGAGCCGAAAGGAGCGCCGGCACTCGACGCAATCGCGCTTTCAGGTAAAGCCATGGACTTGCCTCCTTAGATCGATGCAACATTCATAATGCGGAAGTAAATGCTCGATAAATCCCAGCCGCTAATTTTCATGATATTAGATTCTCACACTCCGAAGTCTAACATTTTATGCTCCCAACTGAATTGACAAAAAATGTTTTCGCGCCAAGACGCCAAGCACGCAAAGAAAGACCCATACTTGTTTCTCCGAACCTTGGCGCCTTTGCGGCTTTGCGCGAGATACAGTTTTCCGATTCCTTCTTCATCCCAAAATCTCAAATACTTTTGGCTAGATTTTTCATTTCCGAGCGTTCTCGTAGCGCTTTAACCCGGCGGCGGCAACCTCCCACAACCGGCTCGGCACGATCGGCAGCGCCGCGATGTGAATTCCCAACGGCGCCAGCGCATCTTCGACCGCGCTGGCGATCGCCGCCGGCGCCACCACGGCG
>DASPXM010000081.1:0-4483 GCA_035637295.1 Verrucomicrobiia bacterium
GTCGGCGTTGCCGCCGACGAGGCAAGTCGAGCGGCGGACAAACGCACCGGTCGATCAACGTCTTGACGCTAAGAATATCATCATCTGATGAAATGGAGACTAAAGCCCCATGAGATACAGCCACGATGACCGAATCGACACGTACAGCAACTGGCAACAGGCGCAGAAGATCCCCATCAACCGGGGTTTTTTCGTCGAAGATTTGAAAAAGGTGGAGGTCGCGCCCTGGGAGCACAAAGGCGGCCTCGGAGCATTCGTCAATCTCGACGGCGCCGGCGGTACCAATGACGGCTACGTGTGCGAGATACCGCCGGGAAAACAATTAAAAGAGCAAAAACATCTTTACGAGGAGATGGTCTACGTACTCGAAGGACATGGGGCGACATCTATCTGGCAAAGAGACGGCAAGAAGCACACCTTCGAATGGCATCCGGGAAGTCTGTTTGCGATTCCGCTCAACGCCCACTACCAGCACTTCAACGGGCAGGGCGACGCACCGGCCCGATATTTTGCCGTGACCAACGCGCCGTTCATGATGAACCTGTTTCACAACCTGAATTTCATCTTTGGCGACGAGTTCACTTTCGCCGACCGTTTCCCGCCCGAAGAAGAGGAGTATTTCAGCGGCAAAGGAAAACTTTGGGGCCGCAAGCTGGAAGTCAACTTTGTGCCCAATGTTTGTGACATCCCTTTGTATGAATGGAAAGAGCGCGGCGCCGGCGGCAGGAACGTGAATTTCGAACTGGCCGGCAATGTCATGGGCTCGCATATCTCGGAGTTCCCGGTGGGCCGGTATAAGAAGGCCCATCGCCACGGCCCGGGCGCCCACGTCATCATCCTAGGCGGTCAGGGCTATTCCCTGCTTTGGCCCCCCAACGACGGCGAAATGGTTCGTGTCGACTGGAAACCGGGGTGCGTGGTGGTGCCGCCGAACCAATGGTTTCATCAGCATTTCAACTCCGGCGCCGAACCCGCTCGTTATCTCGCGCTGCGCTGGAATAGCTGGCGCTATCGATTTCTCGCGCTCACCGACGAAAAGCCCATCGAGGTGGACGTGAAGCAAGGTGGCAATCAGATCGAATACGAAGACGAGGATCCAAAAATTCATCAGATCTTCGAGTCGGCCCTGGCCAAAGCCGGCGCCCCTTGCCACATGGGCTCCATGGTTCGCTGGTGTACGCAGAAGGAAAGAGCCAGCGCGTGACGGGGGAAAAACTGGAGTGATGGAGTACGAAATATCCACCATCGAATCACGCCGATGGGGTCGCGTTCGGTTTCACCGCGGAGGCGCGCAATCGATGTAGGGGCCGACGCCGTCGGCCCGTCTGTACTAGAGTGATTCCTGATTAACCCAGTACTCCATCACTCCATTACTCCATCCCCCCATTCTTAACCATGCATGGCACGATGAAAGCTGCCCGTTTGCATGGCTTCGAGCGCACCCACGGCTCGCGCGAAGTTGTCCGCGTGGATGACGTGCCGATTCCCGATCTCGCCACCGGCGAGGTGTTGATTCGCGTGCTGCGTGCCGGGCTCAATCACGGCGACCTGCACATGCGCGAAGATGCCGTGCAGTACAGCCCGGAAGTGAAAACGGTTCCAGATCTGCCGATGACCATCGGCCACGACGGATTGGGCGAGATCGTCGAAGTCGGCCCGGATGTCGAGAATCTTCGCGTCGGCGACCGCGTCGTCGTGATCTGTTCGATCACCTGCGGTTTTTGCAAATACTGCTGGACCGAAAGACAGCACCTCTGTCAAACCAAGAAGACCATGGGTTTTCTCACCAAGTGGGGCGAAGGACCGGCCTATCTCCGTCGCTACAAAGATGGCCTGTGGGCGGAGTATTGCCGCGTGCCTGCCGGCAATCTGGTTGCTCTACCGCGCGATGCCGACATCAACGAAATGTGCAAGGTCTCGCAGATCAATGTCGGTTACCGCGCCCTCAAACGAGCGCGTCTCCATAGCGGCGAAACCGTCCTGATCAACGGCGCTTCCGGGATCACCGGCATCGGCACGGTGCTCTCGGCGTTGGCCATGGGAGCGGCGCAAATCATCGCGGTCGCCCGCAATCCGGCGCGCCTCGAGCGCGTGCGCGCCATCGATCCCAAGAGAATTGCAACTGTCGCACTGGGGCGCGGCGAATCGATCACCGACAAAGTGAAAGAACTGACCGACGGCCAAGGCGCTAGCGTGCTCGCCGAATTGGCTCCAGGCGGTATTGAAACGACCATCGAATGCATCCGAAATCTGGAGCCCGGCGGGCGCGTCGCGCTTATCGCGCCCAACCCGGAGCCGCTCAATCTGCCACTGCGCTATCTAATGATTCGCTCGATCGAATTCACCAGCGTCACCGGACGCTTCGCCATGGACGTCGCGGAATTATTACAGCTGGTGCAGCGCGGCGTCATCGATACGCGCCACATAACGACTCGCTACTTCCCGCTCACTGCCGTCAACAAGGCCCTCGACTACATAAAAACACGCGGCGACAACGATCCTCTCTGGCCGATGTACGCGGCAGAGTAACTTCTATCCTCATCGCGCCGGCTGCCGTTCAACGAGCAAGGCATTTTCCGCCACTATCCCGAGCTGGAAGCGGAATAGACGCAAAAGGCATGAAGAGCATAAAAACGTTGGACCGAACGGGCGCTGTCGAAACGAGCCGGATGTGTCATTGCAAGACCCTCAACTTCTCAACTTTCGACCCTCAAGTTTTTTCGAGACTGGACTCTGCATAGGGAGTCCTCGCGGCTGTAGATCGCCGGCATGTTCGACAAACCGCCGCGAGATATTTAATAGGTGGCGGTCAACTTTATATCTAGCTTGACTTAGGAAAAGAGTCCCGCCCTTTGGCTGCTACGGCATCACAGGTGGAAAAGTAGCCTGTCCCTTTAGGCCCCCAAAAAAACAGCTGTAGCTGACTTGGAATTAGGTGTTTTGTCCATTTGTTTGATGTGTCCACGGAGCGTGGACAGTATATCTAGTTAATCTTATAGTATATAATATAATCAGTACATTATTGACTTGTGTCCATGATTCGTGGACACTTGTATTAAATGGACAAAACGGATCAGCAAGATTTGCTGGAGGCCGCAATAATCACTGCGCAACAGCTCGGTCTCGGCATGGAAGTAGTACAGCTCGAGCCCCAACTTGGTGCGGCGCGAGCAGACGCACTAGTTCGCGTCCGCTACGGCGACCAAGAAGTTTTATACGCAGCAGAAGTTAAGCGTGAGATTCGTCCCGCGACGTTAGGAGCAGTAACACAACAGCTGGCGCATCTGGGGCAACCGGCATTGCTTGTGACGAATTACGTGACGCCCCCGCTTGCAGACGCATTGAAGGAACGAGGCATTGCCTTTCTCGACGCGGCGGGCAACGCGTATCTAAAGCATCCGCCGTTACTTATATGGGTAAAGGGCCAAAGACCACAAAAACTAATTACAGCGAACGTGACAACACGGACGTTCAACCCAAGCGGACTTCAAGTGATCTTTCCGCTCCTTTGTCATCCGGAGTGGGCTGATCGTCCGTATCGTGAAATTGCCCAAATGGCCACTGTAGCCCATGGCACCGTTGGCTGGGTGCTAGCAGAATTACCGAAGCTAGGATTTATCGCTGAGGTCGGCGGAAAGCGCCGCCTGCTCCAACCCGAGCGGCTACTTCAACAGTGGGTAGAAGCCTACGCGCGCACTCTCCGACCGAGATTGTTGCTCGGTCGCTTTCACGCGGATCAGTTGGATTGGCATAAGACACTCGATCTCGGCAAATATGGCTACCTCTTAGGCGGTGAGCCTGCGGCCGCGCGGCTAACACATCATTTACGTCCGGGCACAGTTACGCTTTATGGTCAGAAGGTCGAACCGCGATTTATACTTGACCAACGGCTCCGGCCCGATCCGCGAGGCCAGGTGGAGATCCTCAGGCGTTTTTGGAAATTCGATCACGACGATCAATTGCTAACTCCGCTCCCGCTAATCTACGCGGATCTTTTGGCAATCGGAGATGCGCGTTGTCTAGAGACCGCCAAGCTCATCTATGGTGATATTATCGCTCGATTTGGCCGCTAAGAGCGAACTGACATTCTTAGCGGAATTGGTTGCAGATCTTCGCGCTGCGGCACCCGCTTGGAAGCCGCTTCTCGTTGGAGCGATGGCGAGGGATCTACTTCTCTATTACGCCCATAACATTCCCGTAATTCGGGCTACGGAGGATATCGATCTGGGATTTGCCCTAGCCGATTGGGAGGATTTTGCCGCTCTGCGGGCTGCGTTACTTGCGTCCACTCATTTCGAAGCCCACGGATCATTGGTCCACAGATTTTCTCATCGACGGGGCCGCCAGATTGACCTCATCCCATTCGGCGGATTGGAACGGCCCGACGGTTCCATAGCATGGCCGCCACGGGGCGACGAAGTGATGACAGTCGTCGGCTATCGCGAGGCGCTGGCTTCAGCCAACGACGTAATGCTACCGGAGG
>DASPXM010000082.1:0-41082 GCA_035637295.1 Verrucomicrobiia bacterium
GGCTTTCGTTAACGCGCAGACCGGCGACCTGACCGCCAAAGGGCAGTATATTTTCGCTCTCGCGGGCGGCTGTGCTTGCCACACGGTGCCGAAGGGAACCCCGCATATCGGCGGACGCGCTTTTCCAATTCCGTTTGGGACGGTCTACAGCACTAACATCACGCAGGACAAAGAGACCGGCCTAGGCGCCTGGAATGATCAGCAAATTCACGACGCCATAATTAAGGGCGTTCGCCAGGACGGCAGTCGGATCTTACCCGTCATGCCCTACGAGAAATATTCAGGCATGGCGCAGGAAGATTTGAAGGCTCTGATCGCTTATCTGCGAACTTTGAAGCCGGTCAAAAAAGCGCCGCCGGAATTGAAAACTTGGGTTCCCTTGGTGCGCAGTGTGGGCACTCCGATCTTTCTGAAAATTTTTGGCCGGTTCAATAGCGCGCCGGCGCAAGCGCCGAAAAGCGGCGTTGAGCGTGGGCGTTATCTGGTGGAGCATGTGTCTTTGTGCGGCGACTGCCATACACCGCGAAATTTTATCGGCGTGCCGAAGCAATCGCTTTACCTCGCGGGAGCCGGCAAAAAGATCGGACCCCTTGGCGAGGCCGTGCCTAACATCACGCCGGACAAAGAGACCGGCATTGGTGAATGGAAACGAGAAGACATTGCGGAATTGCTGATCGCGGGCACCAAACCCGACCTCGACAACGTCCAGGGCCTGATGTACGAGGTGATTCAGGGAACACCACACGGCTTCAAGGACATGAAGAAAGAAGACGCCCTGGCGGTCGCCGACTATCTGAAGTCGATCCCGGCAATTAAGAATAAGGTAGACAAGTAGACCGACTGTACCGAAATCGCCGCGCTGTCGGCGACGCTCACCGATCTCGATCATCGCTCGCACAGCACCGACAGCCCTCGATAGCTAATTCTTCGGGACTTGCTTAATCACCTCGGCAATTACCTGATCGGCCGTGACATTCTCGGCTTCGGCTTGGAAGTTGAGGATAAGGCGGTGACGCAAAGCCGGATAGATGATCTTTTCGACGTCCGTATAGCTCACGTGCACTCTTCCTTCGATGAGCGCGTTGCCCTTGGCGCCGAGAATGACCGATTGCGCGCCGCGCGGACTGGAGCCAAAACGGATATATTGTTTAACATAGCCATTGGGCTGCCCACCATTTTGAGCGTCGTTTTGCGTGGCGTGCACCAATCGAACGACGTAATCTTCGATGGGCGGCGCGATCATGACCTGGCGCAATAGCTGATTCATTTCATTGACCAGTTTGCCGCTGTCTTCGGGCAATACTTTTGTTGCATCATCGCTTTCCGTGCCAGTCGTGCGTTTAAGAATTTCCCTGAGTTCCGCCGGCGTCGGCGATGTCACCAAGAGCTTGAAAAAGAATCGATCGAGTTGCGCTTCCGGCAGCGGATAGGTGCCTTCGAGCTCGATGGGATTTTGCGTTGCCAGAACCATAAAGGGCGATTCGAGAATGTGCGATTCCCCGAATACTGTCACTTGTCGTTCTTCCATTGCTTCCAGGACGGCGGACTGGGTCTTTGGTGTCGCACGATTGATCTCATCGGCGAGGACAACATGCGCGAAAATCGGCCCCTTCTTGAACTGAAATTCCCTCCGGCCGATGTTTTCCGTGAGCACTTCGGTACCGACGATATCCGACGGCATTAAGTCAGGCGTGAATTGAATACGTTTGAACGACATCCCTAGGGCATGGCTCAAGGATTTGACGAGCAGAGTCTTACCCAGACCCGGTACACCTTCCAGCAGCACATGACCTCCAGCGAAGAACGCGATTAAAACTTTGCGAATTAGATCCCTATGGCCGACGATGACCTTTTGCACCTCCGTTTCGAGTCGTTGAAAAGTTTCCTGAAATTGCTCCGGCTCCATCACACTCCCTTTCTTCCTCAACGAATGATGCCGCGGTATTCGATCGGCACTTGCTGCTTCTCCGTCGGCGCATTGGGCACGTGAGCGGGCAGCGGCGCATTGCTCACCGGAACCTGCGGGCGAGCGCGGATACCTTTTGATTCTTTTGCCGCGCGACTTTCGCCTTTGGAGTCCGCCGCCACTTCCTCCGGCAATTGCACCGTCACGTAACGGGCACCTCGGATGCCTTCTTTGCCTTCGCCGGTTTTATAAAAACGCTCCGCGGGCGGCGCGCCTTGCGGCGGCTCCTCGGAAGCCTGATTTTTGCCAGCCCCTTCCTTTGAAGCGCCCTCGCTCTTGCCGGTTTTCTCTTTGCTCTGGTCGTTACCCGGCTGTTTCGGGTCGGATTGATTACCTTTGGCGTCGGCGCCCTGCTGCTTCTTGTCTTGACCCGGCTCTTTCGGATTTCCTTGCGCAGAATTACCCTTTTGCATGTCTTTGCTCGGTTGCGCGCTCGAGTCACTTTTGCTCTCGCCGTCACCTCCTTCACTTTGCTTGCTGTCACCCTGCCCCTTTTGTGGCAAATTGCTTTGAATACCGCCACTGCCTTTTTGTTGATCTTTTTGTTGGTCCTGGCCGCTCGCCGTCTGCTCCTGTTCCACCCCCTTCATCGTGCTCGCCGCCTGGCTCAGTAGATCGCGGTTTTCCTGTTGTTCCTCTTTTTTCTGCTGCTCAACGACCTTCTTTTCCATTTCTTGCGCCAGGGTTTGCTTTTCTTCCCGGGGAATTTTTGGATCCTCGAGTTTCGTCGCGAGCGCTTTTAAATCTTGGGCTAGTCTGTTGAGCCCCGGTTTTTGTGCCATCTGTTCGGCCAAACCGCGAAGCCGCTGGTGAACCGGCAACGACCGAACACCCGGCTCCACCAGAGACACCAAGACATGCATGAGAATTACAGCGAGTAGCGAAAATCCGACAGACCAGAAGGCGGATCGTTTGAGCTTGTAGGGAAAATCGCGTTTCAGCTCGACCCGTTCCCCGAAGCTGGCGGTTTCATGACACAGCCGGGCCATGAACGCCTCCGAACAGTGCGCCTGTTCGATGGTGGCCATTGTCAGAAAATGGTCCTGCGCCCCAGCTCGCTGATCGACGAGTTGTGCGGCGGATGAAACGCTGGGGATTAGTGGCCGATAGCGCAGCATGACGGCGAGCAGTCCGCACCCAATAGCGACGGCGATAATAAGGATCGCGGTGAGCTCGCTCAGCCAAGCCGCCTGTGAGAGCGAGGTAATGATGTAGATCGACGCCAGCGCCGGGGGAAGATAAATCAAAACTGAATCCCAAAGCGCATGGTGGCTCAGTTGGGCGATCAGCCGAATGACGAGATTTTCAGGTCGATCGCGATCTTGAAAGCGGGAAGTCACCTGCATTGCCCACGACTATACCATGTTGGTGGGAGACTCTTAAGCGTCTAACCAACCGGATACTCCTTTGACGCCGCGCGGCATCAAATGCATCGAGGCGAGACAGGCAGCTTTCTAGCGCCAGGATTGACCAAGTTTCGAACCGGCGAAGCAAGCCGCCTCCGCTTGACGCAGACAGCCGTGACAATTCAGACCCTACCTCGAACCTGCCGATTTCTTTCAGAAACGCGTGTGAAGGCAAGCCAATGTTCAATCAGCGCGCCGTCGACTTAGAACGCGAGGATGTCGGCTCGCGTACAGGTTGGTAGACTTTGACCGCTTGATTGTGCGCCTCGACGGTTTCCGAAAACAGATGCGAGCCGTCGTTCTTAGATACGAAATAAAGAAACGGCACATCCGCCGGGTGACTCGCGGCCTGGATCGAAGACAAACTCGGATTGCAAATCGGTCCTGGAGGAAGGGCCGCGATGCGATAAGTATTATAGGCACTTAGCTCGTTGAGGTCCTTACGCCTCAAGTTGCCATTGAATTCCTTGATGCCGTAAATCACTGTAGGATCACTTTGCAAGGGCATTTGACGTCTCAGACGATTGTAGAAGACCGCTGAAACCAATGGCCGCTCCGCCTCAACTCCGGTTTCCTTCTCAATAATTGAAGCTAGGGTAAGGACTTCATGGGGCGTCAATTGAATCGAGGCGTCCCGACGGGCCAGAAGCGGTTGCGACACCTTGCGGAACTGCTCCGCCATCGTGACGATGATATTTCTTTCCGGCGTTGCGGGAGTGAAGTGGTAGGTGCTTGGGAACAAATAACCTTCAATGCCTTTGTCTTGCAAGCCGAGGGTCGCTAGCAGATTCGGATTGGCGGCCTCGGCGAGAAATTTCTCCTTATTCGCAATCTCCATCTTTTCGAGCAGCGTTGCGATTTCTTTGACAGTCATCCCTTCCGGAATCGTGACCGTTTGAAAGATCCCTTTGCCGTTTACCAGACGGTCCAAAACTTCCCGTGGCGGCACGCCAGTCTCAAAACGATAAAGTCCCGGATGGATTTTCTTTTCAGCGCCGCTGAAGCGAGCCCATAGGGAAAAATAAAATCCGTTCGAAATGATTTTTTGGTCGCGCAGTTTGCGCACCACGGTCGCCAGCGATTCGCCCTGTTCCACCCGAACTTCGGCCCGCTGCAAGGGATCAGCAGGCACAGAAAGGAAAATATTATGGAGCAACATACCGGCCGACAGAACCGCGAAAGCGGCCGAGCTAAGGAAGACGAGGAGTAAAGTTTTCACGTATGGGGTTGCAATGGAAGTTCGGACTAACCCGATCATTGGGAATCAGCGGCCCATTAATTTTCCGTAAGGTTGACCTTCATCCATCCTTCGACTTGACGCACGAAACCGGCAAACGGGTCTTCTCCTGGCGCCGCAGCGAAGTAAGCCTTGCGCGTATAGTCGAGCGCACCGGAGTAGTACTCAAACTTCTTTGAAAGCTCTTGATAGAGGAAGTAACCCGTTCGGTATAGCGACAGATCGAGTTCTGAGACGGTCCAGTAAGAACGGCTGCCCTCCTGTATATAATAATCAAGCGAGCCCGTTCCTTCGACGTGCTTACGAAACATCCCGCTCATGAACAACGCATAATCACCCACGTACTTGCGTAAGGACCGTTCTTTGAGAACATCTGTTTCACCAGAGTGCGTCAGAGAATGCTGCGCCAATATTTCCACTACGCTGTCCATTTTCCCGCCGGCCCGGCCGCGAAACTTATAAAGATTATCCGCTCGGGCAAACTCCACTAAGACGTCAGCCACATAGCCGGCAACAGTGGCGTCGTATATTCCCAGTTGCCAAAAACTTTGGCGAACGACTTTGAGAAAAAAGCCGTGCAAACGGTTGTCGGACGGTCTATCTTCCATCGTTACATAGAAATGATAGCAAAGTTGCGATTTGGTGAAAAGGTTCTTTTTTTCGGATTTATTTTCGCCAAAACAATAGATTTCAACGGGCCAAGATCGACACTGGCGATTTTCCTAATCGACGCTATAATACCGCCAATCTTAGGATGTTTTGGCTCAATCCGAAAGGAGGCAGTATGGCGAGAGACCCCAAGGAAGACTTTTTCCGACTCGATGGCGCTTGGGCATCCTTTGAGCTTATGTCGATTCGCAAACGGGAGGATTATTTGAAGCCGTTTCGCGTCCTGCGATGCAAGATCGACGACCAGGTCGACTTTCAAGTCGACGCGTCCGTGCAAAGTACCACGGAAGCGACAGTTTTAATCGAAATCTTCGGTGAAGAGGAACTTGTCGCGGCCAGCGGCCGCGGTCCCGTGCATGCCGTCGACAATGCCATGCGCAAGATCTTGGAAAAGCACTACCCGCAGCTCTCCGAGGTTCGCCTCGAAGAGTTTGATGTCCGTTTGCTGCACGGGGCAGCCGAAGATGACGATGAACAAGGTGCGGCCGCTTTGGTTCGCGTGCTAACCATTTTCTCGGACGGACAAGAGAGGTGGGGAACCGTCGGCGTCGCCGTTGACATTCTCCAGGCCAGCGTCGAGTGTATCATTGATGGACTCGAGTGGAAGCTTCGCGGCGAACACAAACACTGACGAAGCCTCGGCACGTCTTTCTGATGACGGTCACCGACATTATGCCGGCGTGGCCGACGCCTCTTCGTCAACTCCTGTTGACCCTACCGGACATTTTCCGCTCGTTATCCATCGTTGCGTTAGCTGCATTGTTAACCGCGTGTAGGATGGAAGCCAATTTCATCTTTTATCCCAGCGCGACCATCGAGCATACGCCCCGACAAGTTGGACTCGAGTTTGAAGACGTGTTTTTCGCGACCCGAGATGACGTCCGTCTCAATGGTTGGTTCATCCCGCATCGCGAAGCTCGATCCACCTTGGTTTGGTTTCATGGCAACGCCGGCAACATCAGCCATCGCGTCGAGAATATCAAACTCCTGCACGATAAGGTGAAAATAAATATCTTTATCTTTGACTATCGAGGCTACGGGCGGAGCGAAGGGCGCGTCTCTGAGGAAGGGACATACCTTGACGGCGAGGCTGCGCTCGACTATGTCCGAGAACGACTCGACGTGGAACGGAAAAAAATCGTTCTATTTGGACGTTCTCTGGGCGCGGCTGTCGCCGCTGAAATGGCTAACCGATACGACAGCCAAGGACTGATTTTAGAAAGTCCGTTTGTGTCAATCCGCGAGATGGCGCGCGTCGTCTTTCCCTTCTTACCGATCGGACCGCTACTTCAGACCCGCTATGACGTTCGGGAAAAGATCCGGAAAATTAAAACCCCGCTGTTGGTGCTGCACGGTGACCGAGATGAGGTCGTCCCGTTCGCCCAAGGCAAGATGGTTTTCGATGCCGCGCCCGAGCCAAAAAAATTCTTCACGATTGCCGGCGCGCAGCACAACGATACCTATCTTATTGGCGGCGACTCCTATTTTCAGCAGCTGCAGATTTTTATTGATTGGGCAGCTTCAATCCAGCGCTGACGCGCTCAAGGATCTGGTGGCCGCGCGTACCTAATCTAACGATCGCACCGAGCTGCCGCCGTAAGGCACGTAAGCATTCCTCACGTACTGCAACAGCATACGCTGGGTGTTGAAGAAAGAACCATTGAGTGCAATCGCGGAGCGCATGATCCGAGCGAACTTGTCGGCCTCTTTGTAGTAGAGCGGCAGGATCACCTGCTCGAGCTTTTCGTAAAGCGAAGCAGCCTCTGCAGTGGAATCGTTTTCCGATCGGCCGGCATCACCAATCGACCAGCCGGTCACGCCTTCGACATGGCCTTCGATCCACCATCCGTCGAGAACGCTGAAGCTCGGCACGCCGTTGAGTGCCGCCTTCATGCCGCTTGTGCCCGAAGCTTCTTGGGGTCGGAGTGGCGTATTCAGCCAAACGTCGACGCCGGAACAAAGCAGCCTACCTAAGGCCATATCATAGTTTTCCAGGTAAACGACGCGGACATCGTCTGCGAGCGCCGCGCCCGCCTCGAAAATTCTGCGAATGATGGTCTTGCCACCTTCGTCGCGCGGGTGGGCTTTGCCGGCGTAGATGAGTTGTATGGGGCCGGCTTGGCGAGCGATCTGTTTGAGTCGTTCGACATCCGTAAAAAGTAAATCGCCGCGTTTGTATCCAGTGGCCCGGCGGGCAAAACCGAGGGTAAAAACTTTCTCGTCCAGTTGGATTCCAGTGAGCCAACGAACCTGCTGTAGCAACTCCTTTTTAGCCTTCCCATGCGCTCGGCGAATTTCGCCCAACGGTATACTGACGGCGTAACGCAGATAAAAATTGTCATGTCGCCATTCCGGTAAGAGGCGGTCGTACACAGCGGCGAATGGCGCGCCGGTCCACGTGGTCGCATGCACGCCGTTAGTAATCGCACTGATCCTGTAATTTGGAAACATCGCGCGCGAAACCTCGCCGTGACGCATAGAGACGCCATTGACAAAACCGGAAAGCCGGAGCGCCAGCTCGGTCATGTTGAGAGAACCATCCATGAGCTGCAGCTGGGCTAACGCGGTCGCGCGAGGTTTTCCGAGCACTTGGTAAACCAGATCGGTAGGGAACCGGTCATGTCCGGCCGGCACCGGCGTATGGGTCGTAAAGGCACATTGACGGCGTACTGATTCGACTTCGATCTCTGAAAAGCGCCGTTCCGATCGGGTCCCCGCCTGCTCCTCCATGAGCGCGAGCGTTGCCAAGGCTGAATGTCCTTCGTTCATATGAAAAACCCGAATATCGGAGTAGCCGAGCGCCCGTAGCATGGCGACGCCCCCCAATCCGAGAATCGCTTCTTGGCACAACCGATAGCGCTCATCGCCGCCAAAGAGAAAATCCGTAAGTCCTCGATCCGCTGACTCGTTTTCCGGCAAGTCGGTGTCCAACAAAAATAACGGCACGGCGTAGCCCGTAATACCTGTAAAAGTGTATTGCCAGGCTCGAACCTGCACGTGTCGGCCCTCGATGGGCAGGCACACCCTCGGCGATAAACATTGGAGATGTTCCTCGGGCGACCATTTTGCCGGGCTTTCAAGCTGGTTACCACGGGAATCGAGCCGCTGTTCGAAATAACCTTTGCGGTGTACTAGCGAAACCGCAACCATCGGAATTTCCAGATCAGCCGCTGAGCGCAGCATATCACCGGCCAAAACTCCCAATCCGCCGCTATAGGTCGGAATTTTTGAATCCACCGCCACATCCATGGAAAAATAGGCGACGGTCCGAACATTGGGCAAGGCATTGTTCATAACGGCACTTATTTGACGAATTTAAGAATCAGTTGATAGACGAGTTGGCGATCGAAATCGGGGCAGTAAGGGATATCCTTGAAGTACTTAAAGTTTCCCGTTTCATAGCACAAATACCCGCACAGCGGCAATTAACTTATAGACTGGAACAGCAAAGACAATGCCAGTAGCCATGCAATAAGGAAGCACTAGGAATATCTGGCAGATCGTCGAAGATCGGCGCCCTCCAGGGGTAGCTCGCCTGTCAGAATTGCCTTACTAGATTGTCGTTTCCGTTATTCCGGCAAGCTAGGGAAGACTGAAAGCCTCACGCAACTCTGCCAACGAGCCGTGACTGCTTAGGTTGCGCAATACCGCTACGGTGGGCGGCATCATCGGAAATTTGCCGCTCTGCGAGCGTTCAAGCGCTTCCTGGGGAGAAATCCAAAGGCTTTCCGATACCTCTTCGGAGGCATGGAGCGGGCTTTGGTCAGGTGGTAAAGCAGCAAGATAAAAACGTGTATCAAAGCGGACGAGATAGTGTTCGGGCGTGATGCGATGATAAAAATAAGTCAGGCGGGAAACGTCACAGCAAAGCCGCTCTGACAGAAGGAGAGTGGGCAAATCGATTTTGCCCTGCTGCAGAACCGACCGTCTTTCACCTAAACGCGCGAAAACTTCTTGCTGCACCAGATCCGTCACCGCGCCATCTCGTGGCAAAAAAAACTGAATTCCCACCTCCTCGAATAGTTCTCGTACGGCCGCCACCCAATGCCCAAGGCAGAGTTCCGGATCAAGCTCGACACCGAGTTTTTCCTGCGCTGCACTCGGGGTTAAGCCACAGGTCAAACCCATCATTTCTGCCGACCAGTCGCTCCTATCCACTCTTCCGCCCGGAAAGACATAAACACCCGCGTAAGTATCCATCTTTTCCGGCCGCCGGTTCATAAGAATTTCGAACCTGCCGTTAGAGTCAGGCCGAACCAACACGACCGTCGAGGCAGGCTGAGGAGTTGCGGATTGCGCCATTTACTTCAGCCTCAGTTTACCGGAATGGACACTCGAATCATTGAGCCTTGACCTCCGGCTTATGAACCGTCAGTTGCGCGGCGACGGTTTCCCGATGTGAATATGCGCCCCCGTCGCGGCTCCGGGGACAGCGTTCCTGAACGCGATAAACGGAATCCCCGCTTGGCGAAGAAAACTCAACAAGGATTGCCCTTCCTTACTGTCGGGGTGGAGCGCCACGTCCATGGCATTGCGATGATCGAATCCCAAGCGGTCATGCGTCGCGGTTTGACCTAAGGCGCTGATCGGCAGTGCCCGGCCAAAAGTCTGGACAAAAAACTTTTCGATTTTTTGCGCGTCTCCGAGCGACCACAACGCTCCGCCGTTGAAGCGAAGAAGCGTGCTGGTCTCGCTATAGCCTCCGACGGCGAGCCCTGGCAAACGAAGGAGCTCATCGCGCATCGTATACTCAGTAATCGCCATGTCGGTTTCAGCAAGCCACCGCTTGTCTTCGTTCACCTTTAACATCGCCTCTGCCAGAGCCTGCTCGGCTTTCAGCACTTCGTTGCGCGCAATCAAACCCTGGTAATAAAGATCGCGACGCCGGTCGTACTCTTCCAAGAGGCGCTGTCGTTCCGTTTCGTGCAGCGCCAAAAGCTTCGCCGCTCCCGCCCGGGTTTCTTTGATCTTTTGAATAACCTCGGCGCGCGACCGAGTCAGTTGCGACTCAGTCGGACTGACGCGCCGACTTCCCGGTGTGCGAAGCGGCGAGCTCTTGTGATTCTCCTGTGCGCTAACGGCGCTGAGATAAAGCAGCAGCGCTGCAATGAAAGCCACTAAACTTGTGAACCTAGGAAAAATCAGCGTCCCATTTCTCCGGCCTTGGAGAATTCGCCAGAGTTTATGAATTAAGGTCGCGGTGGTCAAGACGCATCGGCGCTTACGAACCGTCGTTACCATGATGGTTGTGGCGTGAATCATGGCGAGCTAGTATCGCCGTGTGAAGATTCCGTTGACCGTCACTGGTTTCGGCTGCATGGGGTTCTTTTTCCTCTCAACGCTTGGGACTTTGGCCGCGGACACGACCGCCCTTCCTGACGTCATCGGGAAGATCAAACCGGCAATTGTCGCGGTTGGCGCGTTTCAGAAAACACGCCGTCCGCCCTCGATTTTTCGCGGCACGGGTTTCGTGATCGCGGACGGTCTCCACGTGGTCACCAACGCCCACGTTGTACCGGAGAAGGTCGATACCGAAGGAAAAGAAGTCGTCGCCGTTTTTGTCGGTAAGGCAAGTCTCATCGAAGTACGTGAAGCTACGAAAGTCGCCGAGGATCGCGATCATGATTTGGCGCTACTCAGAATTACTGGTCGCCCGATCGCCGCAATGACACTAGGCGACTCTAACCGGGTCCGGGAGGGAGAAATCTATGCTTTCACCGGGTTTCCGATCGGCATGGTTCTCGGGCTAAATGCCGTCACGCACCGAGGAATCGTTTCCGCGATCACTCCGATAGTCATTCCGCAGCTCACCGCACAGCTTTTGGAAAAGAAAATCATTGGCCGGCTCACCGCGCCGTACAATGTTTTTCAACTCGACGCCACGGCTTACCCTGGCAACAGCGGCAGCCCGCTCTATCATCCCGACACCGGACAAGTTGTCGGAATCATCAATAAAGTCTTCATCCAGGAGAGTAAGGAAACAGTTATTCAAAAACCTAGCGGGATTTCCTACGCGATCCCGATTAATCACTTACAAGAGCTCTTAAAGAAAACTCGCCTCGAATAGGCATGCCGCGCGAAAGACCTCATTCATTGCTAAGAATGCGCGCAGAAACTCGGATAGTTCGACTTCAGAAGACAAAACGTGCGTGGAGAGTTTTCCCACGCTCTTTTGTTAGGAATAAAACTCCGCTAGGCAGAGCAGGAAAACGGCGAAGTCACACAATCTATGACCTTGGCCCAAAAAATACCCAGAAATCGGTACCAGGGCATCATCAGAACGCCCCAAATGTTGGTCCCAGTCGGAGAAGTGGGCCGAAAAGCCCGGGTTGGTAACAAGACTTTTGAACCCACAATCGGGAGAACAATTTCAGGCAATACAGAAAAACAATTTCTATTTTGCTGCAGTGACGTGGCTAGAAATCACCCACGCGTTCGGCTCTTATCCCTCGATCAAGCAGATGAGTCCTTGATTTCTTAGCGCGCGAGTCTCGTCGATGGCTTGCCGATATGAATATGCGGTCCAGTGGAGGCGCCGGGGACGGCGCTTCGGAAGGCGATGAAGGGAATGCCCGCACTGCGGAGCTCCTTGATGAGCGCCTTGCCTTCGGCGCTGTCAGGATGAAGTGCGACATCCATGGCGTTACGATGGTCGAACCCGAAGCGGTTGTGGGTTTCTGATTGGCCCTTCGCGGCGATCGGAAGACCGCGGCCAAATGATTGGGAGAAGAATCTTTCGATGCGTGAGGCTTCCTTGAGAGACCATTTGAAACCGCCGTTGAAGCGCGCCAACTCTGCAGTTTCGCTATAACCGTTGACGGGTAGCACCGGCATGCGCAAGACTTTCTCACCTAACACTGCCTCGGTGATCGCGATATCGGTCTCGGTCACCGAGTCGCGCATCGCGTGGACCCGCGTGAGCGCGGCGACGAACGACCGTTCTACCTCAAGCACTTGATCCTTGGAAATCTGTCCGTCCTGGAAGAGCTGGCGCCGCCTGATGACCTCGGCCCGAAGCGCTGATTGGTCTCTTTCGTAGCCGGCCAGGAGCTTACGATCCCACGCTAGCGCTGATTTCATCGTTTCAATGGAACTAGACTCAGCGGTCGCACCGCTGGAGAGATTATAAGTCGGCTGTTTGGTTTGCCGATTCCAGCCGCCGAGCATAAAAAAAGTGACGAAAGCGACTGGGAGAATGGCGGCTGCCACCAGTAAAGTCCAGGACTTGCTTACTTCTGCGAACATGAAGCCCGAAGTCTAGGGGTTTACGGGCGCGGGGTCAAGGCAAAAAAAGCCCGTAACGGCAGCGTCCGTTACGGGCCAATAGTCAAACCGAAAGTAACTGATTCGGTGCGGCGCGTGAACCCTCGGAGCCGTCATTTTATCTATCTCCCACGCTAGACCGACGCCAGTAGACCGCGCTGAATTAGGTCTTGCGCCATTTTCACCTTGTAGACGTTATCCTTGAGCGGTTTGGCACCTTCGAGAGCAATGGCGCCAGCTTGCTTGGCGCTGGCTTCATCGATTCTTTTACCGCGGAGAAATTCTTCCGCTTTCGCCGCGCGCCACGGGATCGGTGCGACTCCGCCCATAACTACGCGCGCATCGCGCACCGTGCCGGCATTACTCTCGACAATCGTTGCCACTGCGACGATGGCATGATCCCACGCGAGCCGCTCACGAACCTTGTGGTAAAAACCTTTGCTTCCGGTCCGTGGTGTCGGGACATAGATTTCCGTGACGATCTCTCCCGGGTTGAGAACATTTTCCCGCTTGTAATCCACAGAAGGTAGAAGGAAGAATTTTTCCAGAGGAATCGTCTTTTCGCCCGCCGGTCCGGCGATCTTGATCTGCGCGCCGAGCGCGACCAGCGCCGGCGCGGTGTCCGACGGATGGACGATGTAGCTCGGTCCGCCGCCGAGGATCGCGTGAAATCGACCATCGCCCGTCACCGTATAGCAGACCTGACCGCCTTTGCGCAGACAGGTGAAGTTCGATGAGCGGAAATACCAGCAGAACGGCCGCTGGCAAATGTTGCCGGCGATGGTGCCGGCGTTACGAATCTGCGGTGAAGCCGCCTCGCCGGCGGCATCGGAGAGAATCAACAATTTTTCTCTTACTGCTGGGTGCTCTTCAATGTCGGCGAGCTTCGCCAAGGCACCGATGCGAAAACCGCCGCGTTCTTCCTTGATATAATCGAGGCCCGGGATGGAATTGAGATTGATCAGGTAGTCCGGCTCGACGACGTGATCTTTCATCAGCTGCAGATACTCGCTGCCGCCGCCGACCACCGCCGCGACTTTTTTCTGCTGCTGAAACTTCTGCAAGAGCCCAACCGCTTCTTTGACGCTTTTGACATCAATATTTTGAAAGCTTTTCATGACCGTTCCTCCTCCATCAGACCTGGCGCGCCTGCAAGATTTTGTCCGGTGTGATGGGCAGCTCTTTGATGCGTTTGCCGGTGGCGTTGAAGATCGCGTTGGCGACGGTCGCCACGGCCGCCGTGATCGGCGGTTCGCCGACGACTTTGCCGCCAAACGGGCCATAGGGGTCGTGGTGTTCGATAAAGATCACTTCCACGTTCGGCGCTTCGAGATGGGTCGGCACTTTGGCGTCGCGGTAGTTCGGATTGATCGGCGTTGCCGTGAGTTTGTCGATGATCAATTCTTCGCTAAACGCCATGCCGATGCCTTGCACGACGCCGCCCATGATCTGGCTCTCCGCCGGCATGCGGTTGAGAATCATACCGCTGTCGTGGGCCGCCACATAGCGGGTGATCTTCACGTGCCCCGTCAAAGTATCGACTTCCACCTCGGCAAAATGAGCCGAGAAGCTTTTGCCTTCGACGTCTTTGAATTCCGGATTCGTGGTTGCCCGACCGATGAGCTCGCCGGCTCTCGCCACTGCGCGCTCGAGCGGAATCTTCTGTGATGGGTCGGATTTGACAAACACCTGGCCGTCACGCAAGTCCAGTTCTTCTGCTTTGGCCTTCAGCTCCGGCGCCGCCAGCGCGAAGATTTGTTTCCGCACGTCTTCCGCCGCGGCGATCACTGCAGGGCCGGTGAAAGATGTCGTGCGGCTGCCAGACTCGCCGACGGAATAAGGCGTGACATCCGTATCACCATTGGTGACTTGAATTTGGTTCAGCGGAATCCCCAACGCCTCCGCGGCGATGATCGCCATGGTGCTCTTAGCGCCGGTGCCGATGTCAGTCACGCCCACCAGCAAGTGCGCGCTGCCATCGGGATTGATGCGAATGGTCGCCGCGCCTAATCCGGGACGAAATGGGTAACCGCCAAGCGCCATCCCGATGCCGTGCTTTTTGACACCGGGCGCGGCGCCGGGCTTATGCCATTTCTCGCTCCAGCCAATGCGCTTGGAGCCTTCGATGATGCACTGCTCGAGATAGTTCGAGGTGAACGGCAGCTTGCTCTTGTACTTTTGAATCCGGTTCTTCATGAACATGTCCACCGGATTGATCCCCAGCTCATAGGCGATGTGATCCAGGAAAGAGGCAAAGCCGAAGACCGACTGAGGATAGGCCGGCGCCCGATAATTGGCGCTGACCACCGTATTGGTATGAACCGGCTTGATCACTTTCTTGAAGTTTGGGATGTTGTAAAAGTCGGTGCCGCTCAAGTTGCCGCTCTGCTTGCGGTACGCGCCCATGTTGGTAACGGCATCTAACTGCACAGCGGTAATCGTGCCATCCTTCTTGACGCCGATCTTGTAGTGCTGCTCCGAAGGCCAGCGCCCATGCATGCCGATGTAGTCGTCCTCGCGGGTAAACTCGAGCTTGACCGGCTGGTTGGTGACTTTGGCCAAGACCGCTGCCATGTAATCGTAGTCCTGGGCCTGGTTCTTGTTGCCGAAGCCGCCGCCCATGTATTTCGAGACCACGCGCACTCTGCTCAGCGGCAGGCCGAAGTCTTTGGCGATATCCGTGCGCGCGTTGGAGACGCCTTGCGTGGAGGCATAGACGGTCAGCTTGCCGGCATCCCACTTGGCTATGCTTACGCGCCGTTCGAGCTGCGCGTTGTTGGTGTGCTTGGTGATATAGGTATCTTCGAAAGTCTGGTCGGCTTCTTTGAAGCCCTTCTCTAAATCGCCCCATGATTCTTCGATGGGCGCGCTGAAGGCTCCTTTGCCGACGGAGAGATTGCCACTGGTTGAGATCTTCGGCGCGTCGGGCTTCAACGCTTCGTTGGGATCGAGTACGTGGGGGATCTTTTCATACTTGATTTCAATCAGCTTGAGCGCATCCTCGGCAATATGCCGGTCGGTGGCAGCCACCGCGGCAACCGCATCGCCGACAAAGCGCACCGGATTATTAAAAATAAAGCGCTGGTGCGTGTGGCCGCCGCTCGACCAGGGCACCTTGGCGTTTTCATGATTAATGACCGCTTTCACGCCCGGCAGTTTTTCCGCCTTGGAAGTATCGATGCTGACGATTTTGGCGTGCGGCACGTTGCTGCGCAGGACGCGCGCGTAGAGCATGCCGGGAAGCTGAATATCGCCGGTGTAATGCGCTTGCCCGGTAACGCGCTCATAAGCGTCGATGCGCGGAATTCTTTTACCGACAATGGAAAATTCTTTCGGTGCTTGTGCCATAAAAACCTCCCTCAGCGTGCCTTCGCCGCCACGGCCAGCACGGCGGCCACTTCACGGTTATAGTTACCGCACCGGCACAGATTGCCGGACAAGCCCCGCCGCGCCTGCGCTTCATTGGGTTTGGAATTTTTCATCAGCAGCGCTTTACCCGACATGATCTGACCGGAAGTGCAAAAGCCGCATTGTGGTCCGTCATGTTCGATAAATGCTTCTTGCAGCGGATCGAGCTTGTCGCCTTTCGCTAAACCCTCGATGGTCAGGATATCTTTGCCGTCCATCCAGACGGCGAGCTGACTGCAGGAATACATGTTGCGCCCATTGATGATCACCGTACAGGCGCCGCACTCACCTCGATCGCAGCCGATCTTCGTTCCGGTGAGCCCCAGCTCATCGCGCAGCACTTCGGCCAAGGTGCTTCGGTGTTCGACTTCGACGCGGTATGCCTTGCCGTTAACTTTGAGCGTGATCGCCGCTCTATTGCCGCGTGCTCCGACTGTTTCCGGCGAATAGGCCGCGGCGGGATCGGATTGGATAAGTCCCGTCGAAATCACCGCGGTGCCGATGGCGCCGCCGCCGATACCTTTGAGAAATGAACGTCGCGAAAGCTTCGTTCCTTTCTTTTTTTCTTCCATGGTCGGATACCTCCTGTTTTGAACCTACTTATAACGGCTCGGAATGGCTAAGCGGTAGTATGAATGGCCAGGGTCTGTCAATGATAAACTGCGCCTTGTCGCAAGCCGGCAAAATGGCTAATCTTTGCTCCAGTTACATGGCCGCGAAATACCCCATTCAATCCGAGGGAGAACAGCTAGAATCTTTCCTTGGCGAGCTTGAGAAAGAGCATGTCGTAAAGGAAATCTCCGGCTGGAAGACGGGTTTTGCCAACTTGGATCGCGCGCTGGACGGAATCCTGCCTGGCCTTTACCTACTCATCGGACCGCCGGCATGCGGCAAGACCTCGCTAGCCAAGCAGCTCCTTGATCAATTGGTCATGCACAACAACGTGACGGGAGTCTTTTTTACTCTGGCCGAAACGAGCAAGGAACTCAGAATCAAAACCCTGGCGCGTTTAAGCGGACTGGAAAGTCGCGAGATCCGGCGCGGCAGCGCGTACCTGCTTCACTGGTACGGCGTTCCGAAGGCGCACTATGGAGATGCCAACGAGCTGCCCCCCAGCTGGGAAAAATTGAAACGATCGGCCCGCGAAGCAAAAAGTTGGCTCGATTTAACTTACATCGTTGAATGCGAAGCGAATACCGATCTGCGGGAAATTGAAAAATACATCGGCGAGCTTCGCGCGACAGCAAATAGCGAAAAAATCTTCGTCGTCATCGACGACTGCCAGCGCCTCGGACAGCGCGAACAAGCGTTTGCGGATCGTCTGCCAAGCATCGCTGAGCAACTCCAAGAATCCGCGGTGAATTTGAAAATACCCGTATTCGCAATCTGGCCCAATCTTGGTGAGATCGTTGAACCCCAACCCCGGACATGGAGTGAAAAAGTTGCGAGCCCGGATGTCATTCTGGTCCTGGAAAAAGATCCTGAACGAACCAAGAAACTCACCGAACCCAATCAGGCACTCACTTTGCACATCGTCAAAAACCGCGGCAGCGAAAAAGGCAAGATTGCTTTTGATTTCTTTCCGGCATTTTCAAAATTTACAGAAGTAGAGTCACTGTAACACTGCAGGTGAAAGATGCGTGCAACTCGGCCGACCTTGCGCGATACATCTTACCCTTTAGGCCTCCCCTCTATCGAATCATCCTATCGGCGCACGCGACGATTTTGGATTTACCGATTTTGGATCCTTCGGGTTTGCTCAGAACAGGTTTTCGATTGTCGATCACCGGATTACTTTGTCTGCTCTGGCTAAAACATTCGGCGGTATCGTCAGGCCGATTTGCTCCGCTGCTTTCAGATTGATCACGAACTCAAACTTCATCGGCTAATCTTGTCCACGTAGGTCGCGGCGCGCCGGTGGACGTCTGATATGCTTGAGCCGTAGGACATAAGGCCTCGAGCTTCCGGCCAATTCTTGTCCGAATAGATCGCTGGAAGTCGGTGCTTTGCGGTTAGAGTTATGATTCGTTTAAGGTCACTGCTTACCGGGAGGGGACTGGGCAACGATTAGAGCAGCCGGACCGCGCCTGCGGCTGAGTGATCGGCATTTCGTCTTGCGGTCTAACATGCGCTTATCGGCTGCCAACGATAGCCATTGATCGGCAAACGACCGCCTTCGACTACCAACGCTGCCTCGTAATTGTTGCCGGGATTGAACTCCATGAGCGTCCACCCGGGCACACTCGCATGGATGAGGACGCGTTGATCATCGGCCAGTGTAATCTCCACCTCGTCCAATTTTCCCGATAGCCCTGTGCCCTTCGCTTTGAGAAAGGCTTCCTTGCTGGTCCAACATTTGAAAAAAGCCTGTCGCTGTAGGTGCGCCGGCAGAGCGCGGAACGCTGCCAACTCCTTGGCAGTGAAAAATCGCGCGGCCACCTCGTCGAAAGCATAATCTTCTTTGACGAGTTCGATATCGACACCGATCTCACGGCCACGAGTCACTCCAAGGAGCGCCATCTCATAAGAGTGCGAGAGATTGAACTGAACGCCGCTCCCGGCAAGTTCGGCGGCTAATCTTGGCTTGCCATTGACGCTGTCAACGAATTGCAAGTCCGTCGGTGCGGTCTTCAGATATTGCAACAAGATCGAGCGCCGTGCGGCATGGGCAATGACAAACCGTCGCCGGTGTACATCAAACTTGAATCTCGCCGCTCGCTCTCGCTCCGCGGATGAAAGGAGACCGTTTAGCGATGCATAGGAGTCTCCCGGCTGCGTCAATGAAATCAGCCAAACATCGACCGTGTTTTCCGCTAACGCGAGATTCACGGGTGGTCCAGCCCAAGTCGTATTCGATGGATCGTGGTGCGGCACGGTCGCGAACTCTCCTTCGCAGGGTTCCTAAAAGCTTTAAGTAAAGCTAAGGCCGCCTACTGCCTTAGGTCAATCACGCATACTTTTTACCTGAAATCCGAACAGGAATCGATGATGCCCCGTCAATTAGTGCCGCGAGGTCGCTTATCCTGGCAGAATATTTTGCCTTCAGCAGCTTGTTTCCATCGGCCGATTGCTCCATCGGTAAATAAAGGCCAAGATCTCGGCTACGGCTTTGTAGACTTCCGGCGGGATTTCCTCTTCAAGATCGAGGCGTGAAAGAATCTGTAACAGCTTTTTGTCCTGTCGGATCGGAATATCGTATAGGCGAGCCAGCTCGATAATCTTTTCGGCGAGGTAACCACGCCCTTTGGCGACGAGCCTTGGCGCAGCCTCTTTCTTCGGCTCGTAGCGCAACGCGACGGCCTGCCTTTTCAGTTCTTGGTTCATACCTTTACATTCAGAAGCTGCACGTCCGGCGGCACTCCTAAAGAAAGCGAAATGAACTTGAGTTCTTGCTCCGGCGCCATCTCTCGCAGCCGTCGCGCGGTAAGCAAGACTTCGCAAAATCTCAAGGCCTGCAGTGACTGGCGCAGCTGTGGCAATTCGGCCGTTGGGCAGACGCTGGCCGGATACAGCCGAAGCTCCCGAAGCTTCCTGTTGGGACTGCTCGCCCGAGGCGGCTCTAACTCTCACATTTCTTTATATCGGCCGCTTCGTACCAAAAGTTTATTTACAATCGGGAATTTTCGGTGGCATGGAAGGTATCGCACACGCTTGATGCATCGGATCAGGGAAATGTCGCCCAGGTTGTCAAGCGCGGGGCAAGCCTGGTAGCGCAATAACACTGGAGAGCATTGTCGCGATGTCTTTTACGCGGCTAGGGTGAATGTTTCCTTCACTCGCCTAAAGCGCTTGTTTTGACGGCTTGTGGTTAGGTTCATTGCCATCGGTCGTCCGCACTGTACCGATGGTATGGTGAGCGATAACGATTCGCCTTAAGCGCGGTTTTGCTCTGGCGGGACGCCCGTGAAGATCACTTTGTCGCCGTCACGTGTGACGCGCAGGTCGCAAGGACCGTTAAAAAAAATCATCGTGCGCGGATGCTCATAGACCGTTGTCTTGTGGGGAATCTCTTCGATGTAAATATTGAACAGCACGCCACCAGGCAGATTGACGGTCTTGGTGTGCATCAAATCGCCTTCGAAGAAAACTTCGATCCAGGTGCGATTTTCCGTCACAGCGAGAATCAGGCCGGCGGCGTTCTGTATCGAACAGATCAGTTCTTCGCTTCCAGCCATGCCGGAAGATTCGCCGTTGGAACTTCGGTGAGAGGTGATTGCTCCTTCCTTGGCGCGGTTTGCGCCTTTGCGCGAGATGGATCTTTTCCGAGTCATGGCTTTCGTCGGACTGAAAAGGGGACAGGCAGCTTTTTTCCGAACACCAGGGAAAAAGCAGCCTGTCCCCTATTGCCCCCTATCACGATTTCCTTTTTGCGCTCTTTGCGTTCTTTGCGGGCTAAATCTTTCTTAAATTTGTGATGTTATGTGCCCTCTGAGGTTAGATCGAATTTGACCTGGCCAGCAGCGTTTCCGCGTCGCGAATGGTCTTGCCGGACGATGTGCGTGGCAGCGCTTCGCGCATGACGATCTTGCCCGGCACTTTGAAATTGGCCAGGTTGGCGCGCAAAAACACCAACAGCTCCTTTTCGGCGATACTCGATCCTGGCCGCGGCACAATGGCGGCGCCGATCACCTGGCCGCGCTTTGAATCGGGAATCGCAAAGACGATCGCTTCTTGCACGCCCGGGTAGGTGTAAATCAAGTTTTCCACTTCGGCCGGGTAAACGTTGAGACCGCCGGTGATGATCATGTCGTCGCGCCGGCCAAGATGATAGCAGTAACCGTCGGCGTCGCGCTTACCGATGTCCCCCGTGTAGAGCCAGCCATCGCGGATGCGCTGCGCCGTCGCGTCGGGTCGGCGAAAGTAGCCTTTCATCACATGCGGGCCACGGGTGATGATCTCACCGGGCTCGTTGATACCGAGTTCCTTGCCAGCTTCGTCAACGATTCTTACCTCGACTCCCGGCACGGCGCGGCCGATGCTGCCCATTTTCGCCTGGGCTTTATCGGGCTCGACCAATGTGATCATCGGCGAAGTTTCCGTCAGGCCGTAGCCTTGGATCACTTTGATATGCGGCTGGGCGACTTGAAAAGCGCGCAATAAGGGAAACGGAATGCTCGTGCCCATCATCGCCGCGATCTTCATGCTGCTGGTGTCGTAGCTGGTGAGATTCTTTACGCCTAAGAGGAGCTGAAAAACGATCGGGACACTTTCGAAAACGTTGACTCGATATTTTTGAATGCCTTCCAGGAGCGTGATTGGATTGATCTGATCGAAGATTACCAGTGTGTAACCTCTTTCGGCCAGTTCATTGCAAACCACCGGCCCGACAATATGGGACATGGGCAAGATGCAGCCACGGATCGTCGCAGCATCGGTGACACCCATCGAACCCATGACCCGAGGATACTGCGCGAGATTTGCGTAGCTCAACACGACGCCCTTAGGCTCGCCGGTGGTTCCCGATGTGTAAAGAATCAATGCATCGGCGTCCAACTCTAACCGCGGCGCTACCAGCGAACCGGCGGGCGTTGAGAGTCGCTTCTCGAAGCTGGGCTCGCCGAGGCCGTCCACGACCCACACGGGAACGGGGACCATCGTTTTGAAAACTTCTTCGACTTCCGGAAACAATTGCCTGTGAACGATGAGCAGTGTGAGATCAGCATCCTTAAGAACTCCTGCGAGCTCTTTGCCTTTAAGCCGCGCGTCGAGGATGACGGTCACGGCGCCGATCTTCTGCGTCGCGTAGTAGCTTAGCGGGATGGCGGGCGAATTCGGCAATAAGATTCCCACTCGCTGGCCTTGTCGAACCCCCTCCGTTTGCAGATGCGCCGCCAGCGCGTGAACTCGCTGGTTCAGCTCAAAGAAAGTCAACTCCTCTTCCTTTGAAATGACCGCCGTCTTGTGCGGCTGACGCAGCGCGGTTTTCTCCAGAACTTCAGCCGCGAAGAAACCTACTGAACCGGTATCGCTTGCCATAACTCGAATGCCCTCTGAAAGGGTTTGTACCAGCGCGATAGTTGCGCCAGCTCGCCGCGTTTAAATTTAAGTTTGCCTTGCTGCGTGGCGAGAAACGCGTCGATCCGATTGCTGAAAACCGCTTTCCACCACTCCGCCTTTCCGCTGATTAGAAAGTCGCCGTCATCGCCTTGAGCGATCTCGGTGATTTCTCCATCGACGAATTTCACGGTCCAGGCATTCTGTGACTCATCGAGAAAGAGCGTCAGAGACGTCGTGAGCCGGCTTTCTGCGCCGTCACGTCGAAACCGCGCATCACTGTTCGCGGCGTCAACTAAAGCCGTCATGTGGTCTCTGGAAAACAGTTCGTAACGCTTTCCTGCGACGGCGGCCGGCCGCTGGCCGTTTTTTGACGACTGTATTTCCGCCTCTCGATTGGTAGAAACGCCCTCTTTGAAAAACTGGCAGCGCACCGATTCCTCGAGCAGATCCGTGAGGAGAAACGCTTCTTGAAAACTATTGCCGATGGCCACAGTGCCGTGACCTTTGATGATCACTACCGGGTGATATCTCAGTTCTTCAATGACTTTGTCCGGCTTCGTCACCGTCGGCGTGTCCTGCGGAATAATCGGCACCTCGCCGATGGTGTACTTCTCTTCGAAGCTGATCGGCATGAAAGTTTCATGCGTCAGCGAAAATGCCAAAACCATCGGCGGGTGGACATGCACGACGACTCGGGCCTCCGTACGGGCATAAACGGCCATATGCAGCGGCGTTTCACTGGAAGCTTTCCGGTTCTTCGTCGCCGGTTTTCCGTCCTGGTTGATGCTTACCAAATCCTTTGGTGTGAGAAAACCAAGCGGCGCGTGCTGTCCGGTGATCAAAAAAGTATGCTTACCCAGTCGGCAACTTAAATTGCCGCCCCAGCCGCTGATGAGCCGGCGCTCAAAGAGCGTCTTGCCCCAGCGAATCATTTCGCGCTCGAGCTTGGTCATCGGGTTCTTTACTCTTTGAATAATTCCCAGGGAAGCGCTTCCGCTTCGACGGCGCGAATGGAAACACCTGTGGGACAAATCTTTTTGCCCAGAAATGTTGAGACGTCGCGGTCGATCGGCGCGCCGCTTGGTTTTTCCCCGCTCAGCAACTCGACGGGAACACCGTGCAAGCGCGCCAGACGGACAGCGAGCAGCGAACCGCAAATGCCGGTGGGGCCCGCCGCGCTCAGGCCATCATAGAACAGACAGAGCTTGCTGATTTCACCCCGCGCGAACACTGTCCCCATCATGTTGTCCGAAATCAAGGTGGCCGATGCTTTGCGCTCCAGCAGTCGCGGTACCACCACTTGCGCGCCCCACAGCTCTGGCCGCATTTCGGGAACCAAAAGGCTTTCGCTCTGAGCCGCCTTCAAAGCGCTGATCAAGTAACTGTATTGACTCTCGCCCGGGATACCGTAGATCAAAAGATATTTCCGGCTCTGCTTGGTACAAGCGACGCTGGCTTTTGGTTCGATCTGGTATTTTTGGCGGAAAGTTTCGGGGGTATAGAGATCGTCAAAGCCGATGAGATGGGAAATCAGCGCCGCCGGCGTCACATCGAATGCCGGATAGCGGGTTTTAACTCCGCGATCGCTCGAACCGATTAACGGCTGCCCCTGGAAAAAAAGCACTTCTGCCGCCGGCCGCTCCTCGATTGCCACGTCGTCTGCGGTTTCCACCGAACGCGGATCTTGCACCAACGCATGAAATGGCACCCCATACTCCTTCGCCATCAGCGCCAGCGGGTAGGTGCCGACCTTATTAATCACGTCGCCGTTGCGCGCCGAACGGTCGGCGCCGACAATTACGGCGTTGACTTCACCTTTGGCCATGACCTGGGCGACGGCGCAATCCGGTATCAACGACACCGGCACACCCGCCTGCGCGAGCTCCCACGCGGTCAGACGCGCGCCTTGCAGGTAAGGTCGGGTTTCCGTGGCGATGACGGTGAAGGCCTTACCCAGCTCTTTGCAAAAATGCGCCACCGCGACCAATTCACCGCTGACGTTGCAATGCGTCATCACCCGCGCCGGGTTCGGGAGGATCGACGCCGCCCGGGCGGCGCGCGCGACGCGCCCGCGAGTAATTTGCCCGGCCAATTCACGAGCTTGCTTCGCGATGGTTTCCCCAGCGTTGACGCCCGCCGGTAGTTTCTTAAACCACTCTTCAAAGAAATAGCCGAGCCCGCTGAAATCGAAGGTCGGCCGCACCGCGCAGAATTGCCGGGTCATTTCCGCAATCCGATCACGCAGGGGTCCAGCCTCTTTACTGTCATAACGTTGCGCCATCAGCGCACCGCTATACAAGAACGTCAGCACCTGGCCGTAGCCGCGGGTTTTCATGTCGCGCACCGCGTCAAGCGCCTGCGCTACGTCGTTCACCTCGATGAACGCGATCGTTTCGGGCACGAGAGATTCATCGAGTATCTTGAAACCGTTTCCGTGCGCTAGCACCGGTTCAAACAGCGGGCTTTGTGCGGTGTTCGTCATTAGCTCGAATCCAAAACGAAAAAGTTAGAGATACTGCAACGCTTGGCGCGCTACTTCGATGGTCTTCTGCTCGGCTTCGAGAAAGGCCGGATCGCGGAAGCCAAACTTGCCGTGCAGGCACTCATCGGATACCGCGAGGACTGCCCCGGCTTTCTTGCCGCGCACTTGCGCGATGGTGAGAAAGGCCGAAGTGACCATGTCGATGCTCGAAATGTTTTGTTCGTTCAGTTGCTGAATCAGTTCCGGCGTCTCTTGGAACAGCGCGTCGGTCGTAAAGATCCGGCCGAGATGATAGCGCGCCTTTAGACTGTCTGCGGCCGTTTTCAGGGCCTCGATGATGTCGCGGTGAGCGGTTGTTGAAAAATTGTCCGCCACGTAGTAACGCGACGTGCCTTCGCCGCGCAGGGCGCCGGTGACGATCACCAGATCTCCGATCTTCACATGCTCTTGGAGTGACCCGCAGCTGCCGACACGGATCAGCGATTGCGCCCCTGCGCCGCACAGGATTTCAGTGGTGATCGCCGTGTCCGGCGCGTAACGTCCGCCATTGCCAACGGTGACTCGTTTGCCCTCCAGCGATCCACTGTGCATCTCGTAGTCCAAAAACGTGAAATTCTTCTGCGGATTGTCCAGCAGCTTTAACAGCATCTCGCTGCGCTCTTTGGGTCCGGGGATCAAGGCATAGGGACCAAGAGAGTCGGCCTTCAGACCGAGCATTGCCAGCATGCGTTGCGTCGTGAAGTGAGCTTCTTTCAGCATTATCGAAGAGCCTGGTGGGCGAATTCGAGCAAGTCCTGGACGGGCAGCGCCGGTTGCTTGAGATCGGCGAAGGAACGTTGGCACAGCGCGCTGGAAGTCAGCACTAACTCGGCGCCGGTTTCCTGCGCCTCGCGCATACGATCTGTCGCGCTCCATTGCGCCAACTCTGGATCTGCTTCCGGCACACCACCACCACCACCACAACACCAAGCCCATCGTTGATTGCGTGCCATCTCGACCAGCTGAATTC
The DNA here is from genome assembly GCA_035637295.1 of Verrucomicrobiia bacterium. Classification (GTDB taxonomy): domain Bacteria; phylum Desulfobacterota; class Binatia; order UBA9968; family UBA9968; genus DP-20. The sequence goes on from DASPXM010000082.1 coordinate 25,438, forward strand.
CAGGAATCGCGCGCAGGATATTCCTCGGTGCATCGTAAACGCCGCAACCCCGACCCAGATGACAGGAGTCGTGGTAGGTGACTTTTTTATTGAGGGGAGTGGAGAATTTCAGTCGTCCGGCTCGATTCAATTGATCGACATGTTCGACGCCATGAACTACCGCGATCCCCGATGTCTTGGCGTACTCGCGCCAGATTCTCTGGCAGCTGCCGCAGGCGATAACGACTTTTTTTATTCCCGCATTCCGGATCGTCGCTGAGTTCGCTTCTTGCAATCGCTCATACTCGCGCCGGAAACCGAGATCAAAAGCATAAAGACCGCAGCATTTCTCTTCGCTGCCTAGGATGACGAAGTCATCTCCCGCCCTTTGCATCAGCTGGGCCAGTGCTATAGCACCGCTTCGACCACTCGCCCGATCGGCGGAGCACCCGGCGAAGAGCAGAGTGGTTGCGCCGGACTCGCCCAATTTCTTAACTCCAAGCCCCTCAGCCCAAGCGCCGCGCTGCGCCTTCGGCAGGGCCCAGGGATGGTCGTGCTGGGTCAGTCCGTCGTAGAGCGGTCGATGCGCATCAAGAGGACCTTCTCTCTCGGTAATTTCCTCGCGCATGGCGACGGTGATGTCCCACGGTCCATAGCCGTCGTCGCGCACGCCGCAGAGTTCCTGGCACATCAGACAATTGGTGCAAGCGTAAATAACTTCTTTGAGTTCGGTGGTGATCGGATCAAGCCCGTGAAACACCCGCTGCGCCATTAGCCAGCGCGACTTGGGTGTATGACGCTGGAATCGGTAGAATTCATAGGGCGGGCATTTTTCCTTGGGCCCTGGCTTGTCCTCCATGGGATTGGCCGGCCCGTGGCCATAACATGAGCCGCAGAGGACACAGCCGCTGCTGCGCTCACCAAGCCCCTTGGCATAAAGCCATTTTTTCACTCTTTCGAGCCCAATGGGATTTTTGTTTTGGTTTTTCACTGACAGAGGAACGCCTTGAAAATTACTTTAAGCATTAACCTTTTATAGCTCGCCAATAACCCCTGTCAACCAAGTATCCGTAACCGTTCGATTGAAGGGCTGGAAAGAGCTCTCGCAGAGGTGGCAACATCCTCAGCTTTATTACGGCAATGCTACTTTTCGCGCGTTGTGAATGGAAATGTTTTGGGCCCAGGATCAGCCGGATTAATTTGCCGAGGATTCTTGATTGAGCTTGCGCAGGAGCGCAGAAAGTTCTTTCTGCTGCGGTTTATTGAGTTTCTCAAAAATTGCCGAAACACTTCCTTCAAATTGCGGAATGGTGCTCTTGTAGAGCTTAGCGCCTTTGTCGGTGAGTATGACGTGAACTACGCGACGGTCGGTTTCATCGCGCTTGCGTGTCACCAGTTTCTTGTCTTCCAGCCGATCGACAATGCCCGTGAGATTGCTAACTGTCACCATCATCTTCGCGCCGATCTCACCGAAGGGTAATCCGCCGGCGTAACCAATGGTCGCGAGCACGTAAAACTGCGGCGGCGTCAGTCCAAGCTTTTCCAAATCGGCTTCCAGTTTCTTGTGTGATTGTAGACTGAAGCGAAGAAAACGAACCCAAAGACTAGTCGCGTAGGACGAAAAAAAGGGACGGCTGTAAACGGTCACGCCCGTCAATTTAGTCGCACAGGCGCTAAAAAGCAACTTGGCTTTCGCGCGGCAAAGGGAGTAAGAGACGGGCTGAGCCTGGGCAACGTGTTGTAAGCAGCCCCTTGGCTAACATTGGCGAAGTGAGCGGAAAGAAAAAAGCATGAAACTTCACGTTCTCGGTTGTGGAGATGCTTTCGGCAGCGGTGGCCGGCATCAAAGCGGTTACCTCGTCGAAGCTAGCGACAGGCTGTTTCTCCTGGACTGCGGGCCGACGACGCTGCTGGCCATGAAGCGAGCGGGACTAAACCCAAGTGACGTGGACGCCATCATTTTGAGTCACCTTCATGGTGATCACTTCGGCGGCATTCCGTTTTTCTTTATCGAGTATCTCTATCGGAAGCCGCGAGACAATCCGCTAACGATTGCCGGCCCGCCGGGAACGGAAGAACGCGTTCGTGGACTCTTCGGATTGATGTACGGCAACGGCCAGAGTGTGAAAGAAATTCCGCCCACTCGTTTCCGCGTTCTAAAGCCCGAGCAGCAGCAATCTGTGAATGGAATTGTGGTCTTTCCTTTCCGGGTACCGCATCAGACGCACGACACTTCGCTGGGATTAAGAGTCGGTTATGAAGGAAAGCAGATTCTTTTTTCCGGCGATTCGACGTGGACCGATCTTTTCATTGATCACGCACGCGGAGTCGACTTGTTCCTGTGCGAATGCTCATTCTACAGCGAACAGCCCGGCATGCATGTGAACTATCTTGGGTTGCAAGCAAACCTATCCCGCCTCGATTGTAAGAAGCTGGTCCTCACCCATATGGGCGAAGAAATGCTCGCCCGCCGACATGAAGTGACAGCAACGCTGGCGGAAGATGGAATGGTAATCGAAATTTAAACGGAATAGACCTGACACGAGCGCTCAGCTTGGATCACCCTGCTCCAGTCGCGGCGCCTGGAATGGTAAAATCAAAACGCGCTGCCCGCTTTTGCTGAGAATTTCTTGCGCGGTTTCTTGGGCGGTGACCAATTCGGTATATGGACCGACCCGAACGCGGTAAGCGGTTTCGTTCCGGCTGACCGAAGTTTGTTCGACGAAAGCATCGAAGCCTTTTTCACTTATTTGGCGCGAGAGCGATTCCGCACGGTCCCTCTCGCGAAACGAAGCGATCTGCAAAATGTAACCGTCCGTTAGCCTGGGCCGGTGATTGTCCTGTGACGATGCCACCGCGGCCGACGTGCGATCACTGCGGACACCGACCTGTTGTTCGGCCGGCACTAGCCTGCCGGCCGGAAGTGACGGCGTTTTTAGCACGTCGTAGTTATCGAAGCCGTACTCCAGCAGCCGTTTGGTGTCGCCCCACTGATCACGCGCTCCCAATATCGAAACAATCAACGTAGTGCCGTTCCGTTGCACTGCGCCGACAAAGCATTTTTGCGCCGCGTGCGTATAACCGGTCTTACCGCCGATTGCGCCGTCAAAACCCCACAGCAATCGGTTATGGTTTCGCACCGAAATACGCCGCGGCACGACTTTTTTCCGCACCACCGCGGTCGTGCTAACCGAGCTGAACTTGGTTTGGACAATTTCACGGAAGGTCGAGTTCTTCATGGCGTAGCGAAAAACAATAGCGAGATCCCTGACGGTGGAATAATGATCCGGGGCGGTCAGCCCGTGCGGATTGGTAAAATGACTATTGATTGCGCCGATGTCGTGGGCTTTCTTGGTCATCAGCTCGCTGAAACGCTCCACCGAACCGGCAATGCCTTCGGCTAACACCACACTGGCATCGTTGGCTGAAGCGAGCATGATCCCATAAAGCAGCTCCTCAATGGATACCGATTGCCCCGGCCGCAAATAAAGTTTCGACGCAGGCACCCGGGTCGCCTCTTTCGATACGGTCAGTGATTCACTGAGTTTTCGCCCACTTTCCAAAGTCAGTATGGCGGTGAGGATCTTGGTCGTGCTCGCCGGAGGCAGGCGTAAATCCGCTTCCTTTTGATAAAGAACTTTCCCCGTGCTGGCATCGATGAGAATTGCCGCGCGAGCTGTCAACTCTTCGTCAGGAGAGAAAGACCAAACTGGATCAGTCGGGGTGAAAATAAGGAGGACGGCTAGAGTCAGACCAACCGAGATCAACTCACGGAAACGCAGATCTATCGACCTCCCTGCTAGTTGTTTGGACGGCAACGGTCGGAACCTTGCGATTGACACAAAATAACACCGGTTTATACCATGCTTTGATCTGCAATAACAGTCCCGAACACCCGCAGGGCCTATTTTCGCTGCGCCATAAGGCTAAATCGCTTCGACGGTTTCGTCCTTACTTCCCTTTGACAGCGCAAAACCTCGCGATTGCGCCCTAATGGGAAGTTCTCTGGACAACCAACTGGCGACCCAGTGATTTCAAGCAGTGCGCCGAAATTTGCGTCGGCTGAAATTGGCTCCGAGCAAGCTGAATTGCGGTCGACAAGCTATTTCTTGGTCGGCGCGACGCCATGGTGCGCCAACTCGCGTTCGGCCCGCTCGCTAGCTCCAACTTGTTCGCCGATGGCCTCCCGGCGAATGCGGTCTTGGCAGGATTGGCAAATACTCCCTTTCGGCACCGCCATTGGTTTGCCGCAGACCATGCATTTTTTGGTAGGTTCAGACATCGCTGGCAGTGTATCGCAAATAAATAATTTGCCAATCGATCAGTTGATGATCTTGATCTGTTTAGGATTCTCGACCACAATCTCCAAGCCGTACTGCGGATGGTCTTTAATGGCTCCGATTATTTCCACGTCCTTATTTTCGAAATTCTTCGGCGGTTGCTGGTTCTTCTCGAAAAGCTCGACGGCAGAACTAAATATGACGGCGGTGAGAGCCTCGCGGGAAGGACCGAAGTTGAGAAAGTAGGTGTTGCTCTTGGCCGAATGACCGACGCGAAAAACCCGCCCCCGTATGCGCGCCTGTTTGCCGGTAAGAGCGCGAATTTTCTCCACCTCACGGGCAACCACCAGGGGAGTCTCAACGTTGGTTTCCTCGGCTGCTGGCGGAAGCGACAAGGGTGCAAAACTCACTCGATAACTTTGCGGCTCGCGGGAAGCAGGCGCTGGCCAGCTTTGATTCCCAGGCATCGACAGTGGCGTTTCCGGTGTCGGCGGGTTCCAGCGCTGGTAAAGCACATGGCTAAAAAAGCCGGAGAAAAACAATAGCAGGATGACGAACGAGGTACCGGATAAATGGCGCATTACGGTTTTCTGTCCCAAAGGCTAAAGAAAGCCTTGCGATATTCCTCCGCCAGCTGCCCGGCATCGCGGAAGAGGAGTAAGTTTTCGTCGTTCAAGCTATCAGCCGAATAGGTCCAATTATAAGAACCCGTGAAAACGATCCGACTGTCGATGACAGCGAATTTTTGGTGCATCAGGCCGGCGTCCTTCTCCGGAGTTTTCGGTTTGGTTCCGGAGACACGGCGCACGGGAATTTTTTGCGCCTCGAAAAACTTGCCTTTGGAGTTCTGGTTGGCAAGGTCGAATTCCCGATCGACCACGACTTGGACAGCGACGCCGCGCTTTTTCGCTTGAACCAGCGCGTTCGACAAGTCGTCGCTAGTGAAGGCGTAGACGGCAACCAGCAATTCCTTCTTGGCCAATTCGATTTCGCGCAGGATATGCGCCGAACATTTTCCCTGCGGACTGAAACAAGCCTGGACGATCATGTCCGCATGCACGCTGGTTCCCATCAGACTCGTGACAAGAATAAGCACCGCGGCCGCGCTGAGGTTTCGTGTCATAGGGCGCCTCGCTCGCGGCGAGGACTCTTCTGTGGCGAGCCTAGGCACATGCCCAAGATCCACCTTTCTAACACCAAACGAGGCTGGCTACCGGTGGATTTCAGACGCAAATCAGAATCAAACAATCCTTCCAGACTCCGAGTAAGCTCGTCCAGCGAAAAGTGCTCGGCCCGTTGGAAACACATGTAGTCGGCGTAGGGGTTACGCGTCAAAAGCGGTCTACCTGGCTTTAATACGGTTTGTTGAAACTGCTGATAGTTCATGCCCCGCTTCCACAGTTTGGCCAATTCGGTTTCGAGGAGCTGTCGGGCGAAGAGCAAACGCCGCACTTCGGCGGTGACGGTTGCCAAAATCTTAAGGGGATGTTCCCCTTGGCCGAGAAGACGCGCCAGCTGAGTGAGCGCGGCGTTAGCGTCGCGGTCGGCGATGGCTCGCGTCAGATCGAAGATCCAACCTTGTCCCTGATCTGCAAAGATCGCTTCCACATCCTCCGTTCGAATTGACTGGCGATCGCCGACGAAGAGCAGCAATTTGTCCAGCTCCTGATGAAGGCCGCGCAGATCATCGCCGGCTCGGGCCAGGATTGTTTCCCGAGCTTGAGGGTGCAAATTTTTTCCCGTTTGGCGAAGCCGGTCGGTAACGAACTCCAACAAATTTTCCCGGCTAATCTTGCCGCTGCGATCGCGTTCCAGACCCAGGTAGACGACTGCGCCCAATTCTTCAAAGCGCTTGTAGAGCCGGGTGCGCCGATCCACCTGCACCGCTGTGAGCAACAGGAAGCTCCATTCCGGGAGCCCTCGTTCTAACACGCTGACTAGCCTGTGTCCTTCGCCGGCTCTGCGCTTACTCAAGTCGAGATCGCGGCTCTTGCAATGAGCCACCAGGGCGTCGACATCCTCCCGTGCATCGCTGCTATCGACGTCCAGCAGATCCAATAATGCTCTTGACGACGAGGCATCGAGGCGCTCCCACTGTTCTTGGGTCCAGCCTTCGAGGATGAGCAAATCGATCAGCAGCTTGACCGCGTCATCCCTCTTTCCGGCGCGCCACAGTTCAAGAATTTTTTCGCCGAACTCGCCTTTTTGCTCCCTGGAAAAAAAATACGGCGCGTTTTCAACCCACAAAAGCTTTTTCCCCGGCAAAAAAGGCGGCGTCATGAGCGACGCCTCGATTTGCTCCCAACTCGCGGCGCGCCCGTCGAAACGCTCGAAATTGAACTCTCTTCGCTCTTCCGGCACGACATGATCCAAAACCGCTTTGCAGGTTTCCTGCACTTGTAGGTCATCGCCGAAAAGCAGTAGCAGCTGCGGTGCCTGGCCCTTCTTGAGGCCAGCCATGAGTTTCATTAAGTTGGGGTTCACGCTGCTTGGGTAAATTGTTTGGTGTCTTCGGCTCCGGAAATGGGTGACCAAGTATGATGTTAGAAACTGATGGTGATTTTAAGCATCAACATCAGCGCTTTGGAATCCACATTTGATTTTTTTCGCTCCAAGCGTAATCCGATTTCCACACTTTGAGGCCGATGGTAAATTTGCCACCCGACTTGGTAACAAATACTCTCTCCATCGAATGAGGAATTTCGGTTCGAGCAATAATCATGACCTTCTTCGAGATTCCCTTATTGATGAGGATGCGGTCGCCCTCGCGCATGCTCGCGCGAGTTTCTTTCCTGCGCTTTCCGTTCATGGACCGAAGCTACCATTGCAGGTTTTGGCAGGCAAATCTATTTTTCAGGTTTGCCAAAAAGAGACAGACGCACAGCAGCGCAACTGTCCTGATGCGCCCGTCGTAATTTACGGTGAACACTGTTCAACTTGACATTCCTGCTTCCCTCCGATAGCTCTCCGTGGAAAGCGCCCGCCGGCAGTTTCATATGAACATCGACGTGCACGCTCATTACATTCCGCCCGGCAGCCTTAAGGCAGCGAGCGATGTCGGCCGATCTCACGGTCTCAAGCTGGAAAAGGACGAGCGGGACCGCGACGTGCTCACGCGCGACGATAGGCCCTTGCTCACTCAGCCTAAAGGCGAATTTTCCGATCTCGATTTGCGCTTGTCGATCATGGATCATCAGGGTGTCGATATGCAGGCGTTGGCTCCCGCCGGTTCTTATTTTTTTTACTGGATGGCTGCTGCCAATGGGCTCGAATATGCCCGCTGGCTCAATGATCGATTCGCCGAAGCCGTCGCAAAACATCCTCGGCGCTTCGTGGGCCTGGCGTCGGTACCGATGCAAGACGGTGCGCTGGCCGCCGTCGAATTAGAACGTGCGATAGCCAAGCTCGGTTTTGCGCGGCGCGGAGATCGCCTCGAACATCAACGGCCGTTATTTGGACGACCCCGGCTTCGAACCTTTCTGGGAGGCGGTGCAAGCGTTGGATGCGCTGATCTTCGTCCATCCTAATCGAGTGCTCGGCGCCGACCGCATGAAGGATTACAACCTCGCCAACTTGATCGGCAATCCGACCGACACGTCGCTCACTTTTGCGAAACTGATCTTCGGCGGTGTATTGGAACGTTATCCTGGCCTCAAATTTTTGCTCGCCCACGCGGGCGGATTTCTTCCCTATACCTGGGGCAGGCTCGATCGGGGCTACCATGTTCAAGACTCTTCGAAATTGAAGATCTCCAAGGCGCCGGGTGAATACATGAAGCGGCTTTACTTCGATACGATAACCCACAGCCCAATGGCCCTGGAATACCTGGTCCGCAGCTTCGGCGCCGACCATGTGCTCCTTGGCAGCGACTATCCCTACGACATGGGCGATCCCGAGCCAGTCGGGTCGCTGCGCGCGACCGGCATCGATAACCAGCAAATAGCGCAGATTGCCGCTAGCAATGCTTGTAAACTTTTGCGAATCGGCATCTAAATACGGAGGAATCCATGCGATTTGTCACCTTTGCACGCAAGAACCAACAGCGCGTCGGCCTGATGGGACCGCAGGAACAAATCATTGATTTAGCCGAAGTGAATCGGCGCTATCTGAAAGGCGGCAACCCGCCGTTCTTGGCAAGCCTGCAGGCTTTCATCGAAGGCGGCGCCAAGGCGCTTCAAGCCGCCCGCAAAGCCGAAAAGTATGTGGCCAGCAAGAATGGTGACGATCAGAAGAAACTGATTGCCGCCGGCGCATTGCTCAAGCCAAACCAGGCAAAACTTATTGCGCCGATTCCCTCGCCGAGAAAAAACGTCGTCATGCTCGGCATCAATTATCGAGAGCATGTCGACGAAGGCGCCCGGGCGCGCGAAATGGAGATAAAGTACCCCGAATGGCCAGTGTATTTCACCAAGCCCGCCACATCGGTGATTGGTCATTTGGGCAAAGTGATCAATCACAAAGTTACATCCAAGCTGGATTGGGAAGTCGAGTTGGCGGTGGTCATTGGCAAGAAAGGCCGCGATATTCCTAAACAGAAAGCCTACGACTATGTGTTTGGCTACACCGTGTGTCTCGATATGACAGCACGCGAACTACAGCGTCAGCATGGTCAATGGTTTAAGGGAAAATCCCTCGATACGTTCTGCCCGATGGGACCGTGGATTGTCCACAAAAGTGCCCTACCCGACCCGCAACAAGTTCGCCTGATTTGCCGGGTCAACGGCGAGGTGATGCAAGACGGCAATACCCGGGATATGATTTTTGACATTCCGACGATCATTGAAAGCCTGTCTGCCGGCATCACCCTCGAGCCCGGCGATATGATCAGCACAGGAACCCCTTCAGGCGTCGGCTTCGCCCGTATGCCGCCGGTATTTCTCAAGCCCGGCGACAAGGTCGAAGGCGAAGTGGAGAGTATCGGCATTCTCGAGGTCGAGGTCGTCGCACCGTAACCGAACGTTTGGGAGTCATGGACTCGGTCAGGCGTCCCGCCGTCGCTGGCTCGTTCTATCCGGCTGATGCCGACGAACTCGGCGTGCTGCTCAACGAGTGTTTTGTCTCAAGCCCGCTGGGGCCGCAGGGGGCGAGCATGCCTAATCCCGCTCTCGCTGCCGGCGTAGTGCCGCACGCGGGACCCATTTATTCCGGTCCTTGCGCGGCGCACCTGTACTGCCAGCTTGAACCATCGATTCAACGCATCATTTTGCTCGGCGTCAATCACCGCGCGCATGGACACAAAGCATCTTTGAGCCCGTGGGATCGCTGGCGCACTCCTTTAGGCGATGTGATCGTTGACGACGATCTGGGCGATTTTTTAGCATCGAGAATCAAGTTTTTGAAGCGCGATGGGACTGCCCACGCGGAAGAACATAGCATCGAGATTCAGTTGCCTTTTCTGCAGCGCGTGCTCGATGAATTCCAGTTCGTACCGATTTCCCTGTCTTATCTTTCCGCCGAGGAGTGCGCCGAGCTGGGAAGTGCGATCGCCGCAGTCTTTGCAAGCGCAGCAAAAAATACCAGGACAGTTATCTTGGCCAGTAGCGATTTGAGCCATTATCTTTCTCCTCGACAGACCGACAAGCTCGACCGAATCGCCTTGGATCGAGTCCTTGCTCTGGATCCCGCCGGCCTGCTCGAAGTTGTCGAAGAAAATGACATTACGATGTGCGGCGTTTTACCTACCGCGGTCATGCTCTATGCGGCCAACGCACTCGGTACAAAACGCGCGCGTCTGCTGCAGCATTGTCATTCCGGGGACGTAACACCGATGCGCAATGTCGTCGGTTACGCCAGTGTGGCGATCGAATTTTGAATTGCCATTTGAGCTGCCATAATTGACACTCCGACTTGCGCCGTTCGAGCGGCGTGAGGATTCCAACCTTTTCAAATCGCTCCGCGATTCGCTTGTGCGACGCCATCGGCGGGAGCCGCTATAGCGCCGAAAGTCAGCCTGAATTTGACTTGGCAGCAACCCTTTGTTAAGGGTGCTACCAATGCTAGGGGTGTCTGTCTGACACAGACTGAGAGCCTGACAAGTCGCAGGTAACCCTTCGAACCTGATCCGGGTCGCACCGGCGTAGGGAAGCGTGAGAGTCAAAGTCCCGATTTCGACCGATCAAAGCGGGACAAACTTGAAACCGTATTCCCTGGCCATCTTCGGGTGGTCGCTGTGGATACGGTTTTTTAGTTTCCATGAAGATCAAGATTAACGGGGAAGAAAGAGAAATCGCCGCCGGGCTTAGCATTGGCGCTCTGCTCGAGCAAATGCAGATCCGTCCCGGTCGCGTGGTTGTGGAACGCAATCGGAATATCGTCTCGCGCGACGCCTATGGGGGCACTACGCTTTCGGAAGGCGACACGTTGGAGATCGTCCACTTTGTCGGCGGAGGATAGTTTATGGAAGATTTTCTCCAAATAGCAGGAATCCATTATCGCTCACGGCTCATTGTCGGCACTGGAAAATACAAAGACTTTGCAGAGACCAAACAGGCCATCGAAGTCTCCGGTGCCGAGGTCGTCACCGTTGCCGTGCGTCGCGTCAACATCACAGACCCAAACAAGGAGAATCTCCTCGATTATCTCGATCCGAAAAAATATACGATTCTTCCCAACACGGCGGGATGCTACAACGCGGAAGACGCCGTGCGGACGTGCCGCCTAGCGCGCGAAGCCGGCGTGGGGAAAATGGTCAAACTCGAAGTAATCGGCGACGACAAGACACTTTTTCCCGACATCCCGGCGACGCTCGAAGCGGCAAAGATCCTCGTCAAAGAAGGATTCGTCGTTTTGCCGTACATCAATGATGATCCGATCACGGCTAAGAAGCTAGAAGACATTGGTTGCGCTGCGGTCATGCCCCTCGCTGCACCCATCGGTTCTGGCTTGGGAATTAGGAATCCGTACAACATTCGCATCATTCTTGAACATGCGACGGTACCCGTGATCGTCGACGCCGGCGTCGGCACCGCATCGGACGCCGCCATGGCCATGGAGATGGGCTGTCACGGCGTGCTGATGAATACGGCCATCGCCAGCGCAAAAAACCCGATTCTCATGGCGGAAGCGATGCGGCTGGGTGTAGAAGCAGGACGTAAGGCCTATCTCGCAGGAAGGATTCCCAAAAAGCTCTATGCTACTGCTTCGACTCCGTTGGACGGCATCCTTAGTTGACATCTCAAGTGCCCACTCCTGATTTTGACCTCTATCTCGTAACCGACCGAAGCCAAACGCGCAGGAGAGATTTGCTCTGGGTGCTGGAACGAGCCCTCGAGGGCGGAGTTAGGGCGATCCAGTTGCGCGAGAAGGATTTGAGCGGCAGAGACCTTTTCCACCTCGCCGCCAAAATGCGTGAGCTCTGCGATCGATACGACGCTCAGCTTTTCGTCAATGATCGCATCGACGTCGCCCTCGCCGTGGACGCCGCCGGTGTGCAGCTTGGAAAGACATCGGTTCCGATCGAAACGGCGCGAGCGCTGCTCGGCGCCCAAAAATTGATCGGCTATTCCGCCCATTCACTGGAAGAGGCGCAAATCGCACAGCAAATCCGCACGGATTTCGTTCTCTTTGGTCCAGTTTACTTTACTCAGTCAAAAGCGCGGTACGGTATGCCGCAGGGACCAGAGGCGCTGAAAAAAATAGTGGAAAACGTCGCTCTCCCTGTCTATGCTATAGGTGGCATCAAGCCGGAGAACATTATTGACGTGCGGCTTGCCGGCGCCAGAGGAGTCGCGCTTATTTCGGCGATCATCGGCGCCGACAGACCGGATGAGGCGGCCCGAGAGATGATGGGATTACTCCAGAGGTGAGCCGTTGCAAGAAAGCGCACAGGAAGTTTCCGCATATCTTGCAGCCAATCCGCTATTGTCGTTAGGCATTGCCTCGCTCGCCGGCTTTGCCGCCGATCGCACTGTCGCCTATGAACGCAGATCAGGATTTATCGTTTTTTTGATCGTCGGGCTGATCGGTTTGTTCCTAGGCGAGTTCATGTTAATTTATTTCAACCTCGTTAAGTATTTGGAAAACATCTCCGAATTCCGAATCTTTTTCGACTTCATCGTTGCGTACGTCGGTTCCTTCTTCGTGGCTGCGATCATTCACTTCATAAAACCCACCTAAGCCACCCTAGCTCAGTCGGTAGAGCAACTGATTCGTAACCAGGCCCTGTTCAATAATGTATTGAATTTGCAGCGAACCTACTGAAATTACAAAAGGAATCGACATCGCTCGATTCTTCGCCGTTCACCTCAATTCCCCTCATTTTGCCGTTCATTTCCCGACGCTTTTCACGACACCTCTTCGGGTGTTTTCAGCGACCACCATGGCAATCATGATCACAGTCAGGAACACGTTTTTTGATGATCCCGCAAAGCGGTTCTTAGTGAGTAATGGCGAAAAAAAAGTGCCACACACTCGACAGGTGTCGAATGACAGGCTTTTACTTATGGGTGCCTAACCGTCGCGCGGTATCGAAGAGTGAGTGACGCGCCAAGTCGGTGCACCGGACGAAGCGCCACGTATCCAATGCGTTTTACACAGCATGTGCAGAACGAGCTTGCCCTCACGCGAACACGGCGGACGAGACTGAATTGAACCTGAATGTGATGAAACAACTGCAAGCGCTTCCGTTACAGCTGCCAACACCGTTGCTGTGACGAAGCCTGTGGGATCAGAAATGTCGGCAGCTACCTAAAGCGTCTATCGAAATCCCGCGGCAAATGGCTACGACGAGCTGAGAAATTCGGGACGATTTCGTTAGGGTTCGCCTTGATTCTTGAACCGCGTAGGTGCTACAGGCAGGCTGTGTCGAAACGGCGATTGCTTGTGATTGCTGGAAGGAGAAGAGGAGGTCGATTTTAAGCTGATTTCCGCTGATGGTCATATAAACGAGCCCCCCGCGGCATGGGAAAGAGTGCAGCAGGAGTACGGGGACAGAGCACCAAAGGTTGTCAAAGATCCGGAGGGATTCAAGGGAATCTGGGTGATAACGGATGGGCTTCCCCCTAGTCCTTGCTCCAACTATTCGATTGGTCACGTCGTGAGCAAGCCCGAAGGTCTGGGCAGCGTGGAGATGAACAAACACTACGAGCGCATTCATTTCCACGAGAATTTTACTTACGAAAATTTTCCTGCCTCTTGGGAGCCCGCTGCACGGATCAAGGATCAAGACGCCGACGGTGTCGCGGCGGAGGTGCTATTTGCCAGTGTCGGGAGATTTTTCTACGGTCTCACTGACGGCGCGTTTCAGCGCGCCATTTTTCGCTCTTACAACGCTTGGCTCCACGAATTTTTCAGCTACGACCCAAAGCGCCTCGTCGGCGTTGCCCTGATTTCGATTCTCGACCCGGAAAAAGCCGCACAAGACATCCAGGAATACGCTGGGCTCGGCTTCAAAGCAGTGCAGATTCCTTACGCCATCAAGGATAGTGGTTACTATGATCCGGTCTACGAGCCGATCTGGAATGCCGCGGAGAATAACGAGATGGTCGTTCACATTCATCTCGGAGGGCCGGCTCAAGGAGTCAAACCGCGCTGGTTCGGATTTCAGCGCTTGACCGCGGAGGGGTCGAGCGATTTCTTTGGCGCGCAGCGGATCGCGACCGCGACGGGTTTCATCAGTCATCTGATGTTTTCCGGCGTTTTTGATCGCCATCCCAACCTCAAGGTTGTTTGCACAGAGTACGATGTTGGGTGGGTCGCGATCATGTATGAACAGGCCAATTACCGTTATGGACGCGCCACCGCTTATGGCTCGGATGTCAAGCTCAAGATGGCGCCCGGGGACTACATGAAACGCCATGCTTGGTTCACTTTCCAGGACGACCGAGCGGGGATGCTTACAACGCCGGTCTTCGGCGCGGACAATTTCATGTGGGCGAGCGACTATCCGCATGGCAATACGACGTGGCCCTATTCTCAACAGACGATGGAGCGCATTGGCGCCGGAGTAACCTCTGACGTACAGCGCAAAGTCGGCCGCGAAAATGCCAACCGGTTATATCGCATGGGGTTGTAGCAGATTTGTTAGAATCTTAAGCCATCGGATTTTTATGTCATGAGTACCAGAGCGCTGGCGGAATTTGCCGCGGCAATTTGCTTTGAATCTCTTCCATCAGAAGTAATTGCCAAAGCGAAGACGAGCATCAGAGATTTTCTCGCTGTCGCCCTTTACGTCAGCCGCAACACGCCGTGGGGAAAGACCGTCGCCACATTTGCCATCAAGCAGGGTTTTGGCGCTTCGCCTGCAACCGTCATAGGGTTTGGCAAAAAAACCGTGCCTGCGCGCGCCGCTTTGGCGAACGGTACTTTCGGTCTGGGATTTGAGTTCGAAGACTTTCATCCATGGGCCGGAATGCATCCGGGTTCGTTTGTCGTGCCGGCTGCTTTGGCAACTGCTGAGGTCGAAAAGGCCGGCGGCAAAGCGCTCATAAGCGCCGTGGTCGCAGGTCATGAGGTCGCGCCCAGAGTGCGCATGGCTTCCAACAAGACGCGGGAAGGTGAAGGTCTGATGGTGCGTGGCATTTATCCGCAGGCGATCTTTGGCGGGTTTGGCGCCGCCGCAGCAGCCGGGGTTATCCTCGGTCTCGATGCAGAGCGGATGGCCATCGCTTTTGGCCTTGCCGGGGAACAGGCCGGTGGCACTATGCAGTCGCACAAGGAAGGCGCATGGTCGCGCCGCATACACTCAGGGCACGCCGCTGAACGAGGAGTTTCCGCCGCATTTCTCGCGGCCGAGGGGTTCTTGGGTCCAAAGCAGATTTTCGACGGGGAGCAGAACATCTATAAAGCTCTGGCTCTGCGGGCGCATGATCCGGCAAAACTGAGCTATGCTCTCGGCAAACACTGGGCAATGATGGACATCGGCTACAAATCGTATTCTTGCGCCATCGGGTTTCACTCGGCTATCGATATCTTGCTCGAGCTCAAGCGCGAGATCGGCTTTCGCGCAGAAGATGTTGAAAAAGTGACGGTCTACAAGCCGGGCACCACGCCGATCCACCTGCGTACGGATTTCCCCACCATCATTGCCGCCCAGTACAGCGCTCCATTCTGTATTGCCACGGTAATACTGAAAGGCCGCGTCACGCCGAACGACTTCACAACGGACGCCTTGCGTGATGAAGAATTGACTCGCTTCGCGCGCGAGGTAGTAGAAATCGTTCCCGACGCGGCTATGGAATTGCAAAGAGAAGAGGAACGCGAGGCGAGCCCGGATACCCTGGTGCTGCAGAAGAACCCGGGCCGGGTAATTTTGCGCTTGCGCGACGGCCGAGTGTTCGAGAGGCGACGCGACTATCCTACGGGACATCCGATGCAGCCGATGACCGACGCACAATTACTTGACAAGTTCATGGGGCTTGCGACGACAGTGCTCGCGTATAGCAGGGCG
>DASPXM010000083.1:0-17861 GCA_035637295.1 Verrucomicrobiia bacterium
GTCTGGGCAACCGTCGGCAGCACCAACTTTGATAATCGATCATTTGCCCTGAACCAGGAGCTAAACCTTACGGTTTACGACGCGACGGCGGCGCGCCGCCTCGACGAGGCTTTTCAAGACGATTTGAAATACTCGAAAAAAATAACCCACGAAGAATGGCATTCTCGCAGTATCTTTGAACGGATTTTCGAAATCTTCGCCTTTCCGGTTAAAGAGCAGCTGTGATCGTGTAAGCACCGGGAAGCCGAAGCCTACCTCGTCTCCAGTTCTTGGACATTGAAGTCCCACTATGCGGGCATCAGTCCCGTGCTAAACTAAAATCATGGCGCACAAGAAGACTGCCGGGCTGCTTCTATATCGGATTCGAGACTCCATGTTAGAGGTTTTCCTGGTCCATCCCGGCGGCCCGTTCTGGGCGAAAAAAGACGAAGGAGCCTGGTCGATCCCGAAGGGCGAGTTCGCCGAAGATGAGCAGCCATTGAGCGCCGCTAAGCGAGAATTCCGAGAAGAAACCGGATTTTCAATCGAGGGAAACTTCATGGCTCTTGCCCCGCTCAAGCAACGCAGCGGCAAGCTTGTGTATGCCTGGGCACTCGAAGGCGATTGTGATGCCGGAGCGATCAAAAGTAACCTCTTCTCGATGGAATGGCCGCCGCGCTCGGGCAATCGCAAAGAGTACCCCGAAGTCGATCGGGCGAGTTGGTTTACCTTGGAGAGTGCAAAACGCAAAATTGTGCCGGGTCAAATCGGTTTTCTGGAAGAGTTGCAGCAGATATTAAGTAGAGATGTACTCACGTCATAGGGTCGAGCGGCGAATTTGTCCGCAGGTCACACGAGTCAATAACTCAGATTGACGAGGAATCAGCTTTGTCCGGCCCTTACTTGACCCGGGCAAGACCGGAGTGTTAAGAGAAGCCAACTTTCACCAAACTCCAGGATGAGTTTCTAAGCCGTTAAGGGAGACGTGCCATGCTGAAAAAAACATTTCTGTCGATAGCGATGGTAACTGTGGTGGCTACGTTGTTCTTCGCGGCGTCCAAAGTGATTGAAGCGGCAAGTTCGGCCGGCGCGGCGTTGACCGGACAGGTCAGCTCGCAGGAAGAAGGACGCATGGAAGGTGTGCTGGTAAGCGCCAAGAGGGAAGGCTCGGCGGTCACAACCACCGTGGTGAGCGATGCTCAGGGAAGGTACAGCTTCCCGAGCTCGAAGCTCGAAGCAGGGCGTTACTCCCTGCGCATTCGCGCAGTGGGATACGAGTTAGAGAATTCTCCGCCGGCGGAGGTGACGGCCGAGAAAACGACCGAGCTCGATCTCAAGCTTCGCAAGGCGCAGGACCTTGCCGCTCAGCTCTCCAACGGCGAGTGGCTGCTCAGCATGCCGGGCACCGATGAACAGAAGCAGGGTTTCCTGAGTTGTGTCGGCTGCCATACGGTGGAACGCATCGCGCGGTCGCGTTACAGCGCGGAGGAGTTCGTGCCACTGCTGAAGCGCATGCGCAACTATGCCCAGGGTAGCTCGCCGCTGCGCCCGCAAGTGCGGCCTGGGGCGCGCGAGCCGTCGCAAAACCAAATGCAGCAGATGACCAAGTTCGCGCAGTATTTGAGCACGATCAATTTGAGCAAGGTTTCGAAATGGGAATACCCGCTGAAAGCGCTGCCGCGGCCCAAGGGCAAGGCCAGCCAGGTGATCATCACCGAGTATGACCTGCCGCGTCCGGAGGCCATGCCACATGACGCCGCCATCGATGCCGAGGGCATGATTTGGTATTCCGATTTCGGCTCCCAGTATCTCGGCAAGCTCGACCCCAAGACCGCCAAAGCAGTCGAGTACGCCGTGCCGGTGACGAAACCTGGGGCGCCTACCGGCGCCCTCGACTTGAGGTTCGATCCGGATCAAAACGTGTGGTTGGGCATGATGTATCAAGGAAGCATCGCCAAATTCGATCGCAAGACGCAAAGATTTCAGACCTGGAACGCGCCCAAGTTCATGGAAAACAATGAGGCCCGGCTTGCGATGGTCGATCCGGCGCATATCAACCTTGACGGCAAAGTCTGGATCGGCGGCGATGATGAGTATCGCCTCGATGTGAAGTCCGGCGAGTGGTACACGGTCGACTATTCGCGGGGGCTGCCGAAAAACGGCCCGCCCGCGGATCGGCTCGGCTCCTACGGCGTGATCTCCGACTCTAAGAATAATTTTTACGGCACGAATTTCGGCGGCCAATATATCATCAGGATCGACGCCAAGACTTTGAATGTGACTCCGTTCCCGACGCCGACGCCTAACTCGGCTCCCCGCCGCGGCCACATGGATCCGCAGGACCGGCTGTGGTTCGCGGAGTATCGCGGCAACATGCTCGGCATGTTCGATACCAAGACAGAGCGCACGCGCGAGTGGGCGATGCCGACCGCGTGGACGAATCCTTATGATGCGATTCTGGACAAGGACGGCTACGCCTGGACGGGCGGCATGAGCAACGACCTGGTTGTGCGGCTGAACACCAAGACGGAGGAGTTCATCGAGTACCTGCTGCCGCGTACCACCAATATTCGCCGCGTCAACATCGACAACTCGGCGAGCCGGCCGGTGCTTTGGATCGGCAATAACCTCGGCGCGTCGATCATCAAGATCGAGCCGCTGCAATAGCGCTTAGCAGGTTGCCAAAACCTCCCGCGAGGATTCTCAAAGGCACGCCCGTATAGGCCGATGAACTCGTTCACGCCTGTGCGTCACGGAAAGTGAGCGACGGCTATCAGTTCCAAACTTTTTTGAACCTGGTCGATGGAGCGATCGAAGAGATCTTTCTGGCGGTATTGCGACCGGGGAAGTTCGTCGACTAAAATCACAATCCCAAGAAGGAACCGACCAGCATGAGACGAAAGAAAACGAGCTCCAGCCTGGAGTTGTACGCCGTTTCGGGTACCAACACTATTGTTATTTCGATGGACATGAAAGCGAAACCGTCAGGCTTGCTGGGTTTCGCATTCGAACGCGTGGCAACTAAGAGCAAAAAGCGGATATGGTTGTATGGCCAAAAGTTCTTCGGGTCAGTAATACCTATCGAAAAGAAAGACCTGGGAAAAGTAAAAGGGCAGAAATATCCCACCCACCTTCACCCCGTACAAGGCTTTTTGTGGAAAGATTTTACGGCCGAGCCCGACACGGAGTACACCTACTTGGTTACGGCCTATAAGGGTACCCCGAAGAACCTGCAGATATATTTGACAGAGGAAATAACCATTTCTACCGAGCCGCGTATCAAAGGCAAGCACGGCATTTTCTTTAATCGCGGGGTTTCTGGCAGCCAGTCCTACGCCGAGCAGTTCGGTAACCAGCGGCCCGATAAAATGGCAGACAAAGTGGAACAGGCAAAGGCATACCGCTGGCTTTCGAGGGGGCTCTACGAAGGTTTGCTTGATTTTATTGCCAGCGCGAAAACGGGACAAAAGCTGCGCGGAGCTTGCTATGAGTTCCACTACCCTGGAACGCTTTTGGCGTTGAAAGAGGCGCAAAAGAAGGGCGTGGACGTAAACGTCGTCTACGATGCAAAAAACTACGAGGATGAGAACCGGGCGGCACTAAAAGCGACTGGGACGTCGTCGCTAGTAAAGCAGGTGCGCGACAATGAGGTAACACAGGCACACAACAAATTCTTTGTGCTGCTCGATAAAAATGACAAGGCGATCAGCGTGTGGACCGGTTCCACAAACATTTCGGAGAAGGGGATATTCGGCCACTGCAACACGGGCCATCTTATCAACGACCCGAAAATAGCTGATAGATATTTCGAATACTGGAAGCTCGTTTACAAAAACCTGGGCCGAAAAACGTATCAAAATGACGTGATGGTGCTGAAGGATGGAGGCGACAAGAAAGCAAGCCAGATACCTGCGGGCATTTCGGTATTCTTCAGTCCGCGTAAAACGAACGATATGCTGCAAAACTATGCCGACCTAGTGGAGAGTGCCAACGAGATGGTTTGCTGCATATACCCGTTCAACGTGGACAAAAGATTTCAACAAGTGTTCGGGGAAGACAAGCCCTACCTGCGCTATATATTGTTGGATGCACGCAAGGATTATAACACCTTCAAAACCAACGACCGCGACGTGGAAGTGGTGGCCGGTTCGTACATCGATTCGGATTTCGACCAATGGGCAGCGGAGAAAAGCGCCGGTAGCCTGTTTAAATCCGGGGTTAATTTTCTTCATAACAAAATAATTTTGATAGACCCGCTCGGCGATGTGCCCGTCGTCATTTCGGGCTCGGCGAATTACAGTGAGAACTCCACGTCGAAGAATGACGAGAACACTCTTGTCATTAAGGGCGATGATCGCGTGGCCGATATTTACTTCACCGAATACGTGCGACTGTTTGACCACTTTGCTTTTCGCGAGTGGTTGGGCGAGCACAAAAAAGAGTTCGACCCGTTCCTTAAGGAGGACGACAAATGGGTCGACAAGTACTTCGATAGCCCCGACTATCTCAGCGTGAAACGGAAGCTGGTGTTTAAAAACATGTCCAGAGCGGTGGAGAGCAAATGAGAAAGGAATGAGAGGTGCATTGGCCCTCATGGTTTCTGCGTAAGCCGCGACCACTTGCGCGGCGGGCAAACGTTAATTCGTTCGGGGACAGAAATGAAGTCTGGAGTTGAGTGAACCTACACCGTTATGGAAAGCGACAGAATCACTTGCGGAGTCTAAAACCAGCGTCAACTATCCGACTTCAGACCCCTTAATCGTGCCCTCCTTAATCGTGCCGACAGCATTTCATCTGGACACCAGAAGTGCTCAGACGAGCCCGAGCATGCCCGCCAGCGCGCCGGCGGCGAGCAGCCACAGCGGATTCCAGGGCTTGCGCAGGACCAGCGGTCAGGCCGCGGCGGCGTTAGGGCCAGGCGCCACCTGCGCCAACGTGTAGACTCTCGGCAAACTGCTGGCTCGTCAACAAGTGATGCACCTCTACCACATAGCGGTGGATGTCCGGCGGGATCGTCGAGGGACCACCGATCGCCACAAACCAGAGGAGTAAGAAATGCAGAAACAGCGCACTGAGATCGAGGCGCTCCATCACTCCTTTGCTTTCCAGGCCACCAAAACCGCCCAGGGCGCGAGGGCACCCATGGCCCACAGGAGCGGCCAGCGCAAGACGCCGACAGCGACAAAGGCGAGCACGCCGAACAGCCACGGTCGCCAGTGCCGCGGCAACATTGTCGCCAATTTGATAACGGTGGCGAGCAGCAGCCCCACCGCCACCGTCGACATGCCGGCGAGCGCCTGCTGCACCTGCGACAGGGCGCCGTACTATTGGTACAGTACACCCATGCCGATTACCACGAGGCACGGGCAGCCTAAGAATCCGGCGACGGCCGCCGCGGCGCCCGTCCAACCGCCAAATGGTACCCGACCATCACAGTCAGATTTAAGACGTTCGGTCCAGGCAGGAGTTGTCCGAGCACCAACAGGTCCATAAACTCCTGCTCGGTGAGCCAGCGCTGGCGTTCGACCAGCCCGCGTCGTGCCCAGAACATCAAACCACCGAAGCCGGACAGGGTAATCCGGGAGAATGTGAGGAACAGCGCGAATGCGCTGACCTGCGGCCAGTGTGAGTCTTTTTGCTCCATGGCTTCTTGATTACCCTATGGCGACGCATTTGTCGCCTGACTGTCATTGGCCCTCTCCATTTTGCTCGCACCTTAGGAAGCGCAGTGGACAAACTCCACCTTGCTTTTCATGCCATCATGCTCGATGCAAATGTTAGATGCGAGAATTTTTGGTGTGTCGGACGATGCAGTGCGCGTTTTTTGCAGCAATTCGGAGTCCTCGTCCTGTTTGCCAAGATGATTTTCAATTATTATGAAAATTCGATGCAGCTCGAAGTCCACGCTTCGCTCTTGGTGGATATAATTATGCGGCGACAAACGCGTGGTCTCTCAGTCCTAGCGGCAATTGCCGCCCTCGTTTGTGGGTTTGTTGTTGCGAACGCCGAAGCACAAGCCCCGGAAAAGATGAAGGCTCAAACGGTCTCTTTAGGAATCGTCACCCAATTAGATCGGACGCGAATGGCGGACCAATTCAGTGATTTTGTGCGATACATTGCGGCAAAGCTCAGCTCCGGGTCCGACATCAAGGGGAAGGTTGTGATTGCTGCCACGTCGTTTGAGCTCGCAAGGCTTATTGAGCAAAGGCAGGTCGATTTTTACATGGAGAGTCCCTATCCAACCCATCTCATTAACAACGTACAGGGAGTTGCCAAGCTACGTCTGAGACGCTGGAAGGGAGGCTCGGCGGAATATCAAAGCCTTATTTTCACCAAAAGAGACGGCGAGATAAATCGTTTGGACGACCTCAGGGGTAAGGTCCTAGCTTTCGAAGATCCCGAATCGACTTCAGGCCACTTTCTGCCGAAGTCTTTCCTGGTTCGCAAGGGATTCAAATTCACCGACAAAAACCGCTATGACCTCTACGCTTCCTCGACGGATGTCGGTTATCTGTTTGCCTATTCCCAAGAAAATCTGGTGAACTGGGTGCTCACAAAAAAAGTGGCGGCCGCAGCCTTCAGTGACGACGACTATGCGCGGCTCGAGAAGAGGAAAAGATCGGACATCACCATCCTGGCGGAAACCGAGCGGCTTCCACGCCACCTTCTTTCCGTTCGAAAGGATTTTTCCCCGGCGTTGGCCGACCGCCTTGAGAAGATATTGGTGTCGATGCATGAAAACGAGCAAGGGCGAAGAATCTTAAAAAAGGCCGACGACACCACAAAGTTCGACCCTCTGCCGGAGGGAGATGCGGCGCTTCGGCGAAGGCTCTCGGAAATCTTTGACTCTGCCAAGAAGAATTAGTCGGTCCTCTGGAAGACGCGGCGTGGGCAAATTCTGAGGGTCACCTGGGCCAGGGAGTTAGGTGCCAGGCGTTTGTATTGACTTATTGTGACGACACTATCTCGGCTGGTTCAAGACCGAAGCGTCATAACGCAGGCTCACGGCCATTCGGCAAGTAACGTCGCCTCTTCCAGATGTGCCCGAATACCATCCAACCACGACTGTAATTCGCCGGCGAGCCTTCTGGCGACGCGCTCGCATTGAAACGTTCTAATCTCAACGCCCAGAGGACGCGCGCTGGGGAATAGTGCGAATAAATTCACACTGTCTCGAAACGGACGCACCTCGGTCGTAGGCGGCTCGAGAGCATCAAGCAGCTCGGCAGTCACCTCGACCTCTTCTTGCTGCGTAAGTCTGCACCCGGTGGAGATCGATTCCACGGTCACTCTAACAACGAATGGTGGATCAGTCTCACTTCGGCTCTCGACGAGCCATGGCGCAACCAGTCGCACGCACCGGCTCCGATACTCCATGATCCGCGCGCCCCTGTGAAACCGATGATAGAAAACGGAGCCTTCCCGGACGGGCTCTTCGCCTTCGAGTTCCACCCGGATGACCTGAATATTTGGATTGAGAGGTGCCTTGCGTCGGAGATCGCTCACCACGGCAAAAACTTCCGCCGGCGCTGCCCGGATCTCCACTGCCGCTGAAAATATCAGGCGTTCGGATCGAGTCATGTGCTACTGCAGTGGCGGCACCGAAAAGAGAATTCCTCCGAACAGGAGATATGCGAGCAACAGTGTCCAGATCACGTTAACGGCTTGGGCGAGGAGGAAAGAAGCCGCGGGCCGGCCTCCCTCCATGCTCACCAGGTCGGTAAAGCGGGTTTCAAGGCCGATGCAAGTAAAGGCGAGCCCGAACCAGACTACCCGAAGACCACCCAGTATTCCCTTGGTCGCATCCACAGTTGCCTGGTCGAGCAGGAACGAAAAGACAACCGAGGCGATCAGGAAGCCAAGGACAAACTTCGGAAAGCGCTCCCAGATCACTCCTGCGTTCGGCCGTTCGCCCGTCTCCGCGCCCTTTTTGAAAGTCCACCAGAGCGATATTAAAAAAGCGGCGATGCCGATCAAGACGTTCTGGGAGAACTTCACGATGACGCCGGCCTTCATGGCAAGCTCGCTAATGAGAGCACCGGCCGCTACCACAGAGCCGCTCGTGTCGAGCGTCCCACCAAGCCAGGCCCCCGCCACGATGTCGGGCATCTCAAAAGCTTTCGCGATCCAGGGCATAAGCACCATCATGGGGATGGCAACGATCAGAACCAGCGAAGTCACATGGGAGAGCTTTTTCTTATCACCCTGAATCGCCCCGCAGGCGGCAATCGCCGCCGACACGCCGCAGATGGAAACTGCTGTCGAGAGCATCACCGCAAACTCATCGTCCACCCGGAACTTCCTGGAAAGCCAGAAGCAAATGTACCAGATCACCGCTACGACCAGGAGCGCCTGGACAATTCCGAGGACGCCGGCTTGAACGACCTCAAAGAAGAGAATACCTGCTCCTAGGATCACCAGGCCCGTTTTGATGTAGTATTCGGTTTTGATCGCCTCCATGAGCCATTGCGGGACGCCAACGACATTGCCGATGAACAGTCCGATGATGAGAGCAAAAATAACGTACTCCAATCCCCAGTAGTTCATCGTCGCGTTACCCGCAATCACGTGAGAAAGCCAGGCGAGAACATAAACGACCGGAAAGCCGATTGTGTAGTTAACGACGTTTCCGCCCATGAGCACGACTCCAATGGCGGAGAGAATGAGGAACGCGATCCCGATCTTAATGGCGTTCCAGATGTTTTCTCCTCCGAACACCGTGCCGACCACCGCGCCTGCTCTGGCGCCGACGGCGCGGTCAATGTCCGCTGCCTTTTTTTGCAACGCTTTGTCCTTCGCCTTTTTTCCTGCAGCGGCCAATTTTTTTGAGGCGTCGCCGATGACCTTACGGTCGTTTCCTTCGAGTGCCGTCTTGAGCGCCGTCGCCGCCGCTACCAAATCGGTCTCGCCCTTGGCCTCGGCCTCCTTGATGAGTGCCTCGACTACCGGCTTGTTCTCGGTTGCCGTGGCAGCGAATTCACCGTCGGTGGCCCAACTAAATTTCGGCAACGGCGACCTTACCCCGACGACCACAGCGGCGATGATGAGGAAACCCAGCCAAACGGCCATCCAGTCTTCGCTTCTCAATAGGGTTAAGCCACTTTTATTTTCCGGCATAGGCACCCCCTGATTCGAACCTTCGGGGTCAATTCACGGCAGCGGATCGTATCTTCGGCTGACGATCGATGTCAAGGATCGAGTTACGAAAGCGAAACAGTTGGTGGCATCAGAAGAAGTTAGGCCTAGCACCTCACTACCTCATGGCTCCTCCATCGTCTATACTAGTACATAGGCAACAACTCGTTCGCCGTCGAAGGTGGTACAAGTGGAACAGCAAAATAAAACTTTGGCTGATCTCGGATCTCAGATCGATGAGTGGCTGCGGGCGCAGAACGACTCCGTCAACGCAGATCAGTTCGCCGGGATATTGCGCACCTTGCTCAAGCTGGCGCAGGACGATGCCGAGCGTGGAGATCTAAAAATCTTAAACCGCGCCATGCAGGAGTTGCGCCACGCCTTTAGAATCTTCGCGCCTTACCGTCATATGCGCAAGGTCAGCATTTTCGGTTCGACGCGGGTAAAGGAAAACGATCTGTATTATGATCTGGCGCGCAGCGTCGGGGAGAGCCTGGCGAAAGCAGAGTTCATGGTGATCACCGGTGCCGGACCGGGCATCATGCAAGCCGGCCACGAGGGTGCGGGGAGAGAGAACAGTTTCGGCGTCAATATTCGTTTGCCTTCGGTGCAAAATGCCAACCCGTTCATCCGCAACGATCCGAAGCTCATGGACTTTCACTTTTTTTTCACGCGCAAGCTTATGTTTGTCAAGGAAGCAGACGCGGTGGTGATTTTCCCGGGCGGCTTCGGCACCCACGACGAGCTTTTGGAGTCGATCACGCTGGCCCAGACCGGCAAGACTCAGCTCGTGCCGATTATCTTGATGGACATTCCTGGCGGCACCTACTGGACCCGCTGGCAAGAGTTTCTTCGCGATGACGTGATGAGCCGCGGTTACATTACTGAGAGAGAAATGACGTTTTTCAGAATCTGCACGAGCGCCGAGGCGGCGGTCAAGGAAATCACCAGCTTTTACCGCAATTTTCACTCCTACCGCTTCGTTAAGAAAGACCTGGTGATTCGTCTCAATCACCCGCCCACAGCTGAATTGATCGACCGGCTCAACCGCGACTTTGCGGATATCCTGACCGGCGGCAAAGTCCGGCAAACCGATCCCCTTCCTGATGAAGCCGACGATCCCGACAAGCTGCATTTGCACCGGCTCCTCATGCGTTTCAACCGCGAAGACTACGCCCGGCTGCGGCAAATGATCGACGTGATCAACGAGGAAGGGTCAGGGTAAAACTCTGCTCACGACGATTTTGTCGGCGGCACCTTGCTGAGGACCGGTCTAAGATCTGCCCATTCCGGTAATCAGATCCGTGAGAACCTACAATTCATTCGGCACTGACGCATCCCGTGCGGTGCGACTAAAAGGTTCTAGAGACGTTTCACCACGCATCGACTGACTTAGTTGCCGAAAGGAGTCCTGCCATGTTTGAAACCGATCGTTTCATACAAGAGTGTTGCGACGGCTTGCGGGAAACCAACGCGCATGCCGCGATAAGAGATATCGTCGCAAGAGCAGTGGTTGAACCTCGTGAGGTTCTAACGTCGCTCGGCGAGCCAAAACTTTCCGGCCTCCAGACCCTTTTTCGGTCCGAGACATTGACGATCCTCAATGTCCTGTGGGGACCGGGGATGTCTCTGTACCCGCACGACCACCGGATGTGGGCTGTGATCGGGATTTACAGCGGGCGCGAGGATAATGCCTTTTTTCAGCGGAGTGAGACCGGCCTACGTCAGCACGGCGGAAAGACGCTTAACAGCAAAGAGACGATTCCCCTCGGCGAAGCGGTCATCCACGCAGTCACGAACCCGCTCGATCAGATCACCGCAGCCATCCACGTCTACGGCGGTGATTTTTTCGCCGTTCCGCGGAACGAATGGGACCCACAAACGTTGCACGAGCGACCATTTGACTTGGAACATGCCAAAAAAGTTTTTGCAGAATCAAACAAGCGCCTCGCGTCCGCCGTGACGTGAGTTGTCCGCTAGAACCTTTGGTGCTCTGAGCAAGTTCTTTCCCTTCATTTATCCTTCAACCGTCGTCCTGAATTGCGCGCATGCCATAAAACTCGTGCATGCAAATATCCGCGTTACGCAAGACCTTGGTTAACTAACTCAATGATACAGCCGTGCCGCCGAAAGAAACCGACTTGAGATGCGAGATTGTAGTTATAGACTAGGTCATATGTTTCGAGGATCGAATCGACTTCGTGAATTGGAAAAGTTTCATGCTGAGTATCGCGAGCTATCGGGACGAGCGGCGGCGAAGGTGATGATTTGTCATGAAGGATAGATTCAAAATCGCCGCGGATCTCCGGGCGATTGCCCGCCTTCTCACCATAAAGGGTGAGAATCCCTTTAAAGCGCAAGCCTATGAGCGCGGCGCCAGTGCTCTGGAAAATCTCCAAGGCGATCTTGACGGTCTCGTCAAGGCGCGCCGGTTGAGGGAAATTCCCGGCATCGGCACTGCGCTCGCTGCGATTATCGAGGAGATTTACCAGTCGGGTGAATGTTGGTTGCTCGAGCAGTTGCAACAGGAGCTGCCGTCGGGGGCCGTCGAGCTCAGCGAACTTCCCGGCCTGACTCTCAAGAAAATCATCGCCCTGCACGACGTTTTGCGCGTTGAAAGCATTGCCGAGCTCAAGTCCGCCTGCCAAGAAGGCCTGGTCAGCAAAGTAAAGGGCTTCGGCCTGAAGTCTCAAGCGAAGCTGCTGACGGATATCGAAAAGCTCGACACCCCGAAAGAAGGATCTCTGCTGCTTCATCATGCTCTCGAAGAAGCGGAAAGAATTCTCGGACACCTGCGCGGGTGTCCGGAAGTGATCGAAGTGGATATTGCGGGCGCGCTGCGGCGACGCAAAGAAACGATACGGCAGATTTGTGTCGTTGCGGCTAGCGATCAGCCGAGGCTAGTGCTCGATCAATTTCTGCGCTACCCCGCGCTGGCTCATACCGACAAGCTCGAGGATGCCAGGTGTCTTGCTCGCCTGGCAGGCGGTCTCCAAGCCGAGCTCGTCATCGTAGCGCCGAACCAATATGTCGCTGCGCTTCACGCCCGCACCGGCTCACGGCGGCATATCGCGAAACTCCAAGACTTGGCGCGCGCGAAAGCGGTTACTTTTTTTTCCGATATGCCGCGCACAAAAGGCGGCAAACCGCGAAGTATCAAGAGCGAAAGCGAAATTTATCGGCGCCTGGGACTTCCGTATATCGCGCCGGAGTTGCGCGAAGATGACGGCGAGATCGAGGCCGCCAGCGCCGGCACTCTGCCGCAGCCGCTAACGTTCGATGACGTTCGCGGCATGACCCACTGTCACACGGTCTATTCGGATGGCCGGAACAGCATTGAAGAAATGGCCTTGGCGGCCGAAGCAATGGGCATGGCCTATCTGACGATCACCGATCATTCGCCGAGCGCCTATTACGCGCGCGGCGTGGGTATCGATCGGTTACGGGCACAGTGGGATGAAATCGCTCGCGTGCAGGAGCGCGTGAAGATAAGGCTTTTCAAAGGAACCGAGTCGGATATTCTCGAAAACGGTTCGTTGGACTATCCCGACCATTTCCTGGAACAATTCGACATTATCATCGCGAGCATTCACTCGCGCCACAAGATGGATTCCGATCAGATGACGCAGCGGTTGTTGCGCGCGCTCAAATTGCCGTTCTTTAAAATCTGGGGGCACCCGCTCGGCAGATTGATCCAATCGCGGCCGCCGTTCGCCTGCCGTATGGAAGAAGTGCTGGACGCGATCGCGGTGTCCCAATGCGCCATCGAAGTCAACGGCGATCCGCGCCGTCTCGACCTCGAGCCGCGCTGGATTCGCGCCGCGCGAGAGCGCGGCATAAAGTTTATTATATCTACCGACGCTCATTCGATCAGCGGCTTGGAAAATTTGCCCTATGGCGTGTCCATGGCGCGCCGCGGCTGGCTCACCCGAGGCGTAGTTCTGAATACGCTTGACGCCGAAAGTTTTATCCAGGCGGTTCATCCATGAACCGCGTGTTTGTGCTGTCGCCGGCGAACTGCAATGGTCTGCGTGCCCGGTGGCTGCTCAGGAAAAACAGCCGATCGGATCTGGCGCGACGTTTGCGCAGCTCCGGCGTGCCGTTGGGTGAGGTTTTCACCTTTTTGAGCGCGCTCTATTTTCGCGGCAAGCTCAGTTACGCGCAGGCCTTCGCCCGACCGCCGTCCGAGTTTCCGGGAATCTTGATCATCACACCTAGTGCCGGTCTCATGCCGCACGACACGTTGATTCGAATGCCGAAACTCAGGGGATTCGGCCGCGTGCCGATCCGCCTCAAGAATCGGCTCTACTGTTCTTCGCTTCGGCGCACCGCCACAAGGCTCGCTAGTGAAATGGGTTCCGACTGTGAGCTGATTCTCCTGGGAAGCATTGCCAGCGGCAAGTATTTGGACATATTGAGTCCAATTTTTGGCAGCCGGCTGCGCGTTCCCGCTGACTTCATCGGTCGAGGCGACATGAGCCGCGGCGGGTTGTTGCTGCGCTGCGTGAGCGAAAATCGTGAACTGAATTACATCGACCCCACCACCTTGTCCGCTCCCGGCCCGAAGCGACGCGGTACAAATACAAAAATACTTGATAACCTGCCTGAGCAGCCAATAATCCCGGAAGATTTTCTTGCCTAATAGTCGTGAGTTTGTGAGATTCTGCCGCGCACGCTTCGATCGTTCGGTTCGGCTCACTCCAGACTAAGCTCCGCATCAACCGAAATGCATCAACGATATTAAGTCAGCCCGGTGCTGGTGGCCCGAAGCGACGAGTCGAGGCTCGCGGTTGATTCGACGCCATTCATGGCCGATTTGCCGGTTTAATCCAAGGCCGGTCGGAATCCTCTGAGTTTTCGGGTTTTTCGCTTGTAGCTGGCCGGTTCAGCCTACGAGTTTCGCTGTGGCCGTCTGAGCATTTATCAAACGCTGCTGGCCAAGCCCGAGCGCGGTCGAAGCGATCCGTCGCTCACGCGAGCGGACTGGTACAGGTGATCGGACAAACTCGGAGATGTAGAAAACCTGGAAACGTGAACAAAACGAATCGCCAGGTGCTTTAGCTCGCCTCGCGACGTCCGCGACGCTGCGACTGAACTCCTTGACCCTGTGACTGCAATTTAACTACGATGCAGAGGCAAGAGGACGATTCTATGCCTGTGAGAATACGGCCACATCGGCGAATGAGTTTTATCGTGCCGGCACTCTTGCTCGTTTGTGGCCAAGCTCACGCGCAGGAAAAACTCAAGATTTCGTACAGCTCGGTGGATGCTCCGAACGCCAATTGGTATATCGCCGAGAACAAAGGGATCTACCAAAAATATGGCTTGGACGTAGATTTGGTCTTCATCCCGACCTCGACGACCAACGTCGCCACCCTGGTTGCCGGCTCGATCAAAGTCGGCAATATTTCCGGCGGCAGCATCGCCAACGCGGTTGTCGGGGGCGCTAATCTCGTTGCCGTCGGCTGTTTCATCAACACGCTTCCCTATGAGCTGATCGTTCATGAATCGATCCGCACTCCGCAACAACTAAAAGGCAAGAGCGTCGGTATTAGCCGCATCGGCAGCTCTTCGGACGTGGCGGCAAGAGTCCTGCTCAAGGGGCTAGGGCTCGAGCCGGAAAAAGACGTGGCCATTCTTCAGGTCGGTGGCTCGGGTGAAAGGGCGGCCGCTTTCGCCACAGGAAAAATCGCTGCTTTTCCGTCACCTCCGGGCACCATCCATCTGACCAAAGGAATGGCCAGCAGGACGCTCATCACCACTGCGGATTTTCCGAAGAGCTATCCTTTTCCCTATGTTTGTCCGACGACGCCCAAGAGTTATCTGGCGAGCAATCGAGACACCGTCAAGCGGTTGCTGATGGCGTTGATCGAGGCAACTCACTTTTTCAAAAACCGCAAGGAAGAAAGCAAGAAGATCCTCGCCAAGTATTCACGCCAATCGAACGAAGCCTATCTGGAAAGCGCGTACCAAACCATTGCTAAACTCTTCGAGCGCGTGCCGCTCGCGACGCGGGACGGAATGGAAGTCCAGATCAATGAAGCGCTCGCGTTGGCGCGCAAGCCAGGCGCGAGTGTGAAGGTCGACGACATCGTCGACGACAGGCTCGTCGTCGAGCTGGAAAAGGAAGGCTTCATCGACCGAATTTACAAATAGAAGCATCGACTCCCCGGCGGCGAACGAGCAATTCTGCGGCAGCCCTTTGGGCTTCCAGTAAGGTTGGTTTTCGGCTACAGATTAGGGTGGACATTTTTACCGCGCCGGAGTATGGAGGGCGTAAGCGAGAGAGCAAGCGTTGACACTGTTGGCCCGCTTAGTCGTCATGCGTCAGCATAGGAGGATAATTCTATGAGGAGAAAACCGGCGAGACCTTGTAGCTCTGCTTTGAAATATATATCGCTTCCGGCCGTGCTTTTGGCGCTCTTAATCAATACGGCGCCGGTTAGCGCCGACATGGTCCGCATCTACGTCACGAATGCCGCAGGGGACAACGTTCATGTTATCGACCCCGCGACCAACAAAGTCGTGCAGGTGATCAAAGGGATCGAGTCCGCTCATGGGATTAATTTCGCTCCCGATGGCTCCCGTGTCTATATCAGCAACGAAGCTGATAACACGCTAGACGTCGTCGATCGAAAAACCAGCAAGTTTATCAAAAAGGTCGCTCTCAGCGGCCATCCCAATAACATTGCGGTTAGCAAGGACGGAGGCCGCGTCGTCGTCGCCATCGCCGAACAACCGGGCGCATTGGATTTTATTGACACGGTTTCGCTGACCAGGGCGAAAACCGTTCCGGTAAACGGCCGCCAGCACAACGTCTACGTGACACCGGACGGAAAATATTCGGTCTCCGGTTCGACGAGGACAGGCGTTATATCCGTCGTCGACCTGCAAACCGAGCAACCTGCCTGGGAGGTCAAGCTTGATGCCGGCATACGTCCCATGACGTTTGAAGTGAATCCCGACGGGTCGACGCGCCGGGTGTATGCGCAGCTTTCCAATTTTAACGGTTTTGCCGTCGTAGATTTCTCCGCACGCAAAGAAGTTGACCGGATTAAGCTGCCAGACGACCCCACGGGTTACGGCGCCCAGGAGAATCGCTTGGGTTCACCGTCGCACGGCATCGGTGTTGCCCCTGATGGCAAAACCCTTTGGGTCACTAGTCTGTCGGCCAATGCTGTGTTCGTCTACGCGTTGCCCGAACTCAAGCTGCAAGGACATGTCGCGCTGCCCGAGCTCAAGCTCAAGGGATTCAGCCAGCCGCTCGGAGCGCTGCCGAACTGGGTAGCCTTCACGCCCGACAGTAAGTTGGTCTATGTCTCCAACTCGGGGATTAAGTCGGTCTCTGCAATCAATACCAGCGCGATGAAAGTCGTCGCAAACATCCCGGTCGGTGAAGTGCCCAAACGCATCAACACGTTGGCGATGCGCTGAAGCATTTAGATCTTCCTGAAAATCCGATTCGTTCGGTCCAAGCGGTGACGGCAAATTGCGCTGTCACCGCTTTGTTTTTAACACGGCGCTGATCGCCGGGGACGATCCAATGCGCTCACTCGTGTGAAAACTCTTTCGCGATTTGCCTGCGCAGCCAAGCTACTTATTCTGACCGCGGACCCATTGGGCGAGGATTTTCCAGTCGGGGTCGTCCTTCGAGGAAAATTGTCTACCGCCGTTGCTCGCGTCTGGATCGCCCGCGACCACCAGAGCCGCGATGCTTTGAAAATTGCGCTGAGATTGTTCCTCGGACCAAGACTTACTTCCGGGCGAAAGCTTCTGCAGACGAAAGGCGTTGTTGGCCTCCACATGGCAGACGTAGCATCGGCCGTGGCCGTCCCGTTTCTTCAGGAAGATGGGCTCGATGCGGTTTCGATAAATATCGTAATCAAGCGCCACCTCTGCCGTGGGCGCCGACGTTGCAAGCAGAAGCAGCGCGAGAGAAATCACCAATCCCATGCGGTTCGACATCATAAATGACTCCCTCCTCTTTCCCTGTCTGGTACAGAGTTCCTCGATCTCTGGATCGCTTAACACAGGATGGCTGAGCTGGCAATGAAACTTTTCACAGTGTCATCTTCGCCAAGCATCTTCTCAAGTAGACCGGCACGCGATTGGCACCGACGTCCTGGGTTAGAAAATCAGCGTTGACGCGGCGGGTTTTCTCCGAGTATGCTTCGTGCCAAATCACGTTTTGTGGAGGTGACTCATGTACGAGATCGGTGGAAAACAGATCCCGGCGACGTTGGCGGAGGTTGTCGATCCCAAGCGCTCGGCGCTGCTCATCTGGGACATGGAATACGCCATCGGACCCAACGCTTTTAACTATAAAGAGATCCTGGCCAACCTAAAAATGCTGTCTGGCGCGGCCCGGCAATCCGGCGTGCCGGTTTTCTATTCGGTCCAAACCGGTTTCGACCTACTGAAGGAGGAAGCCGGCGTCTGGGTGCGCGTGCGCATGAAGCGGGCGAAGGCAAGCGATCCGAAGCAGCTGCTCAACGAAAAAGAAAACCCCAGAGACCGAGAAATCGTCGAGGAATTGAAACCCGAACCAAAGGATATCGTTTTCCAAAAACGCCGGCCCGATGGTTTCGTCGGCACTGACTTTGATCTCATGTTGCGAAGCAACGGCGTGCGAACAATTCTAATTGGCGGTGTTGCCACCGAAGGCGGCATCGAAGGCACCGCCCGCAGCGCGCGCAATTTGGGCTACGACACGGTCGTCTTAAAGGACTGCGTCGGTTCGCGCAACC
>DASPXM010000084.1:0-18287 GCA_035637295.1 Verrucomicrobiia bacterium
TTGTCAAATCTCTATTTCGACCAGCACCGGTGCGCGTGCCGGCCGTGTTAAGATCCGACAGCAAAAACTTAGCATCCTCGAGTTTGGTTTCCTACAGCGCCAATACATCCGGTTTCTGGCGCCGCGGGGAATTCCAGCACCGGCGGCAAGCGCACTTTAAGAGAATTAACGTTCCAGGTTGCAAGTTTCATGAAACCACCTTTGCATTTACGACGAATTTTCCCAAGCCTATTTCTTCGGCAGCAGAGACTCGAGCCAGGGCTCGAACTCATTGATCTTTTTCTTGTGCTCCTCCAGCCCGGTAAACAGGTAGTCGCGCTTCGGGTCGAGCATCAAGTCCGGATCGACAACGCCCTGTTTGGGAATGTCGATGCGTAGCGAGTTTTCCTTGGTGATTTTTTGAAACGCCATCTGCCCTTCTCGGCTCAGCACCCAATTGAGAAAAACCTTCGAGGCGTTGGGATGAGGCGCGGTGCCCAGCATCGACGCCGGATCGTTGCCGGCGCCCACCGCGCCCAAGCCCTCGAGAAATATCGTCGCCACCGGCAACCCTTTCAGAGCTAGATCGGGACAGTCGACCCCGCCCAAGGCGATCGCGAATTTGCCCTGCGCCAGCCAGTCGCCCAACTGCACGACGTTGCGCGAGATCACAACATCCATCTCGCCGAACAGCCGTCGTAAATACTTGGGGCCAAGATCTTCACGGATATAGAGCACATACATCTGATTGCGCGCGCTACCGCTGGAGAAATCCTGCGAAGCGATTTTTCCCTTCCACTTGGGATTGACCAAATCCCAATAACTTTTTAGCTCGCCGGGTTTTATCAAATTGGTATTGATGCACGCCGAGGAATAAGGGACCGCGCGGTACATGGCGATATATTTTTCTTCAATGTCAGCGAACAAAAGTTTGCCTTTGAACCACGCCTTCGGATCGAGCACTTCGGGCAGAACCAGCAGCGGCCGAATCGGCTGGAGCAACCCCTTGTCCTTGAAAGTTCCGAGCAAGACATCCGTCCCACCCAGTAAGAGATCGACCTGACGGACCCCGGCCCGCTGCTCGGCCATCAAGCGCGAGATCAACTGGCTAAGCCGCCCAGCCGTATACTGAACGCGGATCTTCGGGAACGCCTTGGCAAATATCTCACTGTAGAGTATTTCCTGATCGCGCCCGCGCGGGCCATAGATCACCAGCTGGCCCTCTTTTTCAGCGCCTCGGATCGTGGCGTCCCAGTCCGCCTTCCAAGCAGGAGCTTGCGCCGCATAACCCGGCGCAAACGAATATAGACAGCACAACAACACCAGAAACTTGTTTGGCCAATAAAGCCGCATCATGGCCCTCCTCGTATCGCGTCGAGATTTTTTACTTCTTGCCCGCTTGCGCCAGCGCTTCGTCGACCAGCGCCAGTATCGACTTCATCGCCTGCCATTGCTCGGTATCGACATACTTCACGCCGTCGACGCGCCGGCTCTTGGGATCGACATCGTCTTTCGGGATGTCGATGCGCAGCGAATCCGGCGAGCCTTCATCCGCTTTGCCGAGCGCCTTTTGAAAATTGAGCTGCCCGTCGCGGGACAAAAACCAGTTGATAAAAACCCTGGCGGCGTTGGGATGCGGCGCCTGGTTGACCAGCGTGAGAATCGCCTGTCCCGCGCTCAACCCGGCTCCTTCTTTCATCCGTCCAAACATGTCGACGGGGAGCCCTTGGCTGTTGGCCCTCTCGACACCTTCACACCAAAAGCAGATGGAATATTTGCCGGCCGCCAACCAATCCAGTCCCTGGCGCCGATCACGAAACAATGTGATGTCGGTCTCGGCAAACAGCTTTCGCACGAACCCCGGACCCATTTCCAGACTGAAGTAAAACAAGCGAATCGCGCTGCCGCCGGTGCCTGGCAAGCGAATATCGCGCGCGAGGATTTTTCCCTTCCACTTCGGATTGAGAAAATCCCAAAACGACGTGAACTCCTTCGGCTGAATCAGCTGCGTGTTGTAGGAAATCTGACCAATCTGAGCGGACGCGACGTATCGGAAGAGATACTGCTTCTCGGGATCGCTGTAATAGTGCTTCCCCTGCCACCATTTGGATTCGTCGACGACTTCAGGGAGAAGGAGAACGGGCTTGATCGGATCCAAATACTTCGCTTGCTTGAAGTCATTGCTCCGCAGCACGCCCACCATGAATACGTCCGCTAGATATTTTTCGGCGCGCCGCTCGGCGTTAAAGCGCCGTTCCAGGTCGTTTTCTACGCCGCTCACAACCGAGAGCTTGATATCGGGAAAGGCTTTTTCAAAAGCGCCCGAAGTGAGCACGGGCGCGTAGCTGCTATGGACGTAGACCGTTACCTGACCTTCCTTTTTGGCGCCTTGGATGATTTTCTCCCACTGTTGTTGCCAACCAGGTTTCGTTTCCGCGGCAACGGCTCCATTGACGAAAAGCACCGATAACAGAATAACGATGAAGCCATCAGTCAGTGCCGACACCACGCTGCGTTCCTGACTATTTGACATAGAGGACGCTGGGTACGTGGTTGCGGAGTTCGCCGGTTTTTACCAGGCGCTCGACAACATCAACATGGACCAAGCGGTTTTGCGCAGCATTACGGATTAAGTTCGGCGGATCCTCGCCCCTCAGCACCGTCTCGATGACACTCTTCCAAAGCTTTCGCACTTGAATGACGCCGCGATCCGAATGACCGAGATGTTCTCGAGTGCGGTCGACGATCGCGCCCTGGCTGACCTGCGTCGCGGAGTCCTGACCGTTGATCGTCGCCATGTCGTACTGCTTGCGCGTGCCGCGCATGAGCGGCGGTGGTTTGGGCCGCGTCTGTTTCTCTTCATTGCCGCGCTTGCGCGCTCCCGTGGGGAAAAATTTCACTGTGAAAGTGGATGTCGTGTAATCGTCGATGGGCATGCGCCAAGCGACATCCACCATTTCCGCCAGCGAATCACCCGGCAAAGAACCGCCGTGATGCACCACCATAATCGGCGGAACGTAGGCGACCTCGCGGTGCCACTCCGTGTCCGGCTCCGGCCCTTTGCGGCGCGCGACGTAATACGCCATGGTGTCCGTCGCGGTGACATTGAAATCCGGCGTTTCCATCCATTCCGGCGCCGCAGGAAAACCGTGCACCGGACGACCGTGCAGGATCGTCGCGTGGACAGGATCCAGCGCGTTTTCCAATTGCTGCATGTAGTTGCACTCGCGCACGTAGCCGGAAAAATGACGCTCGCCATCGTCGCGCACAAGAAAATGATAGTTCGGCAACTCCGGGGGCTGTCCCGGTCCCATGTATGCCCAGATCATGCCGCCCAATTCACGCACCGGATACGCTTTCAGCGTAATCTTGTCTTTGAAACCGCTGCCGGGCGGCTCACCGGGTTGCTCTAGGCAGCGCCCATTCACGTCGAATACCCAGCCGTGATAGCAGCAGCGAATGCCGCCGGCTTCGATCCAGCCATAGTCGAGCGAAGCGCCGCGATGAGGACAGGTGGGCTCGGTCAAACCGACGCGGCCAAACTCGTCGCGGAAGAGCAGCAACTCCTCGCCGAGCCAACGGACGAGTTTCGGCGCGTCCGAGCTAATTTCACTCGAGAATCCGACAGGCAGCCAATACTTCCGCAGTGTCTTCCCTGCCGCGGTTCCCGGTCCGACTCTGGCGAGCAACTCATTCTCAGCGTGATCCATTTTTCTACCTCACTCGAATGGCTTTCGAATATCGTGTTTAAGAAATTCTGTCAAAAGTGACTCACGACGCTCAGCGCTCGAGCGTCTCTTTGCCGACCACCGCCAACAGCGTGGCCGACAACAACAGCAGCGGCGCGTACACTAAAAACGGCACGCCCGGATTGAACGTGTTGGCCAAGTAGCCGCCGATCATTGGCGCGACGCTGCTGCCGAGCTCGGCGATCGTGCGGCGCAGCGCCTGCAAGCGCCCGCGCGCATGCGCCGGCACGACGTCGTAGGTGGATGTCGCCAGGGACCCGAGTGACAATCCTTGAGTAATGCCCGTAATCCCGACGAGAATCGCTAGCTGCGTGAAGCTGTTCGTCATCGGGATCAGCAGAAAGAGTAATCCGGGAATGCCGGTGCTCGGCACGGTGCACCACTTCCGACCGACGCGGTCCATAAGGAACCCCGCGGGAATAATCATCACGAAAACGATCACGCCGGAAATGGTAAACAACATTCCCACCTGCGTCGGCGGCAGCTGCAAATAATAGCCGGCGTAGAGTGGCAACATGCTCTGCACAATCACTCTTTGTGACTGATTGACTAGAGTTGCGAACGTGATCGCGCAATACGTCGGTCTGAGCTCAGGACGAATTTCGCGATACAGTTCCTTGATTCCTCGAAGCCTGCGTTGCATCGCGGCGACGTGCCATCGTTTCGTCGCAGGCGGCGGGACCGGACCCGATTGAGTCACCGCAAAGTTCGGCACGATAAAGCCCAAGGGCACCGACATGGCGCTGGCAATCGCATAGCCGACAAATGCGGCTTTAAAGCTGAACGATTCGGTGAGCCAGCCGCCGACGAACGGAGAAAAGGCCGCGCCGATCGTATTGACGCCATGCAAACCACTGATGATACGGCCGCGCTGGCTACGATGGGCGAGATCGATCCCCGCCACCTCTCGCGCTATGGCCCATAAACTGTCAGCGGCGCCCATAATCAAAGCCAAAAACAGGATCAGAAAAAACCACGGTGCCCACATCACGAATAATGCGGCGACACTCGCCACCAACGGGCCGGCAACGAGAGCGACCCGCGTTCCCATTCGGTCCAAAAGGACACCGGCAATCACCGTGCCGACAAACTTGCCGATGGCGAAAGCAGTGACGATCTGCGCGGCACCGCCGGCGGACACGCCAAATTGCCGCGCGAGCACGGGAATCGTTGGAATAATCATCGCCCACCCGCCAGAGAAGAACGTGCCGGTGTATAGCGCGCTGAGCCCGCGCACGGTGGGGTTCGAGCGAAGAACGTTGATCATGGAAATTAGCGACTCTGGAGTTTTATTTTGGCGCCGAGTGGTATTCAGAATTCAATTGCCGCAAAAACTGCTCGGCGGTTGCCAAGGTGGCATCGTGTGGCAGCTGCTTCAAATCGTTGATGAGCGTTTTCAAATTTGGCGCGATCTCGGCGAGCATGGCGATCCGGTCGAAATATCGGTAATAAGCCAGATCGTGGCTGAGCTTCGCCTCCAACACGGTCGAGGCGTGCTGGCCACGAATTTGGCGTTCGAACTGGCGATAATAGGCGGGAAAACTCGGCAGCACCGCGAGAATCTTCTGCTTGGCCGCTTCAGCGTTTTCCGCGGCGAATATTTTCTCGGCTTCGTCCACGACCACGCTTAGTTCGCGCGCCACTTTTCGCTCTTCGCTCACCGAGGCAATAGCATTTTTCCAGTTCTTCTCATCGCTCTTGTAACGAAAATATTCGATGGCGGCGAGCGAACCGAGCGGTGTAACAATGCCTTCTTCAATCTCCCAAGGTAAAGCGAAGTTCGCGTCACCATGAAGATCCTCGTGCAGGATGACTTTTACCCGACGCACGATCGGCTCATCGGCGAAACCAACCGTGGCCACCGCACGGGAGTCCGAGAACTCGTTACCTTGACGATAGTACACACTATAACCATCGACACGGTACACCTGCTCGATTTTCAATCGCTGGCTTTCGAGGTCAAATCCAATCGCCATGCGCACGTCGACCGGCCCATGCACCGCCAACGTGCCGATGTGTTGCATCCACAGCCAGAGCATCGAGAGCGCCGGCCCGTCCTGTGTTGTCCGGCTCAGCGCCGGCGTCGGCTCGATCCCAAGGGATCTTCCAAAGATTTTGACTTCCTCGACCAGCCCGGCGGTTTCGCGCAGGCGTGCATCCGGCCGTAGAATCGTCGCGCAGGAAGTAAAAATCAGCGCCGCAATAAGGCCGATACCGAAGTCAGTCCAAGAGCTAACAGTCTGCTGAAAAACTCCGAGCGGGAGAGTTTTGCAGATTTTCCGTTCATGCTGAGACTCTCGAAACATTCCGAATCTTTTTTCAGCAAACTGCTAAGCCGCGATCGCTGCGTCATCATTGAGGAGATCGTCAACCATTTTGATCCGAAGGCGATGGACTCACGTCGCGAAGAGCGTTGCAATCGGCGCCTTGCGGGGAATTTGACCCACTTCGAAGAGCAAATCCATTTCGGCTTCGGCAAGCTGCTGCTCTTTTTCCGTGAAAGTGAATTCTATTCTCGGGTAACGCGCGGAAGCCAGTAACGCTTCTTTGTCACCGCCGTAGCGCGCGATGAAGGCGTCACCGATCTCATCCAGATGCGTTTCACTATAAGCGAACGATGTCCGGAAGGCAGTGAGTAAAGTTTCCTTGATGCCCGGATGCTGCTGCAAGAGATCCTCGCGGGCCGCGACCATGTGCTTGATGATTTCGTCGAACCCGTTCAGTTTCTTCCATGCCTCACCATCCGTGTAGAGGCAACGTACTCCGCTGGTCACTTCGCCCCGAAAAAAGAAATGATCGAGCAGCACGACGGCATCCGCTTGGCCGCTCTGGAGCACGTCCAATAACTTTTCCTGCGGATGCGTTCCCCAGCTAAGTTTGTTGTCGTCGACGCCATAAACATGCCGCAGCAAGTACTGATGAATCGCGTGTTGCCCCTGATGGGTCTCGATCAACCGGCCTTCGAGATCTTTTGGTTCTTTAATCGGCCCGTCGGCGCGCACGAAGACGCCATTTCCCTTCATCGTCGATTTCCATTCCGTGGCGAGACCGATGATCGGTGCGCCTTCCAGCTTGCGGCGCAAGAAATTGGGCAGATAAAGATTCGCCGCTTGCACCTCGCCGCGAATCAGCGCTTCCTCCTGTTCTTTGCTCGGCGGATCAGGAAGCTCGATGACTTTCATGTTGACGCCGTCGGGTTTGACCCTTCCCGTGGCCAGCGCGTAATATGTGCGAAACATGCAGAAGCGATTGCGATAGTGTGCGAAGGTAAGGTCCATAACGGCTCCCAATCAGAGGTCTTAGAACGTCATCATCAAAATTTTCTTCAATTCGTAGGGGCACGGCATGCCGTGCCCCGCACGACAAACGCCCAACGGCTTCGACAGCCGCGGTGACACGAAATTACGATTTCGCCACCTCTTCCTTTTTTGTGTTGCAAATTTCCAGCGCCGCCATCGCATAGACCTTCGCGCAGTTAACCATATTTTCGACGCCGACGCCGCGGCGCACGCCGCTCGGCGTATCCCACTCCGCCGGTGCTTTGGTTTCCGTCGGATCGACTAGATGTGTTCCGAAACCGGGTCCGTAAGTGATCGCCGGCACGCCGTAGGCGGCGATGCGCGAGCCGTCGCTGGTGATACCGTAGCGGATCGGCTGCGCATAAGGCACGGGTTTGCTGAACACCGTCTTGTGCGCCCGCTCCATCGCTTTCACCAGGGGTTCACTCTTAGAAATTTCATAGCCGGGCGTGGTTAGATAGAGATCGACTCGGATATCAAAAATATCCGGCTCCCGCTTGCGCACTCGCTCGCAGACCTGTTCGAGCTCGCGCTTGATCGCCAGCGGCGGCGTGTCGGGCAGCATCTTGACGATGACGAAGATATCCGTCGTCGGGCGGGTCCCCGGCTTAAAGGCGTTACCGCCGTCGATGGCGCCGATCTGCACCGTCGGTAGCATGAATTTGTGCTTATACTTGCGCTGATATTCTTTTTCCCAATCTTGAATCGCCTGCGCCACCTTGCACGCGGCAAGCACGAACCTGGTCGCCTTGCCGTCGACGCTCACTCGCGCCCACAGCAGGCCGGCATTGCCGATCTGCAGTTGAAGCCCCGTCGGCTCACCGATGATGCACATGTCGGCCATGACGCCATGGTCCATCAGGTAGCGCGCGCCGACGCCGGCCCCCCGGTAGCTCTTGCCGCGGAACCTGCCGATCTGCGCCTTTTCGATTTCACCGACGACACCGGCAATGATGATGTCGCCCTTGAGTTTCACCCCGGCTTTTTGAATCGCCGCCACCGCTTCGAGGTAACAAGGAAAAGCCGCTTTCATGTTGACCAAGCCGCGGCCGTAAACGCGGTCGTTCTCGACCACCGTTTCCTGCGGATTATCGAAGTGATCCATATGCGCATTGAACATCAACGTGGCGCCGCCGCCGGTCCCTTTCAAAGTGCCGATCACGTTGGGCCGGCCCTCTTCGACCTCTTGATATTCGACCTGCATGCCCAACTTCTCGAACTCGCCGCCGAGATACTCGGCAACTCCCTTCTCTTCGCCGGTGATGCTGACGATGTCGGCTAGGTTGCAAGCCAGCTCGACAATTCTGTCGCGATCCACCTGTTGTAGGATTTCCTCTTGCATGATGTTCTCCTTAATCCTCGTCGTGTGTGTTTTGAAAATTTTTTGTAGCACAGAGCTGCGCGCAGTGACAACAATCTGTATTGACGCGACGGCCTAATTTGCCTAGATTGTGTTTTCCATGACACTGGGATTGGACATCGACGGTGTGTTGGCCGACTTCATCACGCCCTTTTTGCAGCGTCTACAAGAGCGAGCCGGCGGCGGTCCCATCGATCCTGCATCGATCACCGATCCCAATTTCATGCAGCACCCGTTTCTGACGCAAGAAATTATTTTCCAGTGCATGGAAGCGACTTCCTACGATCCGCAATTTTGGCGCGCTTTGGATCCACTGCTTTCTCCTGAGCAGTGGCAAGCCTTGGAGGACATCAGCCGCAATCACGAGCTCATGTTCATCACCCACCGCTGGGTGCGCGACACCTACGACATCAAACAGGTGACATGCGACTGGTTGCGTCGCCATGGTGTCAGCGATCCAGTGGTCCATTTTACCCAGGAGAAAAAGTCGGTGCTGGTACAAAAACTAAACATAAAACTCTTTGTTGACGACCGTCACGAGAACTGCGAAGACGTCGCCACACAAACGGATGCCGTGGTGTTCATGCCGCACCGGCCATACAATCAAGCATTCAACCATCCAAAGGTTCGGCGCATTCAGGAACTTGACGAACTCTTCGCGCATCTCGCGAGCAAATAGGTATTGGGCGGGGCTAGATATGGGGGCCATCGATAACAAAGTAGCGATCGTCACCGGCGGCGGTGGCGGCATTGGGGGCGCGATCGTTCAGCGCTTCGCGCGCGAGGGAGCCAAACTAGCCGTCGCCGACATCGACATGGAAGCGGCCAAGGCGAGCGCGGCGAATGTCGCCGCTAAGAGAGCAGACGGCATGCCGATCGCAGCCGACGTGACGGAT
The DNA here is from genome assembly GCA_035637295.1 of Verrucomicrobiia bacterium. Classification (GTDB taxonomy): domain Bacteria; phylum Desulfobacterota; class Binatia; order UBA9968; family UBA9968; genus DP-20. The sequence goes on from DASPXM010000084.1 coordinate 9,284, forward strand.
AAAAAATCCGTCGATGAGATGGTCAAAGCGACACTCGATCGATGGGGGCGCATCGATATCCTGATCAACGTCGCCGGTGGAGCGGATCGAAAGCTCGTCGTCGACATGACCGCGGCGGACTGGGATCACATCGTCGACATGAATCTCAAATCAACGTTTCTCTGTTCGCAAGCGGTGCTGCCCACGATGCTAAAACAGAAGTACGGCAAGATCGTTAATACGTCTTCGATCTACGGCTTCACCGGTAATGCGACCCGCTCCAGTTACGCGGCGGCTAAAGCGGGGGTCGCGGCATTCACCAAATCGCTCGCCTTGGAAGTCGTGAAAGAGGGCATCAACGTCAATGCCGTCGCGCCGGGACGAGTTTCAACACCGCGGGTACGCAGCCACTATTCAGACCAAGCATGGGCAGATGCAGTCGCGCAGATTCCAATGGGCCGCACGGGGACGCCGGAAGAGATTGCGAGCACGGTACTCTTCCTGGTCACGGACGAAAACAAATACATCACGGGGCAAACGATTCACGTCAACGGCGCCTGGCTGAATTGGTAACCTTGTACTTTTCCCGATTCTGAAACGATTTGAACGACTGGAACGTTTTGAACGATTGGAACGAAAAGCCTCGACCACGAACAAGAGGTTGAACCGAAGCTAATTGGCCCCACTTTAGAAATAACATTGCTGAGGAGAGAAGAAGATGTACGGTTGGCGCGCAAAAATCGGTCACGTCGCTCCATCGCGCGGTGATACTTTGGTTTATGAATTCTATCGAATGTTGCCGGAAGGTTTCATGATTCTGAACAGCACCGGGACGATTCGACAATTGGTCGACGCCGATTTCGAGCGTCAACTGCAACGCATTGAGGAAGCTGCCGCGGACCTGGTCGACAACAAGTGCGATTCGATAATTATTGGAGGCTCGCCGCTTTTCACCAAGCTAGGTTACGGCAGCGACATCGAGATGGGCAAGAAGCTAACGGGGAAATTCGGCGTTCCCACTTCACCCGGGATCACTGGAGAGGTCGAAGCTCTAAAATCATTAGGCCTGAAAAAGTTAGTTGTCGCCACGCCGCACGAAGACACGCTCAACGAGCGCATGAAAGCTTTTCTCGAAAAATCTAGCTTTAACGTGCTGAAAATTCAAGGCTATGGCGTTCGTAAGAATGCTGATTTGACCGACATGGATGTGCACGCGGCCTACAAAATCGCCAAGCGGCTCTATGAGCAGGCGCCCGAAGCGGACGGCGTCTTCGTTCCCTGCCCACGCTGGCCGACGATTACCGACGTCGATTTACTCGAAAAAGAGATCGGCAAGCCGGTCGTCACAAGTTGCCAGGCCTATATCTGGCACGCACTCAAGATGGCAAAAGTGAAACAGAACGTGACCGGTTTTGGTAGACTAATGGCCTCGCTGGCGAACTGAATCACTCACAGAGCGATGGGAATTTGTCCCAAAGCCGTCACCCCCGAATGTTTTAATCGGGGGTCCAGTCCGTATTTCGCCTGTGGCGAGCCCCGTCGAACCACCGATAGAAGCATTCGGGAATAACGAACTCTAAGAGGTCTGGGAACAGCTCTTTACGCAGTAAGCTGCGTGGAATCAAACCCGCGCTGATTGAACTGCGACTACCTTCTGCCGCCGAACACATCTTTCAAGAGATCGGTAACGCGCGCCGCCGGATTCGTCCTGATTTTTTTCTCTTCTTGCCCGACCACGAAAAACAGCCCGTCCGTGGTCTTCTCCGTCACGTACTGGTTCACGTCGAAGCTAACGTGTTTCGAAAACGGTACGTCTTTGTAGCGCTCCATTAAATCGTTGTATTGCCTATTGACGCCCACCTGATTCATTACGTCTTTTACCGATGGCAAAAAGGCTGCTTGGAGCTTCTTCGATGTCTTCGACTTGAAGTAGTCGGTTGCTGCTGTGTCACTGCCGTTGAGAATTTTCCGCGCATCGTCGAAGGTCATTTGCCCGATCGCGTCCCAAAAAATTTCTTTGGCGAACGGCACCGCCTTTTCCGCAGCGCGGTTCATGCCGACGACGAACTCGTCGATTTGGGGACCGTAGCCGACAAACCGCAGAGGCGATTCGATCGCTTGCAACGATTTCGGCATTAGAATCTTGATCGCTTTGTTCTTCAAAAACCCATCGACCGTGCCGGTTTGACTGACCGCGTTTTCCGTGCCGACTTTCAAAGCCTCTTGCAATCCGGACCCGATCTTCGCATCGCTTTGCGCGCCGCCGCCGGCGCCTGGTAGGTTGCCGATCCCCTTAAAAACTTTGTCGAGCTGCGCCGACGCTGGGGATGCGGCCACCAGAAAAATTATTATGGTTACCCAAATCATTGAATTGACTCCTGAAGAATATCTTTCAGAAGTCACGATACGAACCCGGGAGGCGAGTTGCAAGTTAAAACAAAGTGAAGGAAAGCCGCTGGAGCGCGATTACAGCGTACTGTCGAATCGCGCCGGTGGCCTGCGCTCTTCGCCCAGCTTGAAATCATTCAGTGCGGCGGCGAACGTAGCGTCGAGAATAAGATCCATGATCTCTTGTTGGGCCTCTCGCGGCGAAAGCCGAAACGCCGTGCGCAGGGGCTGGATCGCAGCGCGCCACTTGCTTTGGCTGATGTAGGTGCGCCCCAGATAGAAGTACGCTTCGGCGAAATCCGGATTTTGTCGCGTCGCCCGTTCAAAGTAAGGCTCCGCGGCAGAGAATCGCCCTTGGTTAAACAAAGCTAGGCCTTGCTCGAAGCTGTCATACCCTGGGCTGAATCGTCCGAGCGTCGCACAGGAACTCGTAAAAACAATCGCAATGGCCAAGACTATCGTGGCGAGTCGGCTCTTCATGATTTTTTACCTACTTATTCAGCCTATTAGACAAGCGTGCGCGCCGAATCTTAATAGGCGGTATTGCCTCATTCGGAAAAGGCGGTTTTCAACAGCGGTTCGAGCTCACCTCTTTCATGAAGCTCGTGGACGATATCGCACCCGCCGACGAACTTGCCGCCGATATAAATCTGCGGGATAGTCGGCCAGTTGGAGTAACGCTTGATCCCATCTCTAATCGCTGGGTCGGCCAGGACATCCTCACTGGCGAACGGAATACCGTAGGACCTAAGAATTTCCACGGTATGGGCTGAAAAGCCGCACTGGGGAAAATCCGGCGTGCCCTTCATGTACAGCATGACCTTGTTGTTTTTCACCTTTTCCTCGATCTTCGTGAAAATATCGTCTGCCATATTCTGTTCTCCTTTTCTCTGCGGACTCAAGAACCTAGTTTTTCCCACTGCGCGGGCGTAAAAGTTCTAAGCGCAAGCGCGTGAATACGCTGATCGCCTATTTCGGCCTTGAGAGCTTCGTTAACCATTCGGTGTTGCTCCACAAGCCCTTTACCTTCGAAGGCGGGCGAAACGATAATGACCTGCCAGTGATCGCCGCCACCGGTTAGGTCTTGCGTCTCAACTACGGATACCGGAAGCGCCTTCGATAGGGTTTCTTTGATCTCGTTCGGCGTGATCATGGAAAAAGCTTACCGATTCGGTGCGACGCTTGCAACTGCCCTTTTTAGCCCGGCAGAAGGCTTAGCCGACCGGCCCCTCGAAATCCGGCCGGACCTTTCGCATCATCACGCGCAAATCCATGCGCAGCTCATCTAATGTGGGGCGGCCGAGATACCAGTAACCGCAGTAAAGATTATGGATAGTGAGGTCCGGCAAAAGCGCGAACGTGTACGGCATCGCCGTGACGCCTCGGCTCTTCGAGGTCTCCGTCATTTCTAGCATTTTTACGACTTTGCGGTCTTGATCGCTCAAGAAAGTGAAATTGGCTCCCAAACCGGTTCTGAATGCGTCGTTCACTTCGGGGGAATCCACACTCACGACCGCGAGCTTGCAATAATTGATCGCGAGCTCTTCTTGAAGTTCCACGTAATGGTGCAACTGCACCTGGCACTTCCCTCACCAATAGCCACGGTAGAACGAAAGAATGAAGGGAAACTTGCCAACCAAATCTGCGAGCTTGCTTTGCTGGCCGTCTTGATCCGGCAATTCGATATCGGGAAAACGTCCTCCAATAACCATGTTCATCGTCGCACCTCTCCTTTCCAGGAAACCAATTTGCCAATGAGACCAAAAATAGTTACGGGTAGCGCTTTGCCATTTCGGCAAAGAAACCGTCTTTTTCCAACTGCTGCAGCAAAGTAAGGTCGACAAACTGCTCCGGTTTGGCCGTCTTGGCGTTCGCCAACTTTGCCGCCACTTCGTCGAGCAAAAACTGAATTCCCTTGAGCGTCGGGTAAGGTTTTTTTGCTACGCCTTTCACGAAAGCTGTATAGGTTGCGTCGAGCAGCTCCGGATCGGACGAGCGCAAGTACTTGGCGACGATTTTCTTGCTCTCGTCTCGGTTACGATGAATGAAATGGATCGCCTCGACGTAACCTTTCAAAGCGCTCAAAACCGTCTCCCGCTGGCTCTTGATAAACGACCGTGAGGTCGCTAACCCATTGCCTTGAACCTCAACACTCAGGTTGGCCATATCGTAGACTTCGACCAGCCCCTGCTTGCGCGCCCGCGGCACCTCCGGGGGAGTCACGACTGTGGCATCGATCCGGCCACCTTCGACCGCGCTGAGCCGGTCGCTGGTCGGCCCGGAAACAACCAGAGCCACATCTCGGTTCGGTTCTAAATTGAACCTCTTAAAGAAAATCAGCGAGGCGTTGTGCGATGCCGAGCCAAAGCCGCTGACGCCCAGCCGTTTTCCCTTGAGTTGTTCGACCGTGCTAATGCCCGGCCGGGCAACAACCGTATAGTGGTAAGCATTTTCTGACGAAGCGATGAGAACGACGTCATGCCCCTGCAGTCCCGCTTGTACCACTGTTCCGATGTTGACGATCGGCGGATCACCCGCTACCAGGGCCTGAGTCGCCATCTGCCCGCCGCGAAAAAAAATGACTTCAGTATCGAGCCCGTACTTTCTAAACAGCCCCGCATCTTTAGCGACCCAAATATGAATCTGATTATAGGCAATTGCCGGATAACCGATTTTGATCTTTCTCAGTTCTTGCGCGTTCGCGGTTGTGGCGCCAGTTAAAATGATAAAAGCAAAAATGACGGCTTTGATCATTGCGGACTAGCCAAGCAGTGGTCTGGAATATTTTCGGAGCGATGATTTCCGGGATCAATAGGCCTTTGCGGTAGATTCACGTTCGCCGGCGTCGCCTTCGATACCTAACTTGATCTCCAGCGCCTTTACTCGCTGCTCTAGCGTTCTGACTTGCGCTTGAGATTGACTAAGCTGGCGTTCCACGATCGTCACCACTGAGGCCGTATTACCCCACCAGGAATAGCCGGCAAGAATTCCCACCAACAGCGAGGCGACACCTGCCGTAATCCAGTAAAATCTATAACTTTGATGCGAACGTCTAACCCAGGGCATAAGTTGAACTTCTTGTATATGAATACTGGTCATGCGTCAAATGTTTCGGCCGAGCCAATCCCGCGCTTCCAGCGCTTGTCCAGTGACTCCGGCAGAGGCTTCCGACGCCAGATAGACGAAAACCGGGGTAATTTCATCGGGTCTGGGTAAAACTAAGGAATCTTCGGCCGGATAAGCCTGTGCGCGCATTTGCGTCCTAGTTGCCGCTGGATTGACTGAATTCACTCTGATGCCTGCTTGGTTGACTTCATCAGCGAGCACCTGCGTGAGTCCTTCGAGACCAGCCTTTGACACTGCGTAGGCGCCCCATCTCGCCTTACCCCGCCGGCCAACACCGGATGTCACGTTGATAATCGAACCGCTCTTGCGTGCTAACATGATCGGCAAAACCGCACGGGTTATCAAGAAAACTCCTGTCAGATTGATCTGCATCACTTCGTACCATGCGGCTAAAGGATAATTCGCGATCGGTTCGCGTGGTCCGAGTATGCTGGCATTGTTCACCAACACATCGATCGCGCCGAAGCGTTGGACCGTCTTGCCGACGATGCTCTCGACATCATGCGCTCTGCTAACGTCACCTGCGGCCCCATCGATGACTCCCCCGGCATGTCGAATCTCACGCAGCGCAGCGCCGAGGTCATGGGCATTCCGACCGCACAGGAAAACACTCGCACCGTTTTGCGCGTAAGCAGCGGCGATCGCGCGGCCGATGCCGCGACTAGCGCCTGTCACCAGCGCGACTTTGCCAAGCAGTATTTTTCCGCCGCTGCTTGCCATCATAATTCGCGTATACCATAGTCATAAGTTCCATGAAATCACTTCAAGCCCATCAACGCGTGATGATTTTTGTGCTGCTAGTCCTAGCGGTGGCTTGTCTTATAAGCCCGTGGATGGGGCTGGGCGCGGACTGGTTCGGCGCGCGCTGGCCGAACGTGATGTCCAAGCGCGTTCCCTTTCCGCGGGTGTTTAACCGGGCATTCATGATTGGCGGAATCATTCTGTTTATTATGGGACATCGTTTGTTGGTCCCGGGTCAATTGAAACGACTGCTCGCGGTCAGGCTTGCCGACGGCTGGTCGGTTACGGGCTCGCGCTAAGTTCGATGACGCTCCTAGTCGTGGTGATGACCGTCGCGGATGTTTACACGCCTTCCTTTCACCTGTCTCGTGAAACCCGGGCAGAGCTATTACCTCGATCAAATCGACCCGTTCGCCGGCTTTCGTCACCCGTTCACAACCTTTGGAGCGTTTCTTGACCCGATACCGCTTCTACCGGAAATCTTTGGTCTTTTTCTGGTTGGGGGTGGTGTTGAGTTACGCCCTTACACGAACGGGTAAATTATATCTTTCGATTGGCTTGCATGTCGGGCGGATCACCAATCTTCAGACGCTGCGCGTTTTCGACAAGACCACTCGAAGCGAACTCGGGTAGGCGTTTGGCTCCGCCGATCCAAAGATCGTCAGCGGCGTGGTTGCTTAGATTGGCATTCTACGGGTCGGCGTCGTCGTCCACTGGCTTACGCGGCGAGAAGCGCGATTTTTAACCGCTCGGACCGCTCGAGCAGCGGCTTGATTTTCTCGGCGATGCGGTCCGCAATCAAACGATAGCCGGCGCCATTCGGATGGATCGGATCGCTCCTTAGGGCTGAATCAGAAAGAATCCCTTTCAACACCTGCGGAATATATAGCGCCCCTAACCGCTTGGCCGTGTCCTGGAACATTGCACTATATTCATCGGTAAATAGCCCCAATTTAAGACCGGCAATGGCGACCATCGCTCCGCGCGCTTGCACACGCCGGACGATTTCCTCGAGGTTCTTCCTGGTTTCCTGGACCGGCCGCTGACGCAAAAAATCGTTCCCGCCCAACAGCAAGATCACCAATCTCGGGTTCTTGCCCAACACCGCATCGGAGAGCCGCTCCAATGCGTCGCCCGTGGTATCGCCGCGCCGTCCCGCATTGACGACCGGCGATGCCAATAGCCGCGACAAAACCGCCGGATAATCTTCGCCTTCGGCCGCGCCGACGCCTTCGGTCAGGCTGTCACCGAAACAGATGATCGTCTCTCCAGCGGATTCGATGTTGCGGATCTTGTCGAAGTTCTCTCCAGCGCAGGCAGAAATCAACGTTACGGTTATGAGAAGATAAAATCCGAGAAATTGACTACGCAAATTCACTAATCGTAGCGTCCTCCCCCCTTTCACGATGGAGTATCCGAGTCTTCTTTGGTGACGAACAATTCCGAGCAGATTGAAAAGATTGTTATGCCAGGCCCCAAACTTTCTAAAACTACCAACAAACGGCGCGACCCCTTTGGTTGTTCCGAGGTCCTAACTAGCGCCTAATTACGAAGACGACTATAATTTATCTTGTAAGTCGCAAGTTAGTCGCGGAAAATAGCTTTTATGACTGACCACCCATAGTCAACAGAAAGGACGCCTGGAGGACATATGGCCAACGTATATGATTCCCTGAAAGGGACTTTACAGCGGAGCATGGCCAATTCAATGGCCGTTGCTCGGGTAAAGGGTAGTGATGCTTCGAGTCTAGACAATGAAATGGAGCAGCTTGAGAAGATTGTCGTGGATAGACTCGGTAGATTGCGCGCCGCTGTTAAAGAGGGTGAATCCGTGGTCGCGGGCGAGAGCCAGCATGCCGAGCAAGTCATCGAGAGCCTCAAGACCGAGATCGCTGCCCAGGAAGCCCAGCTTAACGCCGCCCGTGGCAAAGAGCTTGCCAGCCAAAAGATGGAACAAACTCTTAATGTCAAGATCCGCGATTTGCAAAATGACATGAAGAAGAAAGAGGAAGCTCTGGAAAGCCGAGGTAAAGAGGCAAGCGATCTCACGTCCAAAATAGATGTTCTAGGAAAACAAATAACCCAATTGGAGTTGGCCATTCAGCAGGCCAAAGCAGAAACGGCCAGCGAAGCTAAGCGTGCCCAGCAGCTCGCTGAGAGTTCCAATGCAAAGGTCGCGACGCTGGAAGCCCAGCTTAGAGATAGAGAGGCGATCGTTCGCGCCAAGGAGTCGACCCTCAAAGGTATGGAACAAAGGCTTACTGCAAAAATCCAAGCCTTGGAAAGTCTGGTGAATAGTAAAGAGAAGCTTCTGGCAGACCAGGATAGGCAGATAAAAGATCTCAATTCCCAGTTGGGAGCCTTAGCGAATGGGATAAAGGGGATGTCTTCCTTTTTCAAGCAGGCAGAGGCTTTGACTGCCGTTGAAGCGCAAGATGTCGGCACGGTTCTCCCAGGCCAGGAATTGAAGAGAGAAAAAGAGAAACCGGCTAACTCTCAAGTTAAAAGCGCTGCAGTTACGTCCAACGCAACGGATGCCGCTCGAGAGGCGGTATCACCGGGCTTTTTTGACAGCGTGACCAAGGAACTTGCCGAGATCAACGGGCCCCTGGCGTCCATGATTATTAGTGATCACGTGAAGGCCCTCGGCGAATCAATAGAGAAATTTCCGAAGAAGCGAGTTACAGAGCTCGTTAGGATTCTTAGCCAAGAGATAACGGATGAAAACGCGAAAATCGGTTTTTGCAAGCGCATAGCCGAGAAGTTATAG
>DASPXM010000085.1:0-5874 GCA_035637295.1 Verrucomicrobiia bacterium
CCAGAAATAGGCCACGTTGAACGAAAAGCGCTCGATGCCGGATTTCGCGTCCAGGCCAACCGTTGAAATAAATACGCCGAGAATGCCGCCGAGAAGGCCTTTGATGGGCGCGTTGCCGCTGAGAATGCCGACCATGCTCACGCCCCAAAGCGTAAGAATGAAAAATTCCGGTGAGCTAAAAGAAAGTACCAAAGGACGGAGCACGGGGAGCGAAGCAAACAGGACCAGCGCGCCGAAAATACCTCCCAGCAACGATGCCACGAACGATGCGCTCAGCGCCCGGGCGCCTTCGCCGTTCTTCGCCATGGGATGGCCGTCGAGAATCGTCGCCTGGGAGCCCGTGCTGCCCGGCACCGAGATGAGAATCGAAGTAAACGCGCTCGCGGTATTGCCAACCGCGTCCATGCCGACCAAGAGCGCAATGACAAGCAGCGGGTCCTTCATCGTCATGACGAAGGGAAGCATGAGGGCGAGCGTGCTCGGACCGCCAATGCCCGGCAGGAAGCCTACCAGGCTGCCGATCCCGACGCCGAGGCACATGAACATGAACGCCTCGGGTTGAAGAACGCCGGTTAAACCCTCAAGAGCAGCTTCAAACATTTCGCGTTCCGAGCAGTTTAAAAAACGACGCTACGATTGTTTCTCGCCCAGGGGGAGGCTGTATTTCTGACGCAGCTTCGTGATGAAATCCTTCGCGTCCTTTGGGAGGCTGCTGGTTTGTTCACCAATGGAGCCTTCGACCCACTCGGCTGTGATGGGAAACCTTTACAACAGTGAGCCATGGAAACTTGGTTTGCCTATTTCGTCTCGCCAATCGGCAAATTGTATTTTTGTCGCAACTTGGTGATGTAGTCCTTCGCTTCCTTTGGAATGGCGACGTGGTCGCGAATCACAGCTTCGATTTTTTCCGCGCTGTAGGCTTTCCAGCCGTCACCGAAAAATTTATCGCCTTCCTTGTCCACATCCGGATCCTTCATCAGCTTGGCGAACGCCTCGCGGAGAATTTTCACCAAATGATCCGGCGTGCCCTCGGGCGCGACCAGGTACTTATCCAGCTCCGGTGCGCCAGACCAAGCCTGGTACGCCTGCCAGGAGAGACCCGTGGGCTTTTTGGCACCCAAGAGCTCGAAGAAGCTAGGCGCATCCGGAAAATCTTCGCGCCGCTGGTCTTCGTCCGTGCAGACGATTTGCACGACTCCTTCCGTTTGCAAATCCTTGACGAGTTTGGCGTTCTGCGTGGACCACATATCGATCTCGCCCTGGCGGATCGCCAGCTGTAGCTCGCGGCTGCCCGGATAGCCGTAAATCCAGCGGAGATTCCAGCCGAGGTATTCGGCGCCCCAAACCGTCATCGCGATCCAAGTTCTGATGCCGTCTGTGTCGCCCACTACAACCGGCTTGGCGCTGCGATTCAGAAGTCGCGGCCGGGCTTCGTTTCTGATCATCAGCAGGCTTCCGGGACGGGCGACGCCGCCAATCACTCTAAATTTTCTCGGATCGTACTTGACGGTTGAGCCGCCACGGGTAAAATTCATCACCCCGGAAGACGCGTCTTGCAGGATCGTTAATCCGTCCGGCTTCACCTCGCTGGCGAAATAGTTATTGGCAATGGTGCCGGAGCCACCGGACATGTTCTGGACGATGACCTTCGGATGCCCGGGAATATACTTGGAGATAAAGCGCGACACCAGCCGGGCCGCTGAATCAGTCCCTCCGCCGGCGCCGGAGCTGACGATGATGCGTAGGGTCTTCCCTTCGTAATACGGCGCTTCTGCAGCAAAGAGCCCGTGGTCGGAACCGATTACAAATCCCGAGAACCACGCGGCAAATATGACGGCGCGGGTTTTGGTCTTCATCATGCTTCGCATTTTTACCTTTCTTGTGACTTTTTTACGATTTTGTCTCGCCCACCGGCAAATTATATTTCTGCCGCATCTTGGTAATGTAATCCTTGGCCTCCTTGGGAATCGCGATATGGTCGCGAATCACCGCTTCGATCTTTTCCGCGCCGTGGGCTTTCCACCCATCGCCAAAAAATTTATCGCCGTCTTTGTCCACTTCAGGGTCTTTCATCACTTTCGAAAATGCTTCGCGCAAGAGTTTGACCAGATGATCCGGCGTGCCGTCGGGTACGACCAGGTACTTATCAAGTTCCGGCGCGCCCGCCCAAGCCTGATAAGCCTGCCAGGAGAGACCGGTGGGCTTTTTAGTGCCCAGGAGCTCGAGGAAGGTAGGCGCATCCGGAAAATCTTCGCGCCGCTGATCTTCCTCAGTCCCGACAATCTGCACGACCCCCTCGCGCTGCAGGTCTTTTACCAGCTTGGCATTCTGCGTTGCCCAGATATCGATTTCTCCCTGGCGAATGGCAAGCTGCAGCTCGCGGCTGCCCGGATAGCCGTAAATCCAGCGTAGGTTCCAGCCGAGGTACTCGGCCCCCCAAACCGTCATCGCGATCCAGTTGCGGATTCCATCCGTGTCGCCGACCACGACGGGTTTGGCGCCTTTGTTCGTCAACCTTTCGCGGGCTTCGTTTCTGATCATAAGCAGGGTTCCGGGCCGCGCGACCCCGCCGATGAGACGGAACTTTCTCGGGTCGTATTTGACGGAAGGACCGCCGCGAACGAAGTTCGCCACGCTGGAAGATGAATCTTGCATGATCGTTAGGCCGTCCGGTTTTACCTCGCTGGCGAAATAGTTGTTGGCGATGGTGCCCCCGCCGCCGCCCATATTCTGGATAACGATCTTGGGATTGCCCGGGAGGTATTTCGGCAAATAACGCGCTACCAGCCGGCCTGCGGTATCCGTGCCGCCGCCGGGACCCGAAGCGATAAGAACGCGCAGGGTCTTACCTTCGTAGAACGGCGCCTGTGCCGCCGGTGCTGATGTCACCAATGCGGTTACCAAACCTACCAGTCCCATAGATACAGCGAAACTTAAACTATGATTTTTCATAACGGGTTATCCTCCGTTCTGGCGCACGCCCCATTTGACTGCCTGGACTGCGCCAGGAGCATTGACGATCCATCGAGCGCAGGCATCTTACACAAAAACATCGTGCCGCAACAATGCATTCTAACCTTGTCCGAGCGGCTCGAAGACTTCCGGTTGTGCGAATCCTGGCGGCCGCTGATTCTTGAAGCTTCCTTTCCAAGGTGTTAAAAAAGATCTTCCCGTGGTCGCATAGCTCAGCTGGTTAGAGCGCGCGCCTCACATGCGCGAGGTCGTAGGTTCAAGTCCTACTGCGACCACCATGATTTTCTCTTGCATTTTGCGCCTTTACTAATCGCACGAGTAGTTTCCGCATCATGTCGTTCTGTGTCTTTTTGCGCAGGGAGTTGCCTCCAGACTTGCCTCCAAGGGTTGGCCGAGATTCTGCACAGCCGCTTTCATGCGCTCCGTAACCGTGCGGGTGTAGAGAGTCCTAGTGTTGAGGCTCGTATGCCGCATCAGATTTTTGACTGTGTTCGGGTCGGTGACCTGCGCCGATACCTGCGTTGCAAAGTAGTCTCTTAATTCCTTGGTTGTGAGTTTCACGCCGCCCGGGTAATTCTGGCTCTTGAGTTCTTTCCATGCGTTCATCGCGGTGACGGTGGGGTTCTTTTCCATGTAAGCCCTGAATGCTGTAACGCGCTTAATCTTCTCGAAGAAACGGCGCCGACTGTAGATCTTTTTGCCCTTAGTCTGCGCCGATCTTCCCGGAAATAAAAAAGGCGAGTCATCCGTACGGCTCGCTAGGTACGACTTCAGCTCATTTTGAAGCGCTGGAGACATTGGCAAGTAACACTCGCTCCCCTCGGTCTTTGTTCCTGGAATGTGAATCATCGCGTTTCGAAGTCCGGATCCGTTCTTCGAAGTCGGTTGCCCTCATCCATCCGAAGCCCGAGACACTCGTGCGTTTTCCACCAGGCGCGCTCGTATTGATCCAACACAGAGAAGGCCCGCTCGAAGTCTTTTAGGTTTAGCGGCGGTTTGACTGACTTTCGGTTTTTGATCAAGTCCAAATTGGCGTCGACCACCGGATTGACGCGCACGAATTTATGCGGTTTCTCCATCGCCCCGTAGAACAACGCTCGCAAATCTTTGACGTAATGCCAGATAGTCAAATTTTTAACCTTTCGCCGCTTGTGTTGCTTGATGAAATTCTCAACATCCACTTCCGTGATCGCGCTCATGGGAGTCTCCGCCTTGAAGAACGGCAAGATGAACGCGTTGAAGTTCAATCTCAATGCCTCAATCCGCCACTTTGACCGGCCTTGCTCTGCCGAATCGATGAGATAGAGCGCCGCAATATTTTGGGGTTTTTGACCGAACGCATCGGCGTGCTGATCCGGGAATACAACACCGTCCTGATGAATGATCGAGGCGGCGCTGGACTACTCGACGAACTTTCCCGGCTCAGCGTTCTCCGCGACGAGTTAAAAAACGTGGCGCGCACAAAGCAACAGGCGAAAAACCGCCTGGTGATGCCGCCAGCGGAGTTCAGCACGATTGAAGCGGTGTATCACCGCATGGATACACTGGCCCGCGACGTCGCCGCCACACCGCGCGGCGATCCCGGCAGACTCGAGATTATCGAAGACATGACAAGCCTCAGCATCCTCGCGGATTCGGTCAAGAAAAAGGGCGCCGAGTGAATATACCAACCGCCCTCACTGTCTTTGGAGGATGCCGTCGATCGCTCCTACACCGACGACGTTGGCACACCGGAAGTGTTCGCCGCTCTCGACTATCTCGCCGCCCGGGGGACGATCAAGTGGCCGTTCGCTCAATTTCGTAAGCCGCTTATTACGCAAGATCGAGAGTTCGATGTCGATAAGGAAGGCAGGCGGCAAATCCTCAATGCATCTCTCAATGGGATCAAGAGATCAGTGGCGTTTCGCGAAGAATAATCATGCTGGCCAGGCCCTCTCAATCAGCCGAGCTCTACCGCCGCATGGACGCGCTCGCGCGGGAATATCTGCGAACCGACGAAAAGAGCGAGCGGCGCGCCGAGATCTTAAAAGAACTGTCCAAGCTCGCCCCCCTGGTCGAGGTCAAAGAACCCACGCCTTAGGGACAGGGGGCTAGTAATTAAACCGTCGCTTGCTCCGCAAGTCGAGAAGAAACAAAGCCGGAAGCCCGCTGGCAGATGCTTAACGCCTCGCTGAAACGCGAGTAAGCGAGCCGCGCGCCGCTGAAAAGAAGTTTAGAGGCTCACTTTTGAGTGAACGGCGCCCCGGCAACCTTAGAGTTTATCAATTTGTTCCTTGGCAAATATTTCGGTCGCCTGCTCCGCGTTGTTTGGATCCGCAAAACCATCAAACTCTCGCGCCGGATACGCTGTTAGATCAAAGCCGCATTGGGGAGTTCGGAAACAAGCAGTTGAAAGCCATCGACTTGATTCGGTCTTGCGAGAAGTTTGCCGGATCGAGACGCCCCTATAGTTCCATTTTTCCATTCACCGATCCTCCTTTTGCTTGATATTGTCTTTGATTATGGTCTTTGGCGTCAAGCTACGCCCGTGGTTCTAAGTACGACGTAAGGAGAGGGCAAGGACTGACAGGAATCGCCATCGCAAGTGTGTTACGCTTCCCGGAAATCGAACCACGGGAGAGCAGATGGCCGACGAAACACAGAAAAAACCGTTACCCTTGAAGAACTTATGGTGAGCAACCTGGCGATGTCAGAGGCCACGGTAAAGCTGTTGATCGAAAAGGGTTGTATTCACGGACGCGGAGTTCAAAGCCAAATTGGGCACTGAGCGGGCGAACTATCTCGCCGTGCTAAAGCGGCTGCACTGACGACTATGTGCGGACGATTCGGCGCTTCATTTCAGTACCGCGACATAATGGCTTTTTGGAACCTTCGCGGCGATTTCCCCGGCTTTGCGCCTCG
>DASPXM010000086.1:0-4673 GCA_035637295.1 Verrucomicrobiia bacterium
GCGTCAAAATAAAATTCAGCCTCAACCCGCCGTTGCCGCGAAGATCGCGTGTTCAATGTCCTTTACCGCCGGCGGGCAATGATCGCGCGCCATCTCAAGCAGCGCCTCTGCCTGCTGCGGTTCACGCTCGAACGCATAGACAACCCCCGCCACTTCATTGCGGGTGGCACGCTTAAGAATCTCATGCAGCTCTGTGCGTTCTTTGAAATGACGCACGAGCAAATTACGCGACTCTTCGGTCAGTTTTTATGAGAAGTGCCCAACGCGAGCGCGATTAAAAACGATATGGGTAGAGTTCAAATCGCGACGTACGCGTCTGTTTTTCTCTTCTAGTGGGTAAAAGGACGTACTCATATCGGTCGAGCTATTTTCACTCATCGCCGCGAAAATTAAGTAAATTTCGCTCTGGCATATTGATTGCGCCAGCTCCAATTCGAAGGAGGAGTTATGGAAACCCTAAAAAATCAGGCCGGCACTATTGGTTGGGTATTATTATGGCTGATCGGCATACCGATCCCTATCTTAATAATTCTGTTTCTCGTGCGTGGCTGCACATAAGAAAACCTGCAGTCTTTTCACTACGGAGGCGTCGCGAAGTTGAATGCTAACCCATGAAGGTGCTGATCATGATATTCCCCGAGTCCTACCACCCATTCGTAGCCGAGTACGCTATAACCTTTCCCGAATACTCGATCCTCACAAATGCTGTGTCACCCCACAACGGGCAGGCTGGTTGTAACCGGCGCATTATCGAGATCCTGTGCGACAAAGAAGACGCGTTTAGACTCCTTGACACTGCAAGCCGACTCTACCCAGACATGATTCCCGCCATCGCCGCCGGAGTCGATCTGGTGCGGCAACCGTAACGGATCGAGTATGGTCAAGCAATCCGCGCTGCTCGATCTTTACCGGTCCCGGGGAGCGACGTTGGTTGAACATGAGCACTGGTTATTGCCGGCTCACTTTGGCGACCCGCTTGCAGAATACCATGCGGTCCGAAATGGTGTAGGGATGCTCGACCTCTGCCAGCGTAACCTCCTTCGCTTCCATGGGGACAACCGGACCTCTTTGCTAAACGACATCGTCTCCAACGATGTGAACGCATTGACCACGGGCAAAGGATTGCATGCGGCTTTTTTGGACCTTCACGGTAAAGTTCTCGCCGACGCGAGAATCTTTTGCTCAACCGATTTCCTTATTGTTGACATTCCCGAGCCCCGCAAAGAAACCATACTCAAGCATCTGCGATGGCATCGCGCGGCTGCGGAAGTTGAAATCCAAGATCTCTTCGCTGATTTTACGATGCTATCACTGCAAGGCCCCAATGCCGAACGGCTCGTCTCCGAGGCCACGGCTACGGATGGCCTATCTTCAGGCGATTTGGTTCACATGCAAGTCACGATTGCCGACAGCAATGTGACTCTGATCGTGGTGGCCCACGGTGCTGAGCGAGGTTATGATCTAGTCATACCAGTGACCGTATTGCCGGATGTCGTTTCGCATATTGAGGAAGTGGGAACGCGGTGGTCACTTTCGTGGTCGGTGTGGAGGCACAGGAGATGCTGCGAATCGAAGCCGGCATTCCCCTTTACGGCGTTGACATTACTGAGGAGGATTCTCTGCTGGAAACAGGCCAGGACCGATGGGTCAATTTTAATCGGTGTCTCTGCGGTCTCGTTCTGCAAAGCCAGCAAACCGTACAGGCTGGGGCTAAGATCTACAACGGCGAGCACGAGATCGGCACCATTACGAGCTGCCGCTTCTCACCACACGCGGATTCGGCCATCGCTCTCGGTTACATACGACGGGATTATCTCATTCCAGGGAGGCGCGTGACGATTCGACACGGGGAACAATCATTAGCGGCAATGGTTTCCTTGCTCCCTATTTATTAGCAAGACAGTTGAATCGCACTGCTCGTATAATGATGGCGGTGTGCTCGAGTCGGGGCCCAGGTCAATAATTCAAAGTCGCCGCTTTGCTATCTCAGAAACGCCTTCATGAAACATGACCAAGCCATGTTCAGACCGCGCGGTGGCACACCGCGGTTTGTGTTATTCCCGCAGCCTTTGGATATCGCAGTTGAAGCGAGCTGAATTTACCAGATCAGATCTCGGACGACACCGATGACCCATGAGCGAACCGAGCAAGTTCGGGACAGCGCAAACAGAGCGACGACGTATCTCTGGTGGCAACGGGGTATTATCTACCAGGTCTATGCGCGCTCATTCATGGACAGTAACGGCGACGGCGTGGGCGATCTCGCGGGCCTGATCTCGCGGCTGGATTATCTGCGCTGGCTCGGCGTCGACGCCGTCTGGATCGCGCCGCTTTACCCGTCGCCGATGAAGGATTTTGGCTACGATGTGGCGGACTATACCGCGATCCACCCGTTGTTCGGCACGCTCGCTGATTTCGATCGACTGATCGGAGAGGCGCATGCGCGCGATCTCAAAGTCATCCTGGATTTTGTCCCCAATCACAGTTCCGACCAGCATCCGTGGTTTGTTGCATCGCGATCGTCGCGCGACAACCCCAAACGCGACTGGTATATCTGGCGTGACCCCGCCGCGGGCGGCGGGCCGCCGAATAACTGGCTATCTTGCTTTGGGGGAAGCGCTTGGGAATACGACGCGCATACAGAGCAATGCTACTACCATGCCTTCCTTCGCGAACAGCCCGACCTTAACTGGCGCAATCCCGCAGTCGTCGAGGCGATGCTGAACGTTTTGCGCTTCTGGCTGGAGCGCGGCGTCGACGGCTTTCGGGTGGATGTACTCTGGCATCTGATCAAAGACGATCAATTTCGCGACAATCCTCCCAACCCGAGCTGGCGCGAGGGCAGCGACCCGTATCAAAAGCTGATTTCGCTTTACACCACGGATCGATCGGAGGTGCACGGAATCATTGCTTGCATGCGGCGCCTGGTCGATCAATACAAAGATCGGGTGCTGATCGGTGAAATCTATCTGCCCATGGAGCGGCTGGTACAATACTATGGCATCGATCTTGGCGGCGTCCACGTCCCCTTCAACTTTCAGCTTCTCCTCGCCAAGTGGCATGCGCGCGATATCGCTCGAATCATCGGGGAATACGAAGCGGCACTGCCGGAGCATGGATGGCCGAACTGGGTTCTCGGAAACCACGACCGGCCACGCATCGCATCCCGGGTCGGTCCGGCCCAGGCGCGGTTAGCGGCGATGCTGCTGCTCACCCTGCGCGGCACGCCGACACTTTATTATGGCGATGAGATCGGCATGCGTGATGTGGAAATTCCTTTGGAAAAGGTTCAGGATCCGTACGAGAAAAATGTTCCGGGTCGCGGTCTGGGTCGCGATCCGGAGCGAACTCCCATGCAGTGGAGCGCGGCAAAGAACGCGGGATTTACCGAGAGCGAACCCTGGTTGCCGATTGCTGAAGACTACACCCAGGTGAACGTGGAAGCAGAGCGCGATGATCCGGCCTCGATGCTCACCCTTTACAACCAACTCATCAAAGTTCGTCGCGGCGAGTCGGCGCTCGAGGTGGGACAATTCGAGCCGATGGAAGCCGATGGGGATCTGCTCACCTATGTGCGCCGCGATTGGGAAAGCGCATTTCTAATCGCGCTAAACCTGGGGCTTCAGCCGCAGGTCGTTAATTTTTCAAACAAGGCATCTGAGGGAAGGATTGTGCTCTCGACGCGTCTGGATCGCGCGGGCGAGCGTGTGCGAGGTGATCTCCACCTCCGCGCGGAAGAGGGGCTGCTGGTTCGCCTAACAGACGACAGCCGTTCCGAAAGCAGCGCATAAGCCGCGGATATTGCCGGTTAGAGAAAAACATTAGGAGGACTCAAGCTTGTCTATCCACGCTCGTCATAACGCCAATGATCAAGGACGTTAGAATTTAGTTCCCTGCTGGATCCGCGGCTGACCGTTGCATAAAGAGCCGGGTCTCTTTGGTCTCGTCAATTAAAGTTTTCGTCTCAAAGCCTCTTATGGCTTCGCGCGCAAAGTCCTCATCGTAATCGAGTAGCGAAGCTCCTTCGCCGGCGGAATTGAATGCTGCCAGATCTCTCGCGAAGGTCCGCTCATTAAATAAATTGAGCGCGGTTGCAGTTCGATCGATAATATTTCATCACGCCAACCACAACGCCAAAATGCGGAATATCCCGGTGCCAGCCAATCGGCGATCCAATAGAATATTCAATGACGGACGTTTGAATTAAACTATTCGGATCGATGTTGAAGAGGTTTCCGGCGCGTGTCCGGACCGGTAAGAGAAATGCCGGCGGGTCTGGAGCTGTTGTGATTTCACTTGCTCCGAACTCGTACTGCCAGCCAAAACTAGCTGTGCGCCGCTTTCCCGTAAATTGATAATATTTAAACGACGTAAGGTGAAGTTTCTCAATCTCCCGGATAAGTTCATGCTCTTCGCCCTCTGAAAGAAAGTTTTGGTGATAAATAAATCCTCCCGGAACTTTTGCCGGGACTTCAAAAAGACTCAGATCTCCATTTACTCTGGGCATACTATTTATAATGCCATGACCCGCGAAAAGTTTAACTGGCCTCGCTAAGGATTTTTGGTGCTTCAGGCAACGATTTTGGAATCATAAAGGGCACAGTTAAATTATCTTCTCGTTCCACGGCCGGCCGCGCGGGCGCAACGTAATGCCCAAGCCCAACATTGATGCC
>DASPXM010000087.1:0-2985 GCA_035637295.1 Verrucomicrobiia bacterium
TTACGCGGAGTCCAGGATCCGGAGATCCATCGCGACATCGTGAGCCTCGGCATGGTAAAAAACTTGGCCGTTGATCACGGTCAGGTCACGTTCACGGTGGAATTGACCACGCCGGCTTGCCCTTTGCGTGAAACCATCGAACACGATTGCAAACAAGCTCTGGCTCAAGTTCCCGGAGTGAACGGTCTGGCAATTAGCTTCGGCGCTCAGGTGCGCGGCAGCAAAGCTGGAGCGGGGCAGACGGATCTGTTACCGACGGTGAAAAACGTCGTGCTCGTCGCGGCCGGCAAAGGTGGCGTAGGTAAATCAACAGTAGCGGCCAACTTAGCCGTTGCGCTCAAGATGCACGGTGCCGCGACCGGTTTGCTGGATGCGGATATTTACGGGCCTTCGGTGCCGATCATTATGGGCGTCAAAGGCGAGCCGAGAAAGATCGAAGTCGACGGTGGCTACAAGATCGAACCTACCATGGCTCATGGCGTGCCGGTCATGTCGATCGGCTTTTTTCTCGACCCGGACCAAGCGGTGATTTGGCGCGGCCCGATGTTAGGTAAAGCCTTGCACCAACTCATGGCTGACGTTCATTGGGGCGAGTTGGATTACTTGGTGGTGGATATGCCGCCGGGCACCGGCGATGTGCAGATCACCTTTTCGCAACAGCTGAAAGTCAGCGGCGCGCTGTTGGTGGCCACGCCCCAGCACGTGGCACTCGCCGACGTGGTGCGCGCCAAGTCCATGTTCGACAAGGTGATGATTCCCATCGTCGGTATCGTCGAGAACATGAGCTATTTTATTTGCGACGGCTGCGGCAAAAGCCATGAGATCTTTTCCCGAGGCGGCGCGCAGCGCGCGGCCGAGCGGTTCCAGATTCCCTATCTCGGCGAAATTCCGATCACGCCGGCGCTGCGCGAGGGTGGCGACAAAGGCGTGCCGATTTTGATTCAAGACCCAAAGTCGTCTGTGAGCAAAATTTTTCTGGAAATCGCCGCGAAGTTGGCCGGACAGCTATCAATTGCGTCGGAACGAGCAAGGAAAGGCGGTCCAGCGATCATTACGACGTAGATAAGCCGGGGGTATGGTTTTGATCAGTAGTTTTCAAAACAGGAGATAAAGGATGGTCACCAAAGAACAGGTTTACGAAGCGCTGCACGATTGTTACGATCCGGAAATTCCGGTCAACATCGTCGATCTCGGTTTGGTCTACGACGTTGAGGTGAACGACGACAAGGTCGCCGTCAGAATGACGCTAACCGCGCCCGGCTGCGGCATGGGAACGATGATCGCTGCTGACGCGAGGCAAAGGATATTGGCGCTGGACGACGTCGTTGAAGCCACGGTCGATCTGGTCTGGGATCCGCCGTGGAACCCGAGTATGATTAGCGAAGAAGCGAAACAGCGACTGGGCATCGTTTGAGGGCCAATTAGTCCTCCGGAACGACTTCCTCGTTGACAAAATTTTCCACCTTGAATCGAACTCCCTCCCGCCTTCGATAATGGACGACAAACCTCGGCTCCGCGCCATCGAAGCGTTTCCGGTTCAACAAGACGGCAACACCCTGATCCACCTAAGGGACCCGTTGAATCTCGCCACTCCCTTGGGCATTTCACCGGTAGGTTATTTTATACTGTCTCACTTCGATGGCCGGCATTCCCTGCTTGACATCCAAGAGTCCTATTGCAAGCAGTTCGGCACATTGCTGCTCGGCGAGGAACTCAAGGATTTCGTCGATACGCTCGACCAGCACTATTATTTGCAGAGCGAGCGATTCCTTACTTATCGAGACGCGGTGATGCTCGAATTTCGCCGCCTGCCGACGCGCACGGCCGCGCATGTCGGCGGCGTCTACAATGCCGATCCGACTCAATTGACAAGTCAGCTCGACGGCTATTTTTCTTTGCCAAACGGACCCGGACTACCGTCGCCTAAAAAACAATGCTCTACGCCGCGCGCCGTGGTCGCGCCGCATATCGATTTCCATCGCGGCGGTCCGGCCTACGCCTCGGCTTACAAACCTCTCGCGGAAAGCGATGGCGCCGATCTCTACATTCTTCTCGGTACGTCGCATTGTGGCGGGCAGGCGCCGTATATTTTGACGCTCAAAGATTTTGCGACGCCGCTTGGTGTCGTGGAAACGGACACAGATTTCGTCAATCGTTTGCAGGCCCAGTGTGCCGAAGATTATTTCGTTGACGAATATCTGCACCGGGGCGAGCACTCGCTAGAATTTCAAGTCGTATTTCTCAAGCACGTCGCGGGGCAAAGGGCGGCGATAACTGGCCAGCCGGAGAGACCATTTAAAATCGTGCCGATTTTGGTGTCTTCGTTTCATTCCATGATGATGAATCAGACGGCGCCGGAAAAAACTTCAGCCGTGGGGACTTTCTTGCGCGCCCTGCGCGAGATGGCGGAAAAGGAAACGCGTCAAGTCTGTTTCGTCGCGGGTGTCGATCTCGCTCACGTCGGGCGGCAGTTCGGCGACCAAGAGCCGATCACAGATGATTTTCTTAAATGGGTTGAGACCGAGGATCATAGCCTTGTCGACCGGCTGCTTGCGCTCGATGCGCCGGGATTTTTCAACGAGATCGCCAAAGATCAGGATCGGAGACGAATTTGCGGTTTTTCGCCGCTCTACTCTTTAATCCATCTCCTCGATGGGGTCGCGGGTAAACATCTCAAATACGGTCAAGCTTTCACACCGGAAACCGGATCCGTTGTGACTTTCACCAGCATGATCTTCGAATGATGCACGTCCAGCCAGCGCGGTGAAGCGAGACCAAAGGAACACAAGAAGGATTCACCGCAGAGGCACAGAGCACACAGAGGTTTATATTTCAAACTCACTTTCCGCGCCCTCTGCGCCTCCGTGGCGGGCCATCTAATGCATGTTCATGCCGCCGTCGACGCCGATGGCTTGGCCGGTCATGAAGTCGCTGTCATCGGAAGAGAGAAAAATCACCGTGCCGACGAGATCCTGGGGATATTGA
>DASPXM010000088.1:0-4109 GCA_035637295.1 Verrucomicrobiia bacterium
TCGGGTTTATCGTCTCTGCTGCGGTCTCATGGCCGCAGGAAGACTATACAAAACAGTTGCCGGCGGGGGAAGGAAAGGAATTGGTCGTCGAACTTTGTAGCAAATCGTGCCACAACCTGCAGAAGGTAGTTTCATCGCGGAAGACCGACAAAGAGTGGGAACGCTCCGTCTACGATATGGTCTCGCGCGGGGCGCAGATCTTTCCCGAAGAGGTCGACCAGATTGTTAAATATCTGGCGAAGAGTTTTCCAGCAAAAAGCGGCTAACCAATAAAAAGAATGGAATAATGGAATAATGGAGTGTTGGAGTAATGGGTTGAAGCCCAACATTCCAATATTCCAACACCTCAATCCCCCTGGGAGGTTTTATGCGCGAACTAGCGATGCGTTTTTTAAATGGCGAGCTTTCGCGGCGCGGCTTTTTAAAGGGTCTGGTGGCTACGGGATTCAGTCTGACGGCGGCCCAGTCGGTGGTGGAATCGTTTAAGGGCTATGCCGAAGCGCAGGAAATTCCACCGACAATGATCAAGCCGTTTCAGGGCGAGGTGGGCGAGCTGATCGCGGAGTGCCTACGCGCGGCCAAGGTCAAGTACATGTTCTTCTGTAACGGCTCACCGCAAGGGCCGATTCTGGATGCGCTGGTAGACAAGCCGGATATTAACCTCATCATCGCGACTGAGGAGGGACAAGCCGTGGCGATGGCGCAGGGATACGAAATTGCCTCCGGTGAGATCCCGTTCGTCGTCACCCAAGCGGTCGGTGTTCCGCGCCAAGTAACGAATTTGGTGAATTCCTGGAAGGACCGCTCGGGCATGGTGGTGATGACGCCGCGCACCCCGCTCGATACTCATGGCCGGGATAGCTTCGAAGACGTGGAAAGCTGGTTGGACTTCGTCAAGCCGGTCACCAAATGGCGCTGGGACATCGTCAAGGCCAATCGTATCGGCGAGCATATGCGCCACGCCTTTAAACTCGCTTCGACGCCGCCCCGGTCGCCGGTGTTTCTAACTATTCCCGACGATCTGCTGGAGGAAAAAGACGTCAAGTCAAATGTGATCAGCCAGGACTATTTCACCGTTCCGGTGAAGGTGAAAGCCGATCCCAAACAGATCGAAGCTGCAGCCAAGATGATCGTCGAGGCGAAAAATCCGCTGCTCATAGCGGGGCATGAGATCACGCGATCAAAGGTGCAAAAGGAGATGCTCGCCTTCGCCGAGTTGTTGGGTATTCCGGTCACCCGCGAGCGCGGGCTTTTCCTGGACTTTCCGAGCATGCATCCGCTGTTCTTAGGGGATTTCGTCGCCAACATGCGCTTTCCGCGGAACATGGATTTGATCGTGAATATCGGCGGACAATTTCCGCGCATGAGCGAGAACGCAGAGGAAGATCCGTTTGTCTTCTTGCCCAAAGGAGTGAAGATCATTCACGCGCGCATCGAGACCGATGATATGGCGCGGCTTTTCCCCACCAGCTTCAGCATCGCCGCTGACGTGGGCCATACGCTGCGCGATCTCACGGACGCGGTGAAGTCCATGCTCACCCAGGAGCGCATCGAAGCGATTCGAAAGCCGCGCCTGGAGGCGGCGACGAAGTTTACCGCCGCATTGCGCGAGTCGTGGCGCAAGGCCGCGCAGTCGACTTGGAACAGCAATCCGATGTCGTGGGAGCGCGTGGTATTCGAGCTCGACAAGGCGATGGACAAAGATGCGGTGGTGGTCCAGGAGATTGCCGACAACAAGCGCACCGAAAGGTGGATCAGCTACGGCGAAGAAGGCGGCAGAACGCTTATGGGCCGCACCACGGGGCAATGCCTGGGTTGGGGGGTAGGCGCTGGGCTCGGTGTCAAACTTGCCTGGCCGAATCGCCAAGTTGTTAGCTTGCAAGGAGACGGCGGAATCATGTTCGGCCAGACCGAAGCCTTCTGGAGCTACGCTCGCTATGGGGCGCCGATCATCACCGTGGTCATGAACAACCGGAGTTACGACGGCGTGCGCCGCAGGCAATTCTCCAAGCAAGGCAAGCAAGCGAAGTTCAACAAGGACATGAGCGCGTACATGGGCAACCCCGATATCGACTTCTCTAAGATTGGCGAAGCGTACGGCATCAAAGGCAGCTTTGCGCGCGACGCCGGCGAGCTGCAAACTGCGCTCAAGCGCGCCATCCAGGCGACGCGCGACGGCAAGCCGTACATTATCGACGCACTGATCGAGCGCACCGGGCCGGGCGCCGACCTCACATGGCATCCGCCGTTCACGGTTGCCGGGATCCGGACGAAGAGTGCTTAGCAAGTGGAATATTGGAGTGATGGAATGCTGGAGTAATGGGATTTCCCGATACTCCAGTACGCCAATCTTGAAATTTTGACGCAAGAAATTTTGCGACGGTCAATCTATCTGATTCCCCGCAGCTTGCTGCGTTAAATAAATTGCCTATCCGAAGTCCGTCATTCCCGCATGCTTTAAGCGCTGGTTCGACATGGCTCACCACAGACGGGTTCGGAACTGGACCCCCGATAAAAACATTCGGGGGGGTGACGCCTTTAAGACAAATCTCATCGCCAAGTTCTGATACACCGCAGCTTGCTGTGGGGTAGTTCAATAGGGTCCGGCTAAGACGAGAACCCGATCCACGGTTTCGGCCAGGGAACATTCAGCAGATTGTCATAAACGCCGTAGAGAAAAGCCCAGGTGACTGCCGTCAGGAGTATCGCCGTTAACCAATTGCCGCCGTACAGCTTGACGTAGAGGAAAACAAACAACGGCAGGGCGACGAGAAAGCCGATAAGATGGATCGCAAAGAAGAGTCCCCAGAGCCACGCCCAGATTTCTAAACTGCCCCAGCAGCCTTGATGCTCGATGGCCTGAACCTCATATGTGGGGCGCAGGATTTTTGTGCCCGCGGCGCGCGACGCCTTAAAATCCAGCCGCAGTTGTAGCAAGGCGAGCACGACACCGATGCTTCCCAGCAAAAGAATAATAATGGATGCGCGAACAGGCCAATCCTTGGCTACGAACAGAGCCGCGAGCATGATCAGACCGATGAACGCGGTAAAAAACATTTGTTCCCCGGCGCGACCCATTAAGCCTCCGACAATGACGTCTCGAGGTTGCGTTTCCGGGCGGTGAGAATCGGGTACACAATGGATGCGATCAAGAGCAGGATCAAAACAATGACCATGGGCCGCGCCAGCCATTCCAATCCATAGCGCGTATACGAGAGCCACAGGTAGAGCTCCATCTTGTCGCCGAGCACCATGCCCAGCACCAGAGGTGCACGCGGCCAACCGTAACGGCGCATGAAAAAACCGAGAGTGGAGAAGATCATCAGTGCGGTGAGATCGTAGGTATGAAAGTTGGCCGCGAAGGCGCCGATGAAGACAAAGGCGACGACCGGCGGCACGATGGCGTAAAACGGCATGAAACAAATCTTGGCAATGGGTTTCGCGAAGATCATGCAGATCGCAGCGGCGAGGATATTCGCGATCACCAAGGTCCAGATCACCGCGAAGGTCAGGTTGAGCTGTGAGGTCAGCATGTCCGGACCCGGTTTGATGCCGACGGCGATAAAGGCCGTGAGCACGAGCGCCGATGAGGTGCCGCCGGGAATGCCGAAGGCCAGGGTCGGAATATAGTCGCCGCCTTCCTTGGCGTTGTTCGAACCTTCCGACGCGATCACTCCACGCACGTCGCCCTTGCCGAAATTTTCTCGGTTCTTTTCGGTCTGCACGGCGTGAGCGTACGCAAACCAATCCGCCACCGAGCTGCCGAGACCGGGAAGAAAGCCTACCCACACCCCGATGATCGAAGTGCGAATCAAGAGCCACCAGTGAATGAAGACGTCCTTGATGCCTTGCACGTAGCCGCTGCCAAATTCTTCCGCCTTGGCGATGGCTCCCTTGCGGCCGGCCAGGTCGATGACTTCCGGAATGGCAAAGATGCCGAGAGCGACGAGAACAAGATCGATGCCCTCCCAGAAATAGGCCACGTTGAACGAAAAGCGCTCGATGCCGGATTTCGCGTCCAGGCCAACCGTTGAAATAAATACGCCGAGAATGCCGCCGAGAAGGCCTTTGATGGGCGCGTTGCCGCTGAGAATGCCGACCATGCTCAC
>DASPXM010000089.1:0-5664 GCA_035637295.1 Verrucomicrobiia bacterium
GTGGCGATTTACTGCATCAGCATTGCCTTCGAGGAATTCGCGCGCCACTACGTCGACGGCGTCAAGCTCGTCATTCCTTCGACACGGCGCATCCCGCCGCAGTGTCTGGAGCCCAAGGCGAAGATCAACAATAAGATGAATCACAACATGGCGATTTTCGAGGCGAAGCAGGTCGATCCCCAGGCTATCCCGCTGATGCTCGACCTCGATGGCAACATCAGCGAATCGAACGCGCACAACTTCTTCCTGGTTCTGAACGGCAAGCTATGCACGCCGTCCAATAAAAATGTGCTGGACGGAATCACCAAAGATGCGCTGTTCGAGCTTGCCGCGAAGCTTAAGGTCGAAGTGATGGAAGGCGACTTTACGCCTTACGACGCCTACAATGCCGAGGAGGCCTTTCTCGCCAGTACCAGCCCGACGATCGTGCCGGTCCAGAGCATCAACAGCGTGCACCCGACGAAGGTGGTTCCGGGACCATTAACCAAAAAGCTACTGCAAGCGTGGAGCGATATGGTCGGCGTCGATATCGTGATGCAGGCTTTCGATCATGTAGAGAGCAGCGAACGGGACCGACTGCTCGCTGCCTGGCGGGCAAAGATCGCGGCATGATTGACGAAAAATAGTTTTCGCAGAACGAAACAGGATCCGTTGCAGGCCATTCGCGACCTGCCTAATGATGTCGAGGAGGCCTTAACCTTTCGCAACGGCTTCGCCTTGCCGCTTGAAAGCTATCCGCCCGAAGTCTGGAAGAGGTTCATGTTCGATCAGGAAACCGTCGCAAAGAAAATGGGCGCAACGCCCAACATCGTCCAAGAAAACGCGCGCAGGCGCTTTTCGATCTCGTAAACCGATCGCGCCAGGTGAACGCAATTGCGAAATAGTTGATCGCGGACTCGCCGGCACCGCGCAGCTTCAATCAGGCGCAACAATTTCGATCAGCACCGCCTCGGGATCGGCGCCCCAACGGATCGGCAGCGCGACACTGCCCAGACCGCGAGAGACAACCAGCAAGGCGGAGCGATATGCGTAGACGCCTTCATCGAGGCAGTAACGGCTTTGCCTGATGATTACGGGCCCGTTGGGAAAACGAATCTGGCCGCCGTGGGTATGTCCCGAGAGCGTGAGCGGCACGCCGTGCGCCTCGGCCTCATAAAAATTATCGGGATTGTGAGACATGAGCAGATGCGGCGTTCCGTGACCGGATAGCACACCTTCCCAGTCGGGCTTACCCATGATCCGATCATCGATGCCGCCAAGGACGAAATGCCCGCCGTGGTGGGTTAATGACACGCTCTCATTTTTGAGCGTCTTGATCCCGATCGCCGCGAGATTCTCCCGCAGTTCTTCAGGGTCGCCGCCAAAATAATCGTGGTTGCCAAAACAGAACCAAGCGCCTAGCGGCGCCGCGGTTAACGCTGCCAGCGCGGTCAAATATGGATTTGCCTCGCTGGTGTGACCCGTGACCAAGTCGCCGGCCACCACGACCAGATCGGGTTTCTCCTGCATCAAGGCATGGATGATCTGCGAGAGCGTCTCCGGTTTCAAAAAAATCCCGCCGTGAATGTCGGAAATTAAGAGCACTCTCAGAGGCGCAAGTCCGCCGGGCCAACCGGCCGGCGCAAGTTTCGTTTCAGCGAGACGAAAGCGCCGCTCAAGGAACCAACAGTACGGGCTCCAAATGTGGCCAAAAAGCGGATAGACAAAACGCGAAAATGAAATGTCCAGGTGGCGTTCACAAAGCTTGATCAGTCCGCGGTTGGGATTCATCAAGCGGCGCTCTTCGCCGGTCATCACTCGCGGCGGGGGGAGCTGCCGCCTCTTGACGATCCTAAGATGATTTACGGTTGTGAGAATCTCGGCGCGCATATCCACAGAAGACATTGTAGCTCGCCGGCGCTTCGAATTCACTAAAATTGCCACGGCCGGACGGTTTTGAATCTCTGGAAGGTGAGGGGCAAGGAAAAGATAACCACGAAGGGCCCGAAGTAGGGGCGGGTTTCAAACCCGCCCCCACGATAACGGTTGGATCGTGCTCTTGGTAGTAATGAGAAAGCATTCATGGATTAATGGCGCATTCGTTCGATCCACCGGTTCATCTTTATTTCTAAAAGATCGAGCGGCAGTGCACCATCTTTGAGCAATTCGTCGTGAAAGGCGCGAATGTCGAACTTAGGACCTAGCGCTTCCTTCGCCTTCGCTCTAATCGCCGAAATTTTTAGCTGGCCGATTTTGTAGCCGAGCGCCTGTGCCGGCACCGCGATATAGCGATCGACCTCCGAGCTGGCGCTACTTTCGCCGCTCATCGTCGAGTCCATTAAAAACTTGATCGCTTGCTCGCGGCTCCAGTTTTTGCGATGCAAACCGACATCGACGACGAGGCGGGCGGCCCGGAACAATTCAGAATTCAGCCGGCTGAAATATTGCGATGGCTCTTTGTAGAGGCCGAGCTCAGCGCCCAGGCTTTCCGCGTAAAGCGCCCAGCCCTCGCCGAACGCCGTGTAATCGGCGAAGCGTTGAAACCGCGGTAGATCTTCCCGCTCCTGTTGCAGTGAGATCTGGAAATGGTGACCCGGCACCGCTTCGTGGAGAAACAGCGGCTCGGAAGCGCGCCGTGGGTTGGCTTCGATCCTAGACGCATTGACGTAAAAAGTTCCCGGACGCGAGCCGTCCGGGGAAGCGGACCAATACTGCGACGGCGCCGCTCTTTCGCGAAATTCTTCGACGGTGCGGATTTCAAAGAGCGCGTTTGGTAAGCGGCCGAAAAGTTTCGGCAGCTCGCGTGTCACCGTGTGGCGAATGGCCTCGTAGCCTTTGATGAGGTCGCTGCGGTTGTCGTAACCGCGGGGTGCGTTCGCTGTAAGGTAATCGGAAAACTCTTTCATGTTACCTGGAAATCCATGACCGTCGCGCACCCGCTCCATTTCTTGTCTAATCCGCGCGATCTCCTTCATGCCCAACTGAAAGATTTCTTCCGCAGTGAGATCGGTTGTCGTTTGGGTTTTAACCAGATACTCGTACCACGCGTCTCCGTCGGGGAGTGCGGACAAGGCCGTGGTGCTGCGAGTTTTTCCCAGATAGTCTTCTTTCAGGAACGCCAGCAAATGGCGGTAAGTCGGCACGATGCGCTGCTCGATGGCTTCCGTGTACGCGCGGGTGAGACGGGCGCGCTCCGACGCGCTGAAATCACCGGGCATGCGCAAGATCGGCTGGTAAAACAGACTTGCTTTGGCGTCGGCGACGATCATTGCTTCGAGCTGAGGCAGGGTTCTTTCGATGACGGCGCGCGGCTGAACGATGCCAAGCTCCACGCCCTTCTGCAGATTGGCGATTGCCGTGTCGACCCAGAGTTCAAATCGCTCGATACGCTTTAAGAAATTTTCATAATCCGTCACAGTTCTGAACGGATGAATGCCACTGCCCGAGCCGAGCAGCGGAAACTCGACCGCGAGACTGGCCAGTTGGCGCACGGGCTGGAGATGCTGCTTGAATTTTTGTCCGGCGATGGCGAGCCGCAAATTACGCGTGAAAACTTCAACGTAAAGACGCTCTTTGGAATCGATTTCGTCTAAATGGATCTCCGCCATCCGGGCAAGAGCGTGCTGAAAGAGGCGGCGCTGCGCGCCGATGTGTTCTTCGCTAATGGCGATTTCCAATTGGTCGTCGTAGCGATGGTCGCCGACCTCCGTTGCGAAGGTGGGAAATAGCGTCAAATAGGCTTCAAAATAGCTCTCAAAAAGTTCATGGAGCTTGCGCGACTCAGTCGATCTCGCTGCTTGGCTTGGCGATGGCAGATGCTGCAGAAACGCGCTGCAGCCAAACAGCGTCACGCATAGAACGATCGCCGGCGTGTAAGTCGTGACGGTAAATTTTAACTTGCCGATTGCCGAGAAGCTTCGCGGCGTCATGATTTGGGCAAGACTAGGGCAGATGCGAGGTAGCGTCAAGCACGCGCCGTCGGATTGAGTCGTGACCATGGTGCGATGAGGCAAGCTTGACTTTAGGAAGGCGAATCCCGTATTTTCGCCGCATCTTCGAGGACTAACTGCAAAATAACTTCAAGGGAGATAACACATGTTTGATTGGGTCAAAGCGGTCATTAAGTGTCATTTCACCAGGGTGTTATTCGCAGTCGGGGCTCTGTTGGTTTGTCCCGTTACAGCCAACGCGGCGGAAGCGCCCCGGTCCGGCGGTGAGCTGGTGTTCGCCGTGGGGGGCACACCACCATCCTTCGACGGTCATCGTGAGACGACCTTCGCCTTGATTCACCCCGTGGCGCCGCACTACAGCACGCTGCTGAGGTTCGACCCGCAAAATTATCCAAAAATCGTCGGCGACGTGGCGGAAAGCTGGCAAATCTCAAAAGACAGGCTCACTTACACATTCAAGATTCGCCAGGGCATCCAGTTTCATGACGGGAGCCAGTTAACCGCCAAAGATGTGAAGGCAACCTATGACAAGATTATCTTTCCGCCGGAAGGCGTGGTGAGCGCACGCCAGGCCACCTACGGGGTCGTGGACAAAGTGGAGACTCCGGACGTGCAGACGGTGGTCTTTCGTTTGAAGCATCCGTCGGCATCTTTTCTCGCCAACCTGGCGTCGCCATGGAACTTTATCTACAAAGCCGACATCCTGGCTAAGGACCCGCGCTGGTATGAAAAGAACATCATGGGCACCGGCCCGTTTATTTACGTCGAATATGTCGCGGGCTCTCACTGGGTGGGAAAGAAGAATCTAAATTATTTCATGAAGGGCCGACCGTATCTCGATGGCTATAAAGCAGTCATCATCCGCGACACGGCGCCGCGCGTCGCGGCGGTGCGCAGCGGACAGGCGCTCATCGAATTCCGCGGCTTCAACCCCGCGGCACGCGATGACATCGTCAAGACCGCAGGAAAGCAAGTCGTCGTTCAAGAGAGTCCCTGGGTCTGTAATCTCACCGTCACCATCAATAACGAGAAAAAACCGTTCGACGACGTGCGAGTTCGACGCGCCCTCACTCTTGCGATCGATCGGTGGGGAGCATCGAAGGCGCTGTCGCAGATCTCGGTGATGAAGTACGTAGGCGGGCTTTTCCGGCCCGGCTCCGAGTTCGCCATACCTGAGTCGGAGCTCGTTAAGCTCGCCGGATTCGGAAAGAACATCGAGGCGTCGCGCCGGGAAGCGAGACGATTGCTCAAAGAAGCCGGGGTGCCTGAAGGGTTTTCCTTCACGCTTAAGAACCGTAACGTCAGAGAGCCTTACGAGGTCACCGGGGTCTACGTCATCGATCAATGGCGTCAGGTCGGCCTCAACGTCAATCACGTCCAGCAGGAAGAAGGAGCTTACTTCAATGATTTTCGCCAGGGCAACTACGACGCCGGGATCGATTTTTCCTGTGATTTTATGGATGACCCGGATCTGCAGCTCTTCAAGTTCGTGAGCAGTGAAAAGAGTCCCGTCAATTACGCGAGATACAATGACAGCGTATTGGATGACCTATACGACAAGCAGAGCCGAGCCACAGACCCTAAAGAACGCCTGAAGCTCTTAAGGCAATTCGAAAAGCGTGTTATCGATGAGAAGGCATATCAGTTCCCCCCTACCCTCTGGTGGCAGCGCATCGTGCCGCACTCGACGAAAGTGAAAGGCTGGAAGATCACACCGAGTCACTACGTCAATCAG
>DASPXM010000090.1:0-6992 GCA_035637295.1 Verrucomicrobiia bacterium
TCGTCCGCCAGGGCATCGGTAGGGGCGAGACGCCATTGAACCAAGAGAATACCGACGTCACCCATCAAATAGGAGAAAGTGTCCGGCGGCGAGAGATTCAGGTCTTGGCGATTCGTCTGAGCGAATGGAATCATGGAGGACGAATAGTTACGCTCGATCTTCGTCGCACCGATGCGGTTTAGATAATCTAATGCCCAGATAACCCCGACGGCGCCGAAGTAAAGCATTTTGAAAGGTTTGGTATGATCCTCTCCAAATTGGTCAAGAGGATGCACCGGCCAAAGCTTTTGCGAGTCAAAATGCGCGTGAGTGTCTCGGACTATCCGATCGATAGCAGTACGTGCCTGTCCTTCATCCCATTCTAACTCGATGAGCGGTTCGTGTCTCGCTTCTTCGTACATGGGCAGCCTTCGATATCAGTTAATAGCCTCGCGCAAAAGGGCCGCTACTTCGGTCCTCGATTTATGGAACTACCGAAGTTTTAGAGAGGCAAAACTGTTCATCGTGAAGCCAACAAGATTCCTGCTCATCGTGCGCGTCGCGGCGGACTGATTGTACTGACTTCGCGTCGCCTCGTTTGAACGCCTCGTTCAACTTGTCGTTCAACTGTGGATCGCGAGCGCCGGAGCAGGGGAAAATTATAGTTTGGCATATGAAGCTGGCGGTGAATCCGTTTTCTTGTCGTATAATCTTGAGCATCTGGCCCGACTGAGGAGAGTCGGACTCGTTAGCAACGGTAAGCGGCAAGAGTAACCTCCCGCCGATCCGAAGTGAATCCAGCCACGTTGCGCAGGGGTGTGTGGCACCGGCATTGACAAGAATTCCATCGCTGAGGCCCGGCTCGATGACACCACCATCGCCCTCGATCACTTCAACGTAAGAAAGATGTCTGAGATTATTCCGGGCAAGGGCCGCGAGTTCTAAATCAATTTCGACCGCCGTGATATGACCTTTGGGACCGACGACTTCCGCCATAATTGCGCTATAGTAACCCGTACCACACCCGATATGGAGAACAGTATCTCCCGGCATCAGCGCCAGCGAGTCAATTAAAATGGCTAGAAAAGCCGGTTGACCATTATTCAGGAAGCGCTTCGCATCGATCGCAACAAGGATATTGTGGTACAGATGCTTGGGATCAGCATCGGCTGTTTCTCGGTAGTAGGAACCTTCGTTATTCTCTTCGATCATGTGAGACGGGTTTAAGATTTGCCACGGTCCAGGTCCAAGGAAATGCTCACGCGGGACTTTGGCGAATGCTCTCACAAGCGCTTCAGATTGAATGTTGGCCACCGCGCGGAGTTCTTCAGCGTAATACTGGCGCGATAAGTTCAGATCGCGTTGCTTCGTCGTTAGACTTCTAGACCGACTGGGATTTTGCATGAAAGCATCGTTTGCCTGGTTGAAAGCCGTTTTATGGGTTCGATGGCCATTGGATTCAAGTTTCGATTGCTGGAATCAGTAGCCTTGCAGCAGTTCGCCGCAGTCTAAATCCTCGAAGGCCAGGATCGCTCGTTCCAGATGAGGCCACCATATGACTGGCCACAGTTTTGCGGACCACTGCCAAACTGGAACCAAAAGGTTGCCGATCGCCGAGAGTCTATAGTCGTACCAGCACGCATCCCAGTCATAGTTTTTTACCCCACACGTTAAAAGCTTATCGTGATAAGTTCTCAGGAAATCACGCTCCAAAGCGCGTCTGCGATCGGGGTACCAGTGAAGACCGATCATGTATGCCAAATTATCGGTTGCCGTATCAATCCGCCAGCATTGCCAGTCAATGATGTAAACTTTGTCTTGATCCAGCCGACGCGGATGAAGACAGTTCCAGAAATGCGCATCACCGTGGATCAGCGTAAGGCCTTTCCCATCGGTGCGGTCCTCGCGAATTCGCTCTTTCCATACTCCGGGAGCTCTTGATAGGACCCGTTCGTATAACTGGCGCCTATCTGCCGACAGGCGATCATCCAAGAAGTCGACAAATCCCGCGAACTTCTTTTCCATGGATTGAACATATTCATCAATGGAGCCACTGCTAGGGAACTTGCCGATGCTCTTTCCCAGTTCGGGATGATCCCACCAAGAGGCGTGAAACTTTGCCAGGCTGTCCAGAACTGCTTCGCAATGTGGCTTCGACGGCGGAAGCGGCCAATCGGTTTGGAAATGAGTTTCAGACAAGTCGGCGAGCAACATATGGGATTTGCCCGTGTCAGGCGAGAACGCGGCGTCGTAGCATGTCGCGCTCGGTGGCTCGTTCATGCTCTTCGCGATGACGTTGTAAAATTCGCTTTCTCTCTTGCCGAAGCGCGCTGCAATCTCTGAATCGAAGCCCTCTTTGGTAAGCTTTAGAAACAAATTCAATGGAGACCGCTCGGAGGTCTCACCGGAGTACGTTAACCGGAGATGGTAAATGTTTGAGATGATCGTTTGCCGCGACGACTTCAGCTCTACGGTCGTGACCTGCTCTTGATTAAGATGACGGTTGGCTCGAAGAACTCTTGTAAGCCAGTCCGCAGTGACTTGTTTCACGTCCGTTATTACCTCGGCCATTTTTTCCTCTTACGATTTGGACATACCTTTACTCAAAGACCCAATCCTGCACATCACAGACCGGTTGGTAACCGATCTTTTGGTAGATCGAATTCGACGCCGGGTTGGCAAGGTCTGCGTAGAGACAACAGAATTTCTTGCCGGAATCGAGCATGCGTTTGGTGAGTTCGGCGACGCACGACGTGGCGTAGCCTTTGTTTCTCAAGTGTCTCGGCGTGTAGACCAAAGACAGAGAGAAACCATGCGCAGTCTCACGGCCCAAGTCGGCCATCGACACGACCTCGCTATTTTCCCAAACATACAACCATCCCTTGGCGGTCAGGTTTGGGATTTGAGCCTTCATGTGGGCGATTTCGTCCGCGATCCCGGCGTCCCGACAGAATTCTCCGGCCCAATCCACCAGCAGTGATTCGTCGTCTTTTGTCGCGGACCTTAAACGTCCGGGGCTCCGTGCAACGGTAATAACATTTTCACAAGCATAAATTCGCTGACTCATTTTCAACCGTAGACGTTTGCCTGTCTTAGTCGCCCAATATTCGGCAAATAGATCTGCTTCGGTTTTCGGTCCGTTCACACCTGGGACGGGCGCTCCTGTATCCAGCAGGTAGTCTGTGAGAATAACCACGGCTTGAGCGGGCATATGGGTGATAAACAACCGGCGCGGAGGATTCATGAAGGCAACTCCGCCGATGGTCCCCGCCTCTTCAAGTGTTATGTAGTAAGGAGAAATCTTAAACACTTCCGAGTAGTTTTTCAGAAGTGGAGTGACCCCGAGAATGAAATTGTTTTCGGCTTCTGCTTGCTCCAACCAAGCACCCGCCCGCTCAAGAAAGTCCGATGCGGTTTTGTGGCGGATAATTTCCACGGGCTTGTGCCCTAAAGATTGTCAATTTTTACCGGGTCCACTGGCTCAGCCAACTCAAAGCCGAAAACTCTTGAATAGAAGTACAATTCCGCTTCGAGGACGCGGCGGATGTTTTCCGCTTTGCGAAAGCCGTGTTGCTCGCCCTCGAAAGTAAGATACGCGACCGGCAGTTTCTTGGCTCGAACGGCTTCGACCATCTTCTGTGCCTGATTGGGCGGGACGACTTTGTCTTCCAGGCCCTGGAAGATAATCATCGGACAGGACAGGCGATCGGCGAAGTGGATCGGCGATCGTTCGAGGTAAAGATCGCGCCGTTCAGGGTAGGGCCCGATCAAACGGTCAAGATAGCGCGACTCGAATTTGTGAGTGTCCTTGGCCAGCGCTTCCAAGTCGCTGATGCCGTAGTGACTGGCGCCGGCCTTGAAGGCGTCGCGAAACGTCAAGGCGCAAAGCGTCGTGTAACCGCCCGCACTGCCGCCTCGGATCGCAAGGCGATTGCCGTCCACTTCGCCGCGTTCAGCGAGATAGCGCGCGCCGTTGACGCAATCGTCGACGTCGACGATGCCCCATTGGCCGTTGAGCCGCTCTCGATACGCGCGGCTGTAGCCGGAGCTGCCCCCGTAATTCACATCGAGAACGGCGATACCCCGGCTAGTCCAGTATTGGATCGAATATTTCAGTGATGCCGAGCTTGACGAGGTCGGGCCACCGTGACTCATGACTATCAGCGGCGGCTTCTCATTCGTTAGCGCGGAGTAATCGCGATTTCGTGGCGAATAGAAATATCCGTGAGCGGTCAATTCGCGTTCGGTGGGAAACTCGATGGCTCGCGGCGGCGCGATGTATCCCGCATCGACGGCCGATTCTCGCGCTCGGCGTAATACTTCCAGTTTGTCGGTTGCCAAATCCAACGAGATAATCGAAGTTGTCTCGGTCGCCGACGCGCCGATGAAAACCACGCAATGTGCGGCGACGCGAACTTGAGAGATCGTGGTGAAGGGAAGGTCGATCATCTTGAGCGCTCTCGTCGCGGTGTCCAGCGTGGCGAGGTAATCACGACCGTTTTTGCTATAACTACAAATAATCCGATTTTCCGATACAAAGCCGTAGAGGCTGGTGCCAAAAACCCACTGGGGTTGGCCAAACTCAGCATTCATCGGGCAGAGCGGCTCGACCTGGTTTTCTCGCCACCGGTAGAGATTCCACCACCCAGTTCGGTCGGAGATAAAGTAGAGAATGCCGTCCGGCGACCACTCCGGCTGGAAAATTGATTCATCGTTCCCACCGGCTATTTTTTCTTTTTCGGTCACCACGCCGTCCTTGCTCAGCTTGCCGACCCAGAGCTCCGTGCCGTCCCAGGGCATGTTTGGATGGTTCCAGGTGAGCCATGCGAGCCGCGAGCCGTCAGGACTCAGGCGCGGCGATGAATAGAAATCATTCCCCGATACGATGGTTGTACCGTCATCACTGCCGTTGAGATCGACGCGCACGATGGAATTAACTGCTTCGCCTGGCCCGGAATGATCCTCGCGCACGCAGACGAAAGAATTCCTACTCCGATCGAATTGGCCGTCGGTGTAACGCTGCGCAGCTTGCGGAGTTAGTGGCTTTGGTTCGCTGCCGAGTTCTTGGAGATAGAGGCGCTGATCGGTGAAATTTGAAAAAATTACTCTGCCATTCAAGACTGCATAATCACCGCCGCCGTACTCGTGCACCCGCGTTCGCGCATTGAACCCTGCAGGCGTGATATCGGTCACTCTCCCGTCGCTTGAGCGGCGGACGATAACTTTTCTCCCGCCTTCGTGAGCGCGGCGCTCGATCCAGTAGATGTCGTCGCCGTCGAGTCTGACCTGTTCGAGTCCGACCTCGGCGCCGGCAACCAGCTCAGCGGTGATCGGCGACTTCCACGAGCCGTAAGGAGAGATGATTGGCGTTACCACCATGTTCCTAACCGAACTAGAATCCCAAGTTATCGCTACTTCTTCTGACTGGTGATCCAAGTATTCATCTTTATTTCCAGCCGATCCAACGGCAGGGCACCGTCTTTGAGCAACTCGTCGTGGAAAGCACGGATGTCGAATTTGTCACCGAGAATTTGTTTTGCTTTGGCTCTGAGCTCGGAGATCTTGAGCTGGCCGATTTTGTAGGCGAGCGCTTGGCCGGGCCAGACGATGTAGCGGTCGATTTCATTGACCACGTCCACTTCCTGTCTCGCGGTATTCTCCATCATAAAGTCGATAGCCTTCTGCCGGTCCCAACGTAAATAGTGGATCCCGGTATCGACGACTAGACGGCTCGCGCGCCATATCTCATACATGAGCTGTCCGAACTTAGAATAGGGATCATCGTAAAGCCCCATCTCATCACCGAGCGACTCTGCGTAGAGGCCCCAGCCTTCCATAAACGCCGTGTAGCCGCCATAGCGCCGAAAGTTCGGGACGCCTTGCTGCTCCATCGCGATGGCTATCTGCAGGTGGTGACCGGGCACTCCCTCGTGCAGCGACAGCGCCATCATCTCGTACTTCGGCCTGATTTCCGGTTTGAAAGTGTTCACGTTGACTATGCCGGCGCGGGAACCGTCGGCGGCGGGTCCGCGATAGAGTCCGGTTGGGCTGTCGGGGGCGATATTTGCTGGCACAGGCTCGATGCCATAGGGCATGCGCGGCAGCTTGCGAAAAACTTTCACGAGCAACGGATCGATGCGCCGGCTCAACGCGCGATAAGCGTCGAGTAGCTCATTCTCGCTTTTGAAATAAAATTTTGGATCGCTGCGCAGAAACTTCGCGAACTCGGCGAAAGAACCTCGAAAGCCCAATTTGTCGATGATGGCCTGCATCTCCGCCCGGATGCGCTTTACCTCTTTTAACCCGATCTCGTGAATCTCCTGCGGTGTCAGATCGGTGGTTGTGTTGTCGCGTGTGGAATAGGCGTACATCGCCGCTCCATTGGGAAGCTGCCATAATCCAACTTGTTCCCATGCCGCCGGTAAGTACTCGCTGATGATGAATTCCTTTAACTTACGATAGGCCGGAGCTACGGCAGTAGCGATCGTCTCTTCCGCGGCCTTAGCGAGACGGGCTTGGTCCGCTTCCGTGATCGACGAAGAAAATTGTGTGAAGGGCTTGTAGAGGGGACTTGTTTTCGCATCGCTGACTGTTTGATGATCGATCTGGGCCGGAACTCGCTGCAAAACGATCTTCGGATGAATTATTCGTTCCTTGATCCCCACGCGCATCAACATGACAGTCTGATCTATGCGGCGGGGAAGCGCTCTTAGCCGCGTTAGCCAGTCGTCGTAGTCTTTGAGAGTTTCGAAACGTAGCGCGTCGGCTAGCCTATTTACCGTGTGTACGCCGTCAAGCTGATTGAGCGGCAGAAGATACCAGCGATACTGAAAACCCTCGATCTCGTTTTCATAATTTCTCTTAAAGAGGTCGAAGTTCAGCTGATCCACGGGCGCCAGCGCGGCGCGGTCGATCTTTGTTAGTTTGGCCAATGTCTCCGCATCGTGATCATGCCGTTTGAATATCGCCTCTAGACTGATATCGCTCCAACGGTCGTTCCAACGCCGGTCTCC
>DASPXM010000091.1:0-35589 GCA_035637295.1 Verrucomicrobiia bacterium
TCCGAGCCTTGCCGTTACTTTGCGTTGACAAGCCAGCCGGTGGCCTTCGAGCTTTTTCGCGACCCTGAATTTATCTACAAAACCAACTATCAGTTCAAAGATCGGTTTGATCCCGGCGACCCCGAGTTTTTCTCAAAAGAAGGACAGTATTTCACCGAATATTACGGCGGCATACTTCATTCCAATTTCATCCCCGATATCCGCAAGATCAATCTCGTGCCGAGAGAAAAGCGCGGCAAGGGCACGCGCAACATGTACATTCATATGTCGGGCAGCGCCATGCTCGCCCATGTGTCTCAGTTCCCGGTCGGGCGCTACAAGAAAGCCCATCGCCATGGCCCCGGCGCGCATGTCTTTCTGCTCGATTCGACCGGCTACACGCTCATGTGGAATGAAGGCGAGAAACCGGAAAGGTACGACTGGCACGAAGGGACATGCATCTCACCGCCGGCCGGCACTTGGCACCAGCACTACAACACCGGCAAGGAGCCCTGTAAGTTCGTCGCGCTGCACGCCAACACGGCCGTGCAGAAGGAGGAAAAAGGCATCGAGCAAATCGAGTTCGAGGACGAAGACGATTCGATGCGAAAAATGTACGCGGAGGAGTGTGCGAAGAACGGCGTGAAGGTGGATATGGATTGAGTTCGCGCGCGGAAAATCGCGACGCCGCATTTAGGATTTAGAACGGACAATCCGATGACGTCTGTGGTTCCGATCTGACACGTTTTGTAGGGGCACGGCATGCCGTACCCCGCTTCGATCGGAGGATAGGCAATTAGTATGGCAGGCGCGTACCGACGTCTTTCTCCAGCGCGCGACGGTAAATGTGGTCCGCTAGGGCTATATCTTGGTTGACCAGCCCGATGGCGCGGATGAAGATGCGCTCGCGCTCGGATTGGCGCGCGGGCTTTTTACCTGAGAGCAATTCCGGCAACTCGGCGTAGAGATCTTTTTCGCTAAGAAAATTTTCTTGCAACATACGCTGCATGTCGGACTTGTTCTTACAATGCACCCAGCTGTCGACGATGAACTTATCGGCACTCTTGTAAACCTCGCTCTCCATCTCTTGGTTTTTGCCGATGGAATAAACCGTTATTCCTGCACCGAGCCAACTCGCTTTCACAAACGGCGTTGATGTGGTTGTCGCCGAGACGACCAGGTCTGCGCCTTTCAGCGCTTCTTCCGTGGAATCTACCGGGCGGATATTCAGGTCGTATTCTTTGCCAACCTCCCGGGCGTAATTCTGCCGCGACTCGGACGTGCGTGACGTGACACGGATTTCCTTCAAAGCGAAAGCCTTAGCCATCACCGGCACGGCCGCCCGTGCGGTGTCGCCAGCGCCAAGCATCGCCATAACCGCTGACTCTTTACGCGCGAGCACGCGCATCGCTACAGTCGCCGCTGCTGCGGTGCGCACCGCGTGGCACCAGTCCTCGTCCATAATGGCGCGGATCTCGCCGCCCTCCCGGTCGCTGAGGATTAGGATTCGCCTTGGACCACGCGGTTGACGCAATGGGTCCCGGCTGCCTCCGGCGGCTTTAATCGAGCGAATGCGAAATCCCGCGACCGGTTGGGTTCCCAGCGCGCAGCCGGTGACCCATAATTGCCAGCCTTGCTCCGGTTTGATCGCCAGGTCTTCCGGCGTCGACCAGATCACCCGCCCTTCGCTGTGATCGCGCAGCGCCTGCTCGGTGATCTCAATGGCGCGGCCGAGGTCGAGGACTTTCTTCACGTCCTCGTTGGAGAGATAGAGAATGCCGTTGGTGTCCATATAACTATACTCGAATGTTTTCGCGGCTTGCGCAAATCTTCTGGCGATTTCTACCTCGTAGGCAAAAGCCCTTAAGAATTATGATCGCGCCAAGACGCCAAGCTCGCCAAGTTCGGAAAGGAAAGTTAATCCTTTCATTCCCGTCTCTCTTGGCGCCCTTTGCGACTTTGCGCGAGAAAATCCGAATCGGTTGCGGCGCAGCCGCTTTGGTTATTGAACGACGCTGAGATCGCGGCAGCCCGTCGTTAAAAACTCCTGGCCTTTTTCGGTGATCAGCACGTCTTCTTCGAGATGAACCGCGCTTTTCTCCGAGCGCACTTTCGGTTCCAAAGCGAGCACCATGCCAGGACGATAGAGCTCGGTTTCAACTTCATTGAGTGACGGCGGTTCGGCTCTGGACATGCCGATGCCGTGACCGATGCGTTTCGGGCTGTCGACGGCTTGATAGCCTCGCTTGATCAGCTCTCGATTTGCGACGCGCGAGACTTCCGCGATCGGCGTGCCAGGCTGCATCGACTCGAAGCAGAGCTGGATGACATCGCAAGTCGTCTGGTGATCTCTTTTGTGTTCGTCGGTCGGTTCGCCGAAGATCGTCATGCGCGTGATGTCGCCGTAGTAGCTTTCGTAGCAGGCGCCGAAGTCGGCGATCATGCGGTCGCCTTTGTTGTAGCGGCGGTCGTCATAGCGCGTAGATGAGTTAAGCATCAAAAAACCGGGATGGCGCGGATGGGCGCCTTCTTCGATCATCGAGATAAACAACCGATCCGCGATTTCGCGCCGGGTCATTCCCGCTCGCAACTGTGGCAAGCAGCGATCGTAAGCTCTGACCGAAATGTCGCACGCCTTGCGCATGAATTCGATTTCCTGAGGGCTCTTGATCAGGCGCATTTCCGTCAGCGCGGCCGTGCCGTCTTGTATTTGCGCCTTAGGCAAGGCCTCGGTGAGGCGCGAAAGATAATTTACCGGAAAACCAAGCCGCTGATCGTCGCCAAGCTCAAAACCCAATTTACTTTCGCCAAGGCCCATTTCTTTTATGCAGCCGGCGATCATTTCTTCGGGGAACGGTACGTCTGTGTAGGCGCGCACTTCACCGACCCACGGGAGCGCTTTGGCTTTCCCTTTGTCATTGCCATAAACGAGCAGCAGTGGCTTGCCGGCCTTTGGTAGAATACAGATCTGAGGGCGTTGGATGTGATCCAACTGATAGCTGATGAGACCGCTGAAGTACCAGTAGTTGTTTTTCTCCGAGACGACTAACGCATCTAGCCCATCGCGCTCCATGAGCGCTTGGGCGCGCTGGTAACGGTCCAAATATTCTTGGTCGGGAAATGGGGCTTCGGTTGCCATACGGTCTCCTTCGATTGTCCGGCGGGACGTGGTTGATCAACTTGCGATAGCTTTTCTGCCTTCCAGTCTCTTGACCTTGTTTACATAATCCAACGCTTCCGCAAGTTGAATCACCGAGGCATATTTCGCGTTCATCTCGAAGAGATTGACCAAGTGTGAAGTGCGCGAACGGTCGAAAACACATTCTTCAACGACAAAAACTGGATAGCCAAAAGAATAACCATCGAGCACTGTGCCGCGCACGCAGCCGCAGGTGCTGGTGCCGGTGACGAGCAGGCAGTCGATGTTTTTGCGCACGAGGTAGGTGATCAGATGCGTGCCGAAGAAAGCGCTGGCGCGCGCCTTGCGCACGATGAATTCGTTGTCTCGGGGTCGGATCATCTCAGGAAATTCGACAGCGAGTTTTTCGAAGTCCGTCGCATCGACGCTGCGCTTGGTCGCGTTGCCGAAAGCGGCTTTGAAGTCCGGATCGCTGGTCGAGTAAATCACCGGCACGTCGGCGTTGCGGCAGGCGCCGAGCAATTCCTTGATTTTCGGCAACGCGTCCCAGGCCACCTGGCCGCAGCTCGTGGGAAATTCGTCGATGGCTTCCATGACCGGCATCGGTTTGGTGCCGGTGAAACCCGTGATGACGTCGATGATCAGCAATGCCGGGTTGACGCCGAACTTTTCTTTGCCTTTGTAGCCCGCCTTTTCGTAGACTTT
Organism: Verrucomicrobiia bacterium; assembly: GCA_035637295.1. Classification (GTDB taxonomy): domain Bacteria; phylum Desulfobacterota; class Binatia; order UBA9968; family UBA9968; genus DP-20. Next base: position 3,824 of record DASPXM010000091.1, read on the forward strand.
TCTTTCTGCTTCCGGGATAAATGCTTCCCACTCACGCATGATGAAACCTCCTGCCTGTTCGCGTCACGGCGAATACAACTTATCGCCGCGTTTCGTCATGAACAAGTCCAAGGGTAATTCCGTGCCGATTCCTTTCCCTTTGGCCTTTTCGTACATTTTTCTCGCGGTGGCGGCGAACTGAATACCCATGCCGGTGTTGTTCTTGAAAAACGTGATTTCTTTGTTGTCCTTGCGACTACGGCACTTGCCATTGAGTAACTCGCCCAATTCATGCAAGTCCTCAGGTTTGACGATGCCGCGCTCGATGCGGTCGTGAAATTCGGCCTGCTTGTCGAGAAAAATCTGCGGCTTGTAGCCGACGACGATGAGGTTCGCTCTTCTGATCGCTTCGTCGTCCAGCTCTTTGCGCGGCAGAAACCCGTCGCCACCGACGAGGCTCGTGACATGCATGCCGTCTTCGAGCCAGCGCCCTTCAACGACCGGATCGACCGTGTTGGTCGCCGCGCTCACGATATCGCTACCTCGCACGGCTTCCTCAGCGGCCGATACGGCCACGATCTCGATCCCGGTTTCTCGACTCATTTCGCGGGCAAACCGTTCGCGATTGTCTTTGGTCGGGCTGTACACTTTGACCTTAGTCAACGGTCTGACAACGGCGTGCGCGGTGAGCTGAGTTTTCGCTTGCTCGCCGGAGCCAAGCAGGCCCATCACTTTCGCGTCTTTGCGCGCGAGGTACTTGCTGGCCACCGCGCTGGTGGCGCCGACACGCATCGTCGAAATGTAGTGATCATCCATGATCGCCAGTAGCGCGCAGGTGTCCATGTCGAAGAGCATAACCAACCCGATGAAATCACCCGGATAAACACGGCGCTTACTGCCCGCGACCAGTACCTCTTTTGAGAAACTCGAATCGATGCGCAACGCCATCGATTTTACCCCTGGCACGAGTCCCATGATGTTGTTGAAGTAGTATTGTCCGCCTTCTTCCTTCCACGGCGTTCTGAGCCGCGCCCGTGGCGCATTCATCGCTTTTCCCTCGCCCAATTCGCGAAAGGCCTGTTCGATGGCGTCGATTTCCTCGAACATCGGCAGCAGATTTTCCATTTGGTCGTTTTTAAGGACAAGAACCATTCAATGTCTCCTTCCAAAATCCTCTAGTGGCCTGCCAACAATAGACGCGCAGAGGGAGTCAAGGCAATCGCTCCGAGGGAATAATGACCGCCCAATAAAGCCTCCTCAATCCAGCCGTTGTGCCGATTTTGTTAAATCGATCGGAATAACAGGCTCGGTCGGAGGACACGATCTCGAACCTAGAGGCGGGATAAATAAAAAGGGCTGAGGAAACCTCCTCAGCCCTGGTGTTTTCAAGACCGGCAAATAGAGCCGGCAATTAGCCTTTCTTTTTTTTGAACCAGTCGGCGTCGATCTGAATGAAGTGCTTCCACTTGTCCGGAGTAGCCGCCTCCTCAAAGATCGCTTCGACGGGGCAGACCGGCTCACAAGCCCCACAGTCGATGCACTCCTCAGGATCGATATAGAGCTTTTTTTCTTTTTCGAATTCTTCGGTCTCGTTTTTGGTCGGGTGGATGCAATCCACAGGGCAGACGTCAACACACGCGGTATCCTTTACGTCGATGCAAGGCTCAGCAATGATATAGGTCATCTCATCCTCCTAGGAATCGCTAAATTTTTTTACCAAATCGACTTAGGCAAGTCAATTAAGCTTTGACGGGAGTCCTTGAACTTTTTGGTTTGTCTTGACCCATGCGAAGCACGATGTTAGAGCAAGCGAAAGTCCGGAATCAGCAAATTCATGCGCTTCAGCCGCTTATTTGGCCCAGCAGGTCTCGTTTTACTCATGCTCTCCGTTGCCGCGCCCCTCGCCGGCGCGACCGTTGAAGATGTGACGAAAAACATTCGCAATGTCACGCCGGCGCAGCGCAAGGCGGTTCTCGACGAGGGCGCGCGGAAGGAAGGCGAGGTCATCTGGTACACTTCGATGAGCCTCACCGACTTTCCGAAGATCGTCGGCGCCTTCGAGAAATCGGTCCCTTACGTGAAGGTCAGAACGAATCGTTTGTCTCAGTCCTCCATCCTGCCGAAAATCGAAACCGAGGCCCGCGCCGGAAGGTTCGCGGTCGATGTGGTGGGTTCGGCGCCCATGGAAATGTGGGAGCTGAAACAAAGAGGTTATTCTGCCGCCTATCTCTCGCCGGAGCTTAAAGCCTTTCCAAACGGTTCTTTCGATCCCCAAGGTTTTTGGTCTTCGGTCGAGGTGACGCCACTGGTTCTCGCCTTCAATACCAAGCTCGTTTCCCCTGACGAGGCACCCCGAAACTACCAGGATCTGCTCCAGCCCAAGTGGAGAGGCAAAATGAACTTCGGCAGCGACGAGTATGCCTGGTTCTCGGTAATGCTCGACGGCATGGGAAAGGCGAAGGGGCTGGAATACATGAAAGCATTGGCCCACCAGCAGCTGCACATCCCCGGCGGAAGCAGCATCATGCGTGTGCAGCTGATGCTCGCCGGCGAATCGGCCATCGTGATCGCCGCCCGGGGCCGGCGCGCGACGGAGCTGAAAGAAAAAGGCGCGCCGATCGATTATCGGCTCTTGGATCCCTACCCGGCCGAACCCAATGGGCTTGCGCTCATGCGCCGCGCCGCTCATCCCCACGCGTCGATCCTCTTCACCGACTGGTTGCTTTCGGAAGAAGGCCAAACCGTATTGGCGCAGCAGATTCCACGGATCAGTTTGCGTAAGGGGATCAAACAAATTCCCAGGCATCAGGAGCTTTACAAGAAAGAATTCGTTTTCGTCAACCCGGCCTCCATCGGTCCCAGCCTGAGCGAATTGATCGCCACCTACCAGCAGATTTTCAATGTGCGGTGAACCCGACGGAGCCGTTCTCGAAAGTCCGCTTTGGAAAAGCTACTATCGCGGCATGGCTGTCGAGATGGTCCGCCGCGGCGCCGGAAAAAAGTTTCCGAGCCGCAAGTTCAAAAAAATCGCGGCCATTGTTCTGGAATTGACCGGGCGGGAGAACACGGAATTGAGTCTGGCTTTGATCGGCAACGCCGAAATGCGGAAGCTCAACGCCAAGTACCGTCGTAAAGATTACCCCACGGACGTGCTTTCCTTTCCTGCGGGGGAACATTTGCCAGCGGATGCGTGGCTACTCGGGGACGTGATCATTTCCGTGGAAAAAGCCGCTGAGCGGGCGAAGGAGCGAGAGCACACGCTCGATCAAGAGATGGTGACCCTGTTGATTCATGGCGTCGTGCATCTCTTGGGCTACGATCACGAGCGTTCGACAAAGGACGCTCGCGTGATGAAGCGCTTGGAAAGAAAAATCCGTCGCCAGCTTTGTGAGCGGGGGTTAATCGAGGTATAATCACAGCGTTGTTGGGCGTTTACAAATCAGAATGCAAAAGATACGGCGGCAGAAAGAAGCTAAATGTTAGAAGAAACGACAGATCAGTTAACCCACCTGGAAGAGCGACTCGAGCTATTGCGGAGGCGTCTTTGACGTCGAGGGAAAGCAAAAGCGGGTCGAGGCTCTAAACCAAGTCACCTCTCGACCGGATTTCTGGAACGACGCGGACAAAGCGCAAGCGCTTTTCAAAGAACAGTCTTCTCTCAAAGGCGTCATTGACGCCTGGGCGAAGCACCGCGCCGACCTCGAAGAAGCGCGTTTTTTTCTCGATGTCGCCAAAGACGAAAAGAGCGAAGACGCGCTGAACGAAGCCGCGTCGAAAGTTGCCGCCGTCAGTAAAGAAATGGCGCAAACCGAGCTCACGCAGCTGCTCGGCGGGCCGGATGATCGGCGAAACGCCATTGTCACGCTTCATCCGGGAGCCGGCGGCACGGAGGCACAAGACTGGGCCGAAATTCTGCTGCGCATGTATCTGCGCTGGTGCGACCGGCGCAGCTACCGGAAAGAGATTCTCGAATACCAGCCCGGCGAAGAAGCGGGGGTGAAGAGCGTGACCTTCTTAGTGGAAGGCGACTACGCTTACGGCTATCTCAAAGCCGAAGCCGGCATTCACCGGCTGGTCCGCATCTCGCCGTTCGATGCCAATTCAAGACGCCATACTTCTTTCGCGTCGGTTTTCGTCTATCCGGAAGTGGACGACGATATCAAAGTCGAGATCGACGAAGCCGATCTACGCGTCGATACTTATCGTTCCAGCGGCGCGGGCGGGCAGCATGTTAATAAGACCGATTCCGCAGTGCGCCTGACGCACATTCCCACCGGCATCGTTGTCGCGTGCCAAAACGAGCGCTCCCAGCACAAAAACCGCGCCATGGCTATGAAGATATTGAAGTCGCGCCTCTACGATCTCGAGATCGAGAAACAAAAAGAGAAAATGGAAACCTACCACAAAACCAAGAAGGACATCGCGTGGGGCAGCCAGATCCGCTCCTATGTCCTCCATCCCTATCGGATGGTTAAAGACCACCGTACCAACGTGGAAGTCGGCAACGCTGACGCAGTGCTCGACGGTGACCTCGATCCGTTCATCCAGGCTTATTTGATACAAGCTGACGAACCGGCAAACGCTTGAGTTTGTCATTTCAATTTGTAGTCGTTCCGTTATCGGGGGATTCTAAACGAGGAAGGTGGCGGGAACTTTGTTGCATCTTTCGCCGTTTCTATAAAGTCTAACCCCTAATCGAGCAGGGGTGTGCGTAAATTGCGTGTTGTTGAGTTCGGCACGAGACGATTGTCTGTGGGTTGTTGAATAGGAGGTAGATGGACAATCTTACGGCCGGACGAGGAGGAACATTTATGGAAAAGGCGGATCATTACAATTACGAATCTTTTGGCCAGTGCGATTTAGCGGTGCCTGACTTTCGCGCGGTGGCGACTATCGGAAGCAGTACTCCGCAATTCACACTTAATAGCGTGGACGGAGGAAAGATTTCACTCTCTGACTTTGTCGGGAAAAAACATGTCCTACTGGAGTTCGGCAGTATCACTTGACCGCCGTTTGTGGGGGAGGTTCCTCCACTCACGGAACTGTATCAAAAATATCGCGTGCAGGGATTTGAGTTTTTTATCATCTATGCGCGAGAGGCCCATCCCGGAGAAAACTTTCCGCACCATACATCGCCGGAGCAGAAAATATCCCACGCGAAAAAGTTAAGAGAGCTGGACAACGTGGAAATTCCTGTTCTGGTTGATGATATCGAGGGAAGCACCCACAAAGCGTATGGCGCTTTGCCCAATATGGTTTATTTGATCGATCGGGACGGAATTGTCGTGTACAAATCCGACTGGACGGATGCGCATGAATTAGAGGATATGTGTAAAAGCCTCGTCCGCCTGGACGATATGAAGAAACGCCACGTGCCAATCATTCGTAAGGGCGTCTCGGAGCGCCTACACTGGATCCCGATGGACCCGCATCATCGTGAGCGTATTTACCGACGCTCCGGTGAGAAAGCGATCAGAGATTATTTCAATGCTCGAGGACATCTTCCCTACGCTACGGATGCTGAAAAGACAAAATCGTGATCGTCTAGTCGTGCTAGAACATTGAATCCGTCATTTGATTTGGTGTCCCGACACTTCAAATCTCAAAGCTTGAAACTTACAAAATCACTCTTTCGTAACGCAACGCAAGTTAAGAAACGAATCGCTCGCGGGTTACAAATGCGACGATATGCAGGGAAACGCGGCAGCTAATAGGACAAGGAGCGCGCCCCATGGCTGATCGAACTGCGGTTGAGAGCTACAATTATTCCGTTTTTGTCGGCTCGGAAAATTTCATGGACTTCCGAACGTTATTGCCGGTCGGATCTTCGGCCCCTGACTTTGAGGCCGTACTGCTCGAAACCGCCCGTCCGGTGAAGCTCAGCGAATATTGGAAAAGAAACGACGTCTTGATCGAGTTCGGTTCCTTTACGTGACCGTACTGCGCGCTGGCGGCGCCGGCGCTGGAACCTATGGCACGAGAGTTCGCTACGAAAGGCGTAGAGTTTGTTTTTCTTTACACCCGAGAGGCGCACCCAGGTGAGAATTTTCCGGCGCATAGCAGCTTCGAGCAAAAGCGTGCCCACGCTCGCGCGTTCAAAGCAGAGTTTAAAGTCGAAAGGCCAATTCTAGTCGATGATCTTACGGGCACGGCACACAAGCTTTATGGTTCGGTGCCTAACATGACCTATCTAATCGGCCGCGGCGGAAGAGTGCTGTTTCGCGCTGATTGGACCGATCCGCCGACGATCAAGTATGCGCTCAACTACGTTTTGGATTCCCGGGCACGGCGCAGGGAAGGTTTCCGGTTAGCGCCCTTTTACGCCGAATTCGTCGGCTACCGGTGGAATGATCCCGCTAAATTCCAGGAAGGTTTGGTTCGGGCTGGACAGCAAGCTGTTGACGATTTTTCCCGTGCAATGGAAAAGCGCGTCAAGCAACCGCTGCGACCTGGGCGGATTGAGTTGAACGAATAAGATCTGTCGAGGCGTTACAAAAACGTCTCAAGCTGGGACGTGCCGGGCGATCAAGGAGTGAGATTTATCTGGGTGATGGTTTGTCCCGCCGATTACTAACGGTCTATTGAGGGCGTCCTCTCAGGATCGAATTCCGCGCCATTCAAGGCAACCGTGCGTTCTACGGCAACTGGATTGAGAAGACATTGCATTACGTAACAGCCATTCTCGGCGTTGCGCACCACCACCGCGACTTTGTCCGCGGGCTCATCAGATTCCAACTCCAAGCGCGTTTCAAAACCTAGTCCTACAGCTTTTACTGTCTCCCTTAACACGGACCCTTCCGTCTTGAATTTGCTCTTAACAAAAACGCGCGCTTTCTTGACCTTGATTTTCATCATTTCCCCGTACCGGGAAATCTGTGTGAGCAGTCAAAAAGCTAGCGACAGGCCAAAGTACGCTAATGGTGACGGCGCCGAATTGTCGCCGCCTGTTCGTTCCCCTTCATCGCAATAAACGGTGAAGCCCCTGGCGTGTCCCTCCTTTTTCATTCTCTCGGCGGTTTCCGCATCAACTTCAATCGTGATTTCTCTTTTTATTTCAATATCCTCTGCCATGACGCACCCTCGCTTTTCTGTCCTTTAGATACATTTTATTGCCGGTACGCTCACACCGATTCCGAGACTTGTCAAATTAATGGGTAACGAAGAGTCGCTAATTAGCGCTCGTGGGCACGGCTCAGAGTTTAGCGCTGGCTAGGCCCGATCGGCCTTACCCATGGCTAAGGCAAGAAGCTTTTCTGCGGGCATGTTGGAAACCAAAAGGCAGATCACATTACCTTCACGGTGAAAAACTGCGTTATATTCATTTGTGGAGAATGTGTAAAATTTCATATTCCGGTGCTGGTCCAAAAATACTGTGGCATCTTCCGGGGCGTCCCGCTCTGTTCCGAGAAAAGTGAAACAAGTGATCGACGGACCGTTCCCGCTATAAACGGTCACCAGCATTTTTCGACCATCGATATCCTGGACTAGTCCGCCTACCGGCTGAAGACGTATCGAGGACAGGTCGTATTCTATCGGCACAAACTTGCCATTTACGGCACGAGTCTGCCAATCCCTAAGCTCATTGTGATTTCTCATCTTTCGCAGAGGAAGTTTACCTTCCACTATCTTGGATTGAGTCTGCAAGGCTGCTAGAGAGATCGGTTGGCTATGAGGCTGCATTTGATAAATCATGGCTAGGACAACGATGAGAAGGAGGGTGATGCCGAAAGCTGGATAGAGGAACGGACGAAAGGGCCGGACCCTCATGTTCCACGGTTTGGAAGCCTCGGGTTCCTCTGGCAGGATCTCATGGCCTATTAAAATCTTCCTCCTGAGGTCAGCGGGCGCACTCATGCTCGCGGCAACCCTTTGAATTTCTCTCTTTAGAGATTGCTCCTGCTCGTAAGCTCGCAGGCATCTTGAGCAGTCTTTAAGATGGCTTTCTATCAATGGTCGTTCCGGATGAGATAGCTCGTTGTCGACCAGGGCCGTGATTAGTTCTCGTGCCTCGTCGCAGTTCATTTTGTTCCTTCTTTGGCTCCTACATAACCTTTCAGATATTTCTGCAGCAACTTCCTGCCTCGGGAGATCCGAGAACGAATTGTACCCACGGGGCACGAGAGTATTTCCGCTGCTTCCACGTAAGAAAAATCCCCCATATCTACTAAAACGATTGGCGCGCGGAAATCTTCAGGGAGTTTTCGTAGGGCATCGGCAATTTTGGCATTCAGCTCCGATAATAAGGTGTGGCCTTCTGGGCCGGGATTTCCTGTGGAGACCATTTCCCAATAATCTAAGGATTCTTTTCCGTCTATGTAGCCGTCTTCTACCGAGATCCACTTTTTCTTATCGTGGTATTGGTCAAAAAAGAAATTGTAGAGAATCCTGGTGAGCCACGCTTTCATGTTGGTTCCGAGGGTAAACTGTTCGTGCGCGCTCATTGCTCGCAAATAAGTTTCCTGGACCAAATCTTCCGCCTCTTCGGGTTCGGATGCGAGGTGGAATGCCACCCGATAAAGGTGATCGAGGTGAGCCACAGCTTCATGTAAAAATTGCTCCCTCGCTGCCGCACTGTTTTTCTCTTCGACCACCTGCGCATTCTACAGAGGCAAAGAGGCAAGTCCAAGCAGGACAACCACTAGTGAAACAGTTTTGGTAGGTCTAAAGTTCCCGGAAGGGGAAGCTCCAAATCGCAGGTGTATCTGTAGAAATAAGCTCGTCCGGGATATTGCAGGACGGGCTGCTCGCACGACGTGGTGATCCGCAGATGTTTTGCGCCAACTATGGAACTTGTCTCAGCGCCTGGAGGATCTGGTCGTTCGTCGGCCTTTTCTTATAGTCTACTTCTATAAACTTCCAACGAATTACCCCCTGCCTATCGATGACGTAAGTCGCTGGATGCGGCCAGCCCTTGCCGTCCGGATTCAAAATGCCATAGCGGTCAATAACTTTATGGTCTTTGTCCTCGAGCATGGGAAAATCGAGATCGCCAGGGAATCGCTCCTTCAGTTTCTGCACAAACTTCTTTGAATCTTCGTGGCTGTCAATGCTGACGGTCAGTATCTGGACCTTCTCCTTTTCGTCTTTGGTCAAGAGGCTTTTCAGCTCACCGAGCTGTTGTGTACAGTAGGGTCACCATTGGCCGCGGTAAAAAACCAAGATGACATTTTTCTTCCCCTGGAAGTCAGACAGGCTAATTCTATTTCCGTCCAGGTTCTCCAACGTGAAGTCTGGCGCCGTATCTCCCACTTTGATTCTTTCGAGGTCTGTGGGTTTTAGCTCCATGCCATCTTTAGGTCCTAGTTGGGCATACGCGACCGAATTTGTAGGGGCCATAAAAAGTGATACAGACAGCAGGGTAGTTTTAATCATCTTCCCCTCCGTTATTGCTTGCCTCTTCGCGGCAGCAAGATATCCGTTCGTTCTTCAATTATTCAAGGGCATAAGAACCAAATTCGTAGGTAAGTCTGTAGTCGTTGCCGCAGCAGCGGATGGTGTCTCCTGGCTTGGCATCATCGGAAAGGATCAGAATCGTTTCGCACTTGGGACAGCTGACTTTTTTCACGAGTGTAGCAAACGGCCGACCTCCTTCTTCCCTCAGCCTGAGAGAAACGCCGGCTCAAAAAGGGCAGTCGAGGATCTCTCCCGGCTTGACGGTTTCGGGAATTTCCAACGCTCTCCCGCACACAGGGCAGTTCACAGTCCTCACGCGTCACAAACCCAAAATACGCTGGAGTTTTCCCCGATCAAAGCCTACGATCACTTCCTCATCCACGACAATAACAGGCGTGGTTTGGGGACCGATCTTCTGCACCAGTTCTTCCATAGCGCTAAGATCCTCAGCTATGTTGCGATCAGTAAACGGGATCTGGTGATGCGAAAGAAACTCTTTCGCTGCACGGCATGAGGCTCAGCCGGGAGCTGAATAAATGGTAACCTTTCTTTCCACCTTTTTACTCCAATAGGCTGCCCGTCTGCGTTACCGACTGTCTCCCGCGTTGTCACCTTCGCACGAGTGGCTGCTTTGGACCCTGCTCATCCGTGTTCTTTTCTCCTCCACCAGCCGTAAAGCGCCAGGATCAAAAAGATGGCCAGCAGGGGGAAGAGGATATAATCCAGATAGGGAGTCACAGCCGCAAGACCCAAAAACCCCAACCCAATGACGAGCGTGGGGGTAAAACAGCAGATAACCGCTATGATCGACCCCCAGAGTCCTGTCCTAAAGCATTTCTCTCCTCCCGATGGTGAGTTTCTTGCCATCTCCTTCCTCTGCGCGGAACCGGAAAGTCCGGTCTTGGATAAAGCTGTGCCGCTCCTCTCCGTAGCGCGCAAGGCTCGGCTCTACGCGTGTCGTGTCAGCCCCGGAACCCCCTGCTTCAAAATGGCAAAGCCACCGCCAAGAATGATCCCGTAAATAAGATGGCCCATTAGACTTCCCATCGCGACCGGCCGCATCGGCGCCATCATAAGGGGCGCAAGAGGAGGCATTCCGAGAAAGAGCGGCATCAATATCAATGCTCCCAGAATCCACCAGACGAAGCCGTACAAGGCGCCCCATCCTAGCCCCGCACCAATTCTCTGCGAGCGATTGCCTAATAGCCAGCCAAAGATGCCGCCGATCACCGCGCTGTTAAACAAGTGGTAAATCCAACCCGCGGCCATACTGTCGGAACGAACCACCTTCGCCACCATCGCCATCATGGGCATCTGTCCTCCTTCGGGCGTCGGCGCATTCATCATCTGCATCATGATTCCGAAGACAACGCCGCCTAACAGACCCGCCGCAATGGCATTGCTAATATCAGAACGCATGACTTCCCTCCTTTTCATTTCGTTTTGAGCACGTACTGTGGAGAAATCGCATACAAACTGGTTCAAACCCCACAAAGATGAAAGAGTCGTGGAGCATCCTCTGTCCTCATAGGGATAACCAAGAATGACTGTTAAAAGTTCCCTGAAATCACGCGGTAGGTTTGTAAAATCTCCAAGCAGCGGCTTTGTCTATTCTAGGCTAGGCAGTATTCGGTGGATTTTCCGGCCGCGGTGCGAACTCGGCTGAGAGGCACTTTCGCTGAAACATAGATCAGAAAGATGCTGCCTGCGATGATCGGAAACTTAGCAGCTGTCCGATATTCAGGAGCATGCCTTGCTCGAACGGCACTTGCTCTTCTTTGACGAATTCGATCATGAAGCGGGAGAGGAAACAAACCGTGAGGCTTGTCCCGGACGGATTGAGCTGAGCGAATGAGTTCTGTCCAGGAACTGAGAAAGAAAATGAATTTATCTTTGCAATGCAAACAGTTCGGTGTTGGGGTAGTGATCGATCCAACCAAACCAGAATGACGGGGTGATCGGTAACGCCTCCAGCTTCTTCCCTTTGAGCGGGCCTTGGACCGCTCTGCCGCTCAGTCCTTCCCAAATTGAACCACTTTCATCGTCGACTAAGAACAGCCCCTTTTCACCTTCGAGCTGAGTTCTTTTGAACGAAAGAGTTTTTCCATCCAGTTTTCTTCTGAAAATCATTCCCGTGGTCGTCTTCTCGTCAAAGACGATCAGGAGAGGGACTCCAGCAAAGTTATCGTTGACAACAAACCGGCGGCTCAGAACTGAAAAAGGATAGGCTTTGGCTTTGTCATTCAGGATCAGCCCCAAGACATATTCCTTGGGATAAATCCTCTTGTCTGAATGGCGGCTGGGAATAATTCCAGTGTCGGTAGAGCGGTAGTAAGACTCATACGAATCTCGCACGGAAGTAAGAAAACCACCTCGGTCGCTGGCTAAAACTTTGGAATCAGGGTGGAGTTTCTTCCACGTGTTCCATTGCGTGAATATGGACTGAATGGGTTTGAGTTTTTCTCCCTTTATGGGACCGGTCACGGCGGCGCCGACCAGGTGGCTCCAGAGACTGTCCGTCTGGTGATCGTACATGATCAAAGAGTTCGCATGAAGTTTCCCTGAGACACCGAAGGTTAGTTCCTTACCTCTAATTCGACGGTCATACACGATGGCCGTGTAGCAGAGCGGTCACCAGGTGACTGCGAAGGGGATGCCGCCGAATTTATCATTGACTATTTCATGACGGCTCAAAATCGGTATGGGGTAGGCACGGCTTTCGTTACCAATGTTCACACCAACCACTGCGTTATCGCCGCGAAGCCACGAAGCTTTAGTGGCTTCCTCGAAGGATGGGAACAGAATGGCCGGGATAGCATCTTTGGGCAGAACGGTGACAATATCCTCTGGGCGGAGATCGGCGCTTCCGGCAGGCGCGCCGATAAAGCAGGCTAATATCATCAATGCAGCGGCCAATTCGTTTATCCGTAGCATAAAGAACTCCTGTTTGATTACTCGCAGGTCGTGCGGATCATCACGAACGCGAGTGCGCTGACTTGATTATTGGCTAGTCCCCCCTATTCGAATATCTAACCAATTTCTTACGGTGTTGGTTCCCGTGCGTGATGGCGTGTTACTGCCTGTGCGGGGTTCCCTCAATACAAAAAATCGAAATTTCCTGGAACTTTTTCCCTATTGAATTTGTTCTTGTATTGGGGTTTACGGAAGAAGCGACACGTACGCGCCTCAATATTAAGATCGAATCGGGTCGTTCTGAAAGCCTTGCCAGAGTCTTCGGTGAGCGAAGTTATATTTTATTCAAAATGAGATTTACTAGCGCCATTGCGGTATTAATTTTGCTGTTGCCGGTTACCGTTTGGATTCTTGGCCGAGAAGGGCGTCCCCAGCCGATAGCTCAATCGCTTATCATCCATGACGATTTTTTTGCCAATGTGGGTATAGAAGCTATCGAAAAAAGACTGGCGCCTAATTTTCTCCTCAAGGATATCCACGGGAACACCGTCCGGCTTCATGACCTCAAGGGTAAAGTCGTTTTGCTAAATTTCTGGGCTACCTGGTGTCCATCCTGTCGCTTTGAAATGCCCTCGATGGAGGCGCTTCATAAGGAGTTGAGCTCTCAAGGTTTGGCTGTGCTTACCGTCGCGCTGCGAGAAAGCGCTGAGGACGTAAGGTCTTTTTACGATGAGCATAGTCTATCTTTCCCTGCACTGTTGGACCACGACTCGGAAGCCTCCGAGCTCTATGAAACATGGTCGCTTCCGACGAGCTTCGTGATCAATAAGCATGGGTATATTGTGGGTAAAGTCATTGGGTACCGAGATTGGAACAGTGACCAGAGCAAGGATTTTTTTCTGCATCTCCTTGAGGACTCAACTTAGGCCTATCAATCGGAATCAACTCTTCGTGTTTCGCTTATACGTTCGGAGTTGTTTATTGCCGACGCAGCAAGATAATATCGACGGTATTGGCACAGACTGACCGAGAAAAGGAGAAGTTAATTAAAGAGATGGACACGATTTTAAAAACCAATGGAACCACCGGCGACATCGGTATTACCGATTTCGAAGCGGTGGTATTGCAGCGTTATGGCAACGCCGCTAGAGAAGTCGAATCTTGTCTCTGTCTGCCCGTGACTTATGACAAATCTCTACTGAGCGTTATTCCTGGCGAAATCATCGAAAAAGATTACGGCTGCGGCGATCCGTCGCGGTACATTCATGAAGGTGAAACAGTTCTCGATCTCGGCTCCGGCAGCGGCAAAGCTTGTTACATCATTGCGCAGATCGTCGGCGCTCAGGGAAGAGTTATCGGTGTCGATTTTAACCCACCGATGCTGGAGCTTGCGCGTAAATACCAAACATCCATAGGCGATCAAGTCGGTTATCACAACGTCGACTTTCGCCGCGGTAAGATTCAGGATCTTCGAACCAACCTCGGAGTCGTCGATCAATACTTGCGGCAAAATCCAATACAGTCGGTCGACGACCTGGCGCGTCTTGAAGAATTTCAGAACCACATCCGGCATGAGCAACCGCTGGTGTCCGACGAATCGATCGATGTGATTGTATCGAATTGCGTGCTAAATCTGGTGCGGCCCGAGGACAAAAAGCAGCTCTTCGCCGAAATGTACCGGGTGCTCAAGCGCGGCGGACGAGTTGCTATATCCGACATCGTCAGTGATGAACCGGTGCCTGAACACTTGGCGCAAGACCCCAATCTCTGGAGCGCGTGCGTCTCGGGCGCGTTCCGCGAAGAGGAGTTCTTGCGCGCCTTCGAAGAAGCCAAGTTCCACGGCATCCGGATCGAGGAATTCAGTTCAGAACCCTACCAGACTATCGAAGGCATTGAGTTTCGGGCGATTACGGTGACGGCGTACAAAGGTAAAGAAGGGCCGTGCATCGAGCGCAATCAAGCTGTCATCTATCGCGGCCCGTGGAAGCAGGTGATCGACGACGACGGGCACACGCTGGAACGCGGAGCGCGTATGGCGGTGTGCGACAAGACGTTCAAACTTTATTCGCAGCCGCCTTATGCGGGCCAATTCATCCTGGTGCCGCCGCGCGAAGAAATCGCAGTGGAAGACGCCGGCCCTTTCGACTGCGCGCGCGACCACAAACGCCATCCGCGCGAGACCAAAGGCGTTGAGTTCAAAGCCACTCAATTATCCGGCAGTGTTTGCGGGCCGGGCTCGAATTGCTGTCCGTAAGTAACAACTCGAGGATAGAGGATAGAAGATCGAGGATAGAGAATCGCAAAAGGGAAGCGATTCGAAAATCTGAATTCAATCTAAAATCTATGCAGCCCTTCGTTGAAAAACTTGATCTAAACGAGAACGGCCTCAGACGGCGCGCGGTCGACGTGCTTCAAGTCAACATGGGTCGCTACTGCAATTTGGCTTGCATCCACTGCCACGTTGAGTCGGGGCCGACGCGCAAGGAGATGATGAGCCGAGAGAACGTCGAGGCGGTATTGGGTTTTCTCGCGCGCACCGAGATTCCAACCTTGGATGTAACCGGCGGCGCGCCCGAACTGCATCCCGATTTCGATCATTTTGTCGCGGCGGTGCGGCGCCTCGGACGCCACGTGATGGATCGCTGCAATCTAACCGTGGTCTTCGAGCCCGGCAGGGAGTATCTGCCCGAGTTTTTTAAAGACCATGGGATCGAGTTGGTTTGCTCCCTGCCGTGCTATTCAGAAGAAAACGTCGACAAACAGCGCGGCAAGGGCACCTTCGACGCGAGCATTCGCGCCCTGCAGGTCTTAAACCAAATCGGCTACGGCCAAGCGGACAGCGGATTGATTCTAAATCTCGTCTACAATCCGGTGGGCCCGCACTTACCGCCGCCGCAAGCGAAACTAGAACAGGACTATAAACGAATTCTCGCTGAACAGTTTGGCATCGTGTTCAATCATCTTTACTGCCTCACCAACATGCCGATCACTCGCTACGCGACTCATCTCAAGCTGCGCGGAGAGTACGACCGCTATTTGGAATTACTCGCAAGCAATTTCAACAGCGCCACGCTTGCGCAAGTGATGTGCCGCAATCTAATTAGCATCGGCTGGGACGGGTCGGTGTACGACTGTGACTTTAATCAGATGCTTAATCTGCCGATTCGGGATTGCAGCGGCAACGCCCTCAAAATTGGGTCGCTTTCCATCGAACAGGTGCGCAATCACGCTATTTCTGTCGGCGATCACTGTTACGCCTGCACCGCCGGGGTCGGCAGCAGTTGCGGCGGAGCACTAGTTTAGCTCGCAGAGCACGCAAGATGTTTGACTGGTCGGTCATCATCGTCGGAGCGACGCTTTTTGTCGCTTACGGAAACGGCGCCAACGATAATTTTAAAGGCGTGGCGACCCTCTTCGGCAGCGGCACGACGGATTACCGAAAGGCGCTTGCGTGGGCGACCATCACGACTTTGTCGGGATCCGTGGCCGCCTTCTTTCTCGCCACCAAGCTCATTTCAATCTTTCAGGGCAAGGGATTGGTGTCGTCGGAACTCTCCGAGTCGGAGCCATTCGTGGCCGCAGTTGTGTTGGGCACCGCTTTGACGCTCGTGACCGCGACCAAGATCGGCATGCCGATTTCGACAACCCATAGCCTGGCGGGCGCGCTTTTCGGCAGCGGTCTGGTTGCGGTCGGCCCCGACCTGGGTTTCAAGGCGCTCGCGGTAAATTTCTTCATGCCTCTATTGATCAGTCCTTTGTGTGCCGTGGCGATTGCGACCTTTGGGTTTCCTTTGCTGAGCCGCGTCCTGAAGCGCGCCGGCTTGAATCAGGAAAATTGCCTATGCATCGAGGCCGCGACGCCGTCGATGGTCACTTCGGAAGGTGTGGTCTTCGTCGAGACGCCCGGTTTACGGGTGATCATCGATCGAGAAGCGGTTTGTGTCCAACCGCAGTCACGGACAATTTTCGGTATCAACGGCCAGAAGTTGTTAGATGCGAGTCATTTTTTAAGCGCCGGTGCAGTCGGTTTCGCGCGCGGGCTTAATGACACGCCGAAGATCGTCGCGCTCGGGCTGGTCAGCGGCGCGTTGGATTTGCGCCTGTCCACCCTACTGGTCGCCGCGACGATGGCGCTCGGCGGTATACTCAACGCCGAAGCGGTCGCGCAGACGGTCAGTAAGAAAATCACCGGAATGGAGCCCGATCACGGACTATGGGCTAATCTGGTCACTAGTTTCCTGGTAATTTTTGCGTCCAAATGGGGTATGCCGGTATCAACGACTCATGTATCCTGCGCTGCGCTCTTCGGCATCGGTATAGCCAATGGGCGGGCCCAATGGAACGTGATCCGCACCATACTCATGGCATGGCTGTTGACTCTGCCGACGGCCGCATTTTTGTCCGCCGTCGTCTATTTGCTGGTCCGGCAGTTTTGAAGTCGTCTCAGTTTGCTCTTTCCACAATCTTGATGCGCCTCTTCCTGGCTGCGAACCACATCTAAAGTGTTTAGAAGAGCCGAGTTTCCCAAGGGAAAAATATGAAGGCGAGCAAGGCGATCATTATCATCTTGGTTGTGGCTGTCGTCGCCGGCGCTGTGCTGTTGTTGCCCGTGCGCCAGTGGTTCACGGAATTCGAAAGTTATGTGAAGTCGCTGGGCGCTGTCGGCCCGCTCGTGGTGGTTCTAGTCTATGTCATCTGCACAGTACTGTTCATACCCGGCAGCGCGATTACGGTGGGCGCTGGAACTCTTTTTGGCCTGAAGACCGGATTCTTCGTTGTCGTCGTGGGCGCCAACCTCGGTGCGCTCTGCTCGTTCTTGCTGGCGCGCAGCTTCCTGCGCGAAAAAGTTGCCAACTGGGCGGCGGCGAATCCAAAGTTTCGCCTGCTTGATCAAGCGATCGGCCGCCAAGGTTTCAAGATGGTGCTGCTCACGCGCTTGAGTCCGGTGTTTCCGTTCGTGTTGCTCAATTATTTACTTGGCCTAACGGCGGTGCGCATTGGCGCCTATGCGCTCGCCAATCTGCTCGGTATGTTGCCGGCGACATTTCTTTTCGTCTACATCGGCGCGGCGGCGCGCGACGCGATTACCGGACAGATGGATGCGTCAGTCAACTTCTATCAACAGGTTTTGAAATACGTCGGCTTGTTGGCCACCATCGCGGTGGTCGTGATCGTGACTCGCGTCGCGCGCAAAGCTTTGCGCGAAACTGAACAGCAACAAGAAAGCAGCGCGGTTGCGGGCATGCCTCGGCTCGATTCCAGCCACGAGCCGACATTATTCAACCAAATGCTGCTCGTCGACGATCCCTATGACCAACAATTAATCGCCAACTGCCATCCGCTCGGGCGAGTAAATCCGACTCCGGCGGGAAAATACAACTTAGTGGTGATCGGTGGCGGGACAGCCGGCTTAGTGAGCGCAGCCGGCGCGGCCGGACTCGGCGCCAAAGTCGCGCTGATCGAGCGTAACCTCTTGGGCGGCGATTGTCTCAACGTCGGTTGCGTGCCTTCTAAGGGAATGATTCGTGCCGCGCGGGCAGCGCATGATGCGCGCGACGGCGCGGAATTGGGGATTAAGTTGACTGGCGAACCGGATATCGTCTTCGCCGTTGCGATGGAGCGTATGCGCAGACTGCGCGCCGGGATCAGCTCTCATGATTCGGTCGAACGCTTTACCAAACTTGGCGTCGATGTGTTTATCGGCAACGGACGCTTCGTCGGCCCCAGCGCGATTGAAGTGGATCGCAAGCGACTGGAATTCGACCGCGCCGTGATCGCCACCGGCGCGCGTGCGGCGGAGCCGCCGATTGCCGGGCTCAGGGAAACCGGCTTCTACACTAACGAATCGATTTTCACATTGACGGAACTGCCGCGCCGTTTGGCGGTGATCGGCGCGGGGCCCGTCGGTTGCGAGCTGACGCAAAGCTTTTGCCGCTTCGGTTGTGAAGTGACGTTGCTCACGGACGGCGCGGAGATTCTGCCCAAGGAAGATCGGGATGCTGCGGCGATCGTGCATCATCAGATTGAAAAGGACGGCGTGCGAATCATCAGCGGTGCAAAGGTCCAACGAGCGGAGAGAAAGAATGGGGCAAAGAGCATTTATCTACGCTTCGACGATCGGCCGTGTGAGATCGCCTGCGACGCCATCCTAGTGTCGGTCGGTCGTATGCCGAATTTAGAAAATCTTGGCTTGGAGGCAGCAGGCGTGGGTTACTCGGTGCGCGGAGTAGACGTAGACGCAGGGCTACGCACTTCTAACTCGCGGGTGTTCGCCGCCGGCGATATCTGCTCGCGCTATAAGTTCACCCATGCCGCCGACGCCATGGCGCGCATCGTGATCGCCAACGCGCTCTTTCTCGCCCGGCGCAAAGTCACCGATCTCATTATACCCTGGTGTACTTACACCGATCCGGAAATCGCTCATGTCGGTCACTACGAAAAAGACGCGAAGGCGGCCGGATACGACGTGGCAACGCTTACCCAATCGCTGAGCGAGGTCGACCGGGCCATCCTGGACGGCGAAACTGATGGCTTCGGGCGGGTTCACTACGACAAGAAAACTGGTAAGATCCTCGGCGGCACGATCGTGGCGCGCCACGCCGGTGAAATGATCGGCGAGTTGACGCTCGCCATGGTTGCGAAACAAAGCGTCGGCGTGCTCTCCTCAACGATTCATTCTTATCCGACACAAGCCGAAGTGCTGCGCAAAATCGGTGATGCTTACATGCGGACCAAGTTGACGCCGACGGTGAAGAAGATTTTCGAGAAATGGTTGACGTGGCGGCGGTAAGGAAGACCGTGAAGGGTGAGGAGTGAGGCGTTTTTGATGCAAATCCGGTTGTTTGTTATTTTTGCGATGATGCTTGCGCACTCACTGGTGCATGCCGCGCCGAAGGCGGAGCTGTGGGCGCGCTGGCAAAAGCATGATCCGACGAGCACGCAGAAGATCGATCACAGTCCTTGGGATAGATTCCTCAGACAATATGTCGTGGCGCCCCATCCGTCGGGGATCAATCGCGTCCGCTATCATGTGATGACGCCGGAGGATTTAAAAAGCCTGAAGGACTATTTGCAGTCCATGCAGGGCGTCGCCATTTCGAACTTCAACCGCGCCGAGCAGAAAGCGTATTGGATCAATCTTTACAATGCCTTTACGGTGGATCTGATTCTGTCGCGCTTTCCGGTTGCGTCGATTCGCGACATCAACATTTCGCCGGGCTTGTTGGCGCGCGGGCCCTGGGGTGCGAAGCTACTCACGGTGGAAAGCGAAAAACTCTCGCTCGACGATATCGAACATCGTATCTTGAGGCCTATTTGGAAAGATAACCGTGTTCACTACGCAGTGAATTGGGCGAGTTTGGGTTGTCCCAATCTGCAACCAGTCGCTTATACAAGCGGCAACACGGAAGCGTTGTTGGAACAAGGCGCTCGCGAGTTCATCAACCATCCGCGCGGCGTGGCAATCGATAAAGGGCGGCTCCAGGTGTCGAGTATCTATATTTGGTTTCAAGAAGATTTTGGCCGCGACGCCGAAGACTTGATGGAACATTGGCAAGCCTATGCCGATGCGGCGCTGGCCGACGAGCTAGAAAAATACAATGGCGGCTTGGCCCATGACTACGATTGGCGACTGAACGGCGTGGAGACGAAACCATAGCTGAAATAAATTGCGCTGCAGGACATTCGTGACGTCATTCGTTCCCTAGACGCGATCAGATGTAGGGGGGACCGGCCGGTCGCCCCTATCCGGAATGCAACGGAAGTCCACCATAACGATCGGCGATGAACATTTCGGTCATTATTCCTGTTCTCAACGAAGCGAGAACCGTCGCGGTTACGCTTGAGGCGCTTATACGCCTCTCGCCGCACGAGATCATCGTCGTGGACGGCGGCAGCACGGATCGGACGGCGGAGATCTGTCAGCAATTCGGCGTAAAGGTCATGGCGTCTGCGCCCAGCCGGGCCCGGCAAATGAATTCTGGGGCGAAAGCGGCGAGCGGCGACATTCTGTTGTTTCTGCACGCGGACACGACATTGCCAAATTCCGCGTTTGATGACATACGCCTGGCGCTCGGCGATTCCCGCTACGTCGGCGGCCGCTTCGATGTCGAGCTGGACGGCGAGCACTGGATGCTCAAAGTCATTGGCGCGATGATTAACTATCGCTCACATCTAAGCAAAGTCAGCACGGGCGACCAGGCAATTTTCGTCAGACGTTTCGTGTTCGAGCAAATCGGCGGTTATCCCGATATTCCTCTGATGGAAGACGTCGCCTTTTGCCGGGAGCTTAGGCGCACAGGCGAAATCGCCTGCTTGAAGAGCCGAGTGATGACCTCGGCGCGACGCTGGGAGAGCGATGGGGTATGGCGAACGATTTTAAGGATGTGGGCGCTCAAACTTCTTTATCTAGCCGGTGTCTCGCCCAACCGACTCAAACAATACTATGGCGACGCGCGCTAACGCGCTGGCCGTCATGGCCAAAGCACCGACTGCGGGCGCGGTGAAAACTCGCTTGGTGCCGCCGCTGACTCATGAGCAAGCGGCGGATTTGACGCGAGCACTCTTGCAAGACCAATTGGAGCATTTAACGGCTCTGGGAGACGTCGATCTCTACGTGGCATTTACGCCCGTTGACGCGGCGTCGCTCGTGCAGAGCATGGTGCCCGCGAGATTCCAGTGTTTTTGCCAGCGCGGCGAGAGTCTCGGCGAACGTATGAAAGAAGTATTCGCTGCCCTTTGGCACCGTGGCCATAGAAGATTGGTTCTCATCGGCAGCGACCTGCCAGCGGTGCCGCTGAATTTTTTTCAGGACGCTTACACCGCGCTAAATTGCGAGGATAAGCGGGTTGTGTTCGGCCCCAGCCAAGATGGCGGTTACTATCTAGTCGGTATGAATCAGCCGACGCCACAAATTTTTGAACGGATGACCTGGAGTCACGAGCGCGTTTTGGCGCAAACCACTGAGAAGCTCACCCGTCTGAGAATTGCTGTCAAATTGCTGCCGACCTGGTTTGATATCGATACGATTGAGGATCTCGAACGGCTACAAACAATTGCAGATCCGGCAGTCCGAAGCGCCATGAAGAGAACCTGGGCTTTTCTAAAACAGCTCAAATAATTCAGCCTCTCCGTGACGGGCCCGCTTCATACTTGAGCCACGCTGTCAGAACGGCGATAGTCAGTGGCCGAACTTTCCGCCCAGATACATTTCCGCCAATAAGCTGATAATTTTCGTAATGGTGCTGACCTGGGCTGGCGAAAGTGCTAAAAATAATTATTACACCCAACCATTAAGACCGGCGTGCTTCGGTTAGAACAGGTCAAAGATATGGATCCATCGATGGACCAACTCTGTATCAATACGATCCGCACGTTATCAATGGACGCAGTGCAGCAGGCGAACTCCGGTCATCCGGGCGCGCCTATGGGTCTCGCGCCAGCGGCGTATGTGTTGTGGACACGCTTCCTCAGACATAATCCGAGCAATCCCGCCTGGCCGGACCGTGATCGTTTCGTTCTTTCCGCGGGCCACGGATCGATTCTCCTTTACAGCATGCTCTATCTTACCGGTTACGAGGTCCCGCTCGAACAGCTCAAACAATTTCGCCAGTGGGGAAGCCGCACCCCCGGCCATCCCGAACGCGGGATGACGCCCGGTGTGGAAACAACAACCGGTCCGCTTGGTCAAGGCTTCGGCAACGGCGTCGGCATGGCGATCGCCGAAGCTCATCTAGCGGCGCGCTACAACCGGCCGGGGTTCGAGATCATCAATCATTTCACTTATGCCATTGTCAGCGACGGTGATTTGATGGAAGGCGTGGCCGCGGAAGCGGCCAGTCTCGCCGGTCATCTAAAATTGGCCAAACTGATTTATTTGTATGACAACAATCGCATTTCGCTCGCCGGCGCCACAGATCTTACTTTTACGGAAGATTGCGCGAAGCGTTTCGAGGCATACGGCTGGCACACAGTGTCCGTCGAAGACGGCAACGACGTGGAAGCGATCGATGGCGCGCTGGGCGCGGCGCGCGACGAGACTTCCCGGCCTTCTCTGATTTTGCTCCGCACTCACATTGGTTACGGATCGCCAGGGAAGCAAGATACTTTTGAAGCGCACGGCTCGCCGCTCGGAGCAGAGGAAGTCAAACGCACCAAGCAACAGCTCGGCTGGCCGCTGGAACCGCCTTTTTTCGTGCCGGAAGACGCCCTGGCGCATTTTCGCGCGGCGATTGGCAACGGCAAAAAGGTCGAAACCGAGTGGCAAAAGCGCTTCTCCTCCTACGCCGAAAAATTCCCCGCACTCGCCAGAGAGCTCGAGCAAGTCATCGGCGGCGCATTGCCCGCCGGTTGGGAAGAGTCAATTCCCCAGTTCTCCGCCGATGCCAAAGGCGTCGCTACCCGGGCTGCATCTGGGAAAGTTCTCAACGCAATCGCGGCAAAACTGCCGACATTGATCGGGGGTTCGGCGGATCTGAATCCGTCGACGTTCACAGTGCTGTCGAAGCTCGGTGACTTCGAAAGCCCGCAGCGAACGTTCACCGACAGCCAGGGCTCAGCGGGCGGCGCTTGGGATTACAGCGGGCGGAATTTGCATTTCGGTGTCCGCGAGCACGGCATGGCCGCGTCGCTTAACGGCATGGCGGCGCATGGCGGCATTATCCCGTTCGGCTCAACCTTTCTCATCTTCTCGGATTATATGCGTCCGTCGATACGACTCGCGGCGCTGATGGAGCTGGGCGTGATTTACGTTTTCACTCACGACAGCATCGGTCTGGGCGAAGACGGGCCGACGCATCAACCGGTCGAACAATTGGCCGCATTGCGCGCCATACCGCGCCTGATCGTGATTCGCCCCGGCGATGCCAACGAGACCGCGGTGGCGTGGCGGGTCGCGATTGAAAGTCGCGCTTGTCCGGTGGCATTGGTGCTAACGCGGCAGAACGTACCGACGCTTGACCGCAGCCAATTTGCGCCGGCGAACGGATTGCGCCAAGGCGCTTATGTGTTGGCCGATCCGCCGGGCGGTAAGCCCGATATCGTCTTGATCGGCACGGGGTCGGAAGTATCTCTGGTCATCGCCGCAAAAGAAAAGCTGGCGGGGCAAGAGATTCAGGCGCGCGTCGTCTCCATGCCCAGCTGGGAATTATTCGATCAACAGCCGCAAGCATACCGCGAAGCGGTTTTGCCACGGTCAGTGCGCGCGCGGCTGGCGGTGGAAGCGGCGCTGCCCCAAGGTTGGCATCGTTACGTCGGCGACGGCGGCGATGTCGTCGGAGTGGAACGGTTTGGCGCATCGGCGCCAGGGAATGTGGTGATGGAAAAGTTGGGTTTCACCGTAAGCCACGTCGTCGAGCGCGCCACGGCGCTGGTGGGAAAATAGAACCATGCGCATCGTCGTAGGGGCGGATCACGCCGGATTCGAGCTAAAGCAGAGTCTCGCGGTCTATCTGCGTGAGCGCGGCCACGAGGTTATCGACAAAGGCACGGACAGCACCGCGGCGGTCGATTATCCGGACTTCGCCGAAGCGGTGGGCAAGGCACTCGTGGCCGGCCAAGCGGAACGAGGCGTGCTGATCTGCGGCAGCGGCGTCGGCGCGTCGGTATCGGCCAACAAGATCCCAGGGATTCGCGCGGCGGTATGCCATGACAGTTACTCGGCGCGTCAAGGCGTCGAGCATGACGATATGAACGTGCTCGTGCTCGGCGCGCGCATAATCGGCATCGAACTCGCTCGCGAGCTGGTGAACCATTTTTTAGTGGCCAAATACAGCGACGAGGAGCGCCATCATCGCCGAGTCGAAAAGATCAAAGCCCTGGAGCGGCGCTACGGCAAAACAGTTTAACTTGGAGACCGTGTGGCAAGCGTAGACTACGTGAGATGCTGTTCTGAACGTAGTGAAGAATCTCGACCGATAGGTTGCGAAAGCGAGATCCTTCAGCGGAGTTTAGCCTGAGCGCAGCCGAAGGGCCTCAGGATGACCTTGCAACACCGTCTCTCGAGGGAGAGATCTGATGAATCCTTTGAAAGAGCTGGCGGCACAAGGACAATCCATTTGGCTGGACTACATCCGACGCAGTTTAATTTTAAGCGGCGAGCTCAAACGGATGGTCGACGAAGACGGGCTCAAGGGCGTGACCAGCAATCCGACGATTTTCGAAAAAGCGATCGCCGGCAGCGCCGACTACGATGAGACGCTGCGCGCCATGCTCGCCAAAGATCCGAATATCGAGGTGGGTAAACTCTACGAGCCGCTTGCCATCGAGGATATTCAGATGGCGGCCGACGTACTGCGCTCGGTTTACGATGCGACCAACGGCGACGACGGCTATGTGAGCCTCGAAGTTTCGCCCCATCTCGCCCACGATACCGAGGCGACGATCCACGAAGCGAAGCGGCTGCGCGCCGCGGTGAATCGTCCCAATGTCATGATCAAAGTGCCGGGGACTCGCGAGGGTGTGCCAGCATTCGAGCAACTCATCGCCGACGGTGTCAACGTCAACGTCACATTGATGTTTTCCATGGCGCACTACGAAGCGGTCGCGCGCGCCTATGTGAACGGCTTAGAGCGCTGTGCCGATCCGGCAAAAGTCGCTTCGGTGGCGTCTTTCTTCGTCAGCCGCGTCGACACGGCGGTGGACAGGGCGCTGGAAAGTCTCGGCACGCCACAGGCATTATCGCTGTTGGGAAAAATCGCCATCGCCAATTCAAAAATAGTCTATGAGCGTTTTCTCCAGATCTTTCACGGCGAAGGGTTCGCGGCGTTGCGCCAACGCGGGGCGCGGGTCCAACGGCCGCTCTGGGCAAGCACCGGCACTAAGAATCCAAAGTATTCCGATGTTCTTTACGTAGAGAATCTTATCGGCCCGGAGACGGTCAATACGCTGCCGCTAGAGACGCTCAGCGCGTTCAAGGATCACGGCAGAGTGATCCGTGACGCGGTGCGCGAAAACCTCGATGAAGCAGCGGCAGCGCTCGGTCGCTTGAAGGCGGTGGGCATCGATTTGAATGCGATCACGGAAAAGCTGCAGCAGGATGGCGTCGCAGCATTTGCTGCGTCGTTCGACCAGTTGATGGCGGCGCTGGAGAAAAAGCGTAAGTCGATGGTCGGCGCCCAATTGGATGGACTGAAACTCCATATCGGACGATACCAGCGCCGGGTGAATCGTCGTGTGAAGGATTGGCAAGCGGCGCAGTTCGCCAGCCGCGTGTGGCAAAAAGACTACACGCTCTGGTCGAAGGAGCCGCAACCGGAATTGACCGATCGCTTGGGGTGGCTCGAATTGCCCGAGCGCATGGAAAAACAAGTCGCCGGGCTGCGTGCCTTCGCCGACCAGGTAAAGGCGGACGGCATCAAGCACGTTGTGTTGCTCGGCATGGGCGGATCAAGTTTGGCGCCGGAGGTATTTCAACAGACTTTCGGCAACGCCGGGGGTTACCCCGAATTGCAAGTGCTTGACAGCACGCATCCTGCGGCTGTCAAGGCAGTCGAGGCAGGGATCGATTTGGCGTGGACGATTTTCTTGGTGTCGAGCAAATCCGGTACGACCACGGAAACCAAATCCTTATTCTATTATTTTTGGGACAAGCTGAAACAAATCACTGGCAGCCCCGGAACGCACTTTGTCGCCATCACCGATCCGGGAACGCCGCTGGAAAAACTCGCCAAGGAAAGAAACTTCCGTGCCACCTTCAACGCACCCGATGACGTCGGCGGCCGTTACTCGGCGCTGACGGTTTTCGGTTTGGTGCCGGCGGCTTTGATCGGCGTCGATATCGGCGAGATTCTTGCGCGCGCACGGCGCATGTGCGAGGCCTGCGGTCCTGGCGCGGCTGGCGCTGAAAATCCGGGCCTGATCCTCGGCGCGGCTTTGGGAGAATTGACGCTGGTAAAACGCGACAAAGTCACATTTCTTTGCTCGCCGTCGTTGGCCGCTTTTCCCGCGTGGACCGAACAACTCATCGCCGAGAGCACGGGCAAAGATCGCAAGGGCATCGTGCCGGTGGCCAACGAAAACTTGGCTGCTCCCGAAAGATATGGCAACGATCGATTCTTCGTTTGCTTGAGATTTGAAGGAGATGAAAATCACGCACTCGATCGCCAAGTAGCGGCGCTGGAAACCAACGGCCATCCGGTGGCGCACCTCGACCTGAGCGATAAGCATGACCTTGGTCAGGAGTTCTTCCGCTGGGAATTTGCCGTGGCGGCAGCCGGTGCGGCGATCGGTATTCATCCGTTCAATCAGCCCGATGTGCAGTTGGCGAAAGATTTGGCAAAGAAGGCGATGGAATCGGCGGGCAACAAGGGTGGGAAAAAAACTCGAGAGGAGTTTGCGGCCGAAGACGGCGATGCTTTACGCGAAGCCGTGGCATCGTGGCTGGCCAAGAAAAAAGCCCGCGACTACGTCGTCGTGCAAGCCTATATCGATCCCTCGGCTGACCACACAGAAAGACTCAAGGGAATTTGCGCGCTGATTCAAGAGCGGCTGGGTGTGGCGACCACTCTGGGTTTTGGCCCGCGCTTTCTCCATTCGACGGGACAGCTTCATAAGGGAGGACCCAACTCGGTGTTGGTGCTTCAGATCGTCGATCGACCTCCCGATAACCTCTCTGTGCCGGAGACCCACTATACCTTCGACGCGTTGATTCAAGCGCAGGCGCTGGGGGATTTTGCGGCTCTAAAGCAAAGGCGGCGGCGCGTGCTCAGAGTCAATCTCGGCAACGACACGTCGGGCGGATTGAATGTATTGGCTGATAGTTTGCAATCATAACGGAGATTCTCCGCGAAAGGAGAAACGGCGATGGAACTGGGCATGATTGGGCTAGGCCGGATGGGCGCCAACATGACCGAGCGGCTCGTCATGGGCGGTCACCGGGTGATCAGCTTTGATCGCAGTGCCGAGGCGATTCAACGGGTCGTCGATATTGGCGCGGTGGGCGCGCATTCTCTGGCTGATTTCGTCAAGCAGCTCTCGCTGCCGCGTGCGATCTGGCTCATGGTTCCGTCCGGCGATCCGGTCGATCAAACCATCGAGCAATTATTAGCAAGTCTTTCCAAAGGCGACATTCTCATCGACGGCGGCAATTCCAACTACAAAGACTCCATTCGGCGGGCGGAGAAACTCAAGCAACAGAGTATGCACTTCGTCGACGCCGGCACCAGTGGCGGCATTTGGGGACTAAAGAACGGCTACTGCCTGATGGTCGGCGGTGAAAAAGAAATCGTCGAGCGGCTGGGGCCGATATTCACGACACTCACTCCAAAGGATGGCTATCTCCATGTTGGACCCAATGGCGCGGGTCATTTCGTCAAGATGATTCACAACGGAATCGAGTACGGCATGCTGCAAGCGTACGGCGAAGGATTCGAGTTGCTCAAAGCCTCGCGATTTGATCTCGATCTCGAAAAGATCTCGCATCTCTGGAACCAGGGAAGCGTGGTTCGATCCTGGCTGCTCGAACTCGCCGAGAGCGCTTTCGAAAAAGATCCCAAGCTCACGTCGATCAAGGGTTACGTCGAAGATTCGGGCGAGGGCCGCTGGACCGTCGAGGAAGCGATCGAAAGAAGTGTGCCGGCGCCCGTCCTCATGCTTTCGCTATTTGCCCGCTTTGCTTCGCGCCAAGAAGACTCGTTCGCGGCCAAAGTGATCGCGGCGCTGCGCAATGAATTCGGCGGTCATGCGGTGAAAAAAGGTTAACGATGGCTAGCGACCCAAATGAATACGTGCCGGGCGGTTTAGCCCAAGCAAAAAAACCGCACGCCTGTGTCGTGGTGATATTCGGTGCCTCCGGCGACCTGACAAAGCGCAAGCTGATTCCGGCGCTTTATAATCTCGCGCTGGAGAAGCGCCTGCCCGAGCGCTTTGCCGTAGTCGGCTATGCGCGCAGCGACATGACCGATGATGCATTTCGCGACAAAATGCGCGAAGCGGTAAAAGAATTCTCCCGCACCGGTTTGAAGAATGAAGAGACCTGGACCCAGTTTGCCAACACCCTCTATTACGTGCGCGGCGGCTATGATGGAGACGACGGATTTCAAAAACTCAAAGAGTTCGTCGACGGCTTCGAACGTGGCAGCCGCGTACTGCCAGCTAGGGTCATGTACCTGGCCATACCGCCAGATCTATACGGCACCGCCATCGAGCGAATGGCAACCGCTGGTTTGGCGACGAAGGAAATAGACGGAGAACTGCGCGCGAGAGTGGTGATCGAGAAGCCGTTCGGCAGCGACCTGCAAACCGCGCGCGAGCTCAATCGGCGAATACACGAAGTGCTGGACGAGCGGCAAATTTTCCGGATCGATCACTATCTCGGTAAAGAGACGGTGCAGAATATCATGGTCTTTCGCTTCGCCAATGCGGTATTCGAGCCGATCTGGAACCGGCGTTACGTCGACCACGTGCAAATTACCGCCGCGGAGACCGTCGGCGTGGAGAACCGCGGCGGCTACTACGAACAAGCCGGTGTCGTGCGCGATATGTTTCAGAACCATCTGCTGCAGCTGCTCTGCATGACGGCCATGGAGCCGCCGGTGGGTCTCGATGCGGATGCGGTACGCGACGAGAAGGGAAAACTGCTCAAGTCCGTTCGTCATGTGGCGGCGGAAGAAGTGGCGACAGCAGCAGTGCGCGGCCAGTACGGCCCCGGCAAGGTCGGTGGCGAAGAACTGGTGGGATATCGACAAGAAGCCGGCGTCGCCAAGAATTCGACGACCGTGACCTATGCGGCGATCCGGTTTTTTATCGACAACTGGCGTTGGGAAGGCGTGCCCTTTTACCTCCGCTCGGGCAAACGCCTACCGAAGCGTCTGACCGAAGTCGCTATTCAGTTTAAGCGGCCGCCTCTGCTGTTGTTCAAATCCCACGCGGTCGAAGATGTCAATCCCAACGTATTGGTCATGCGCATTCAACCCGATGAGGGCGTGTCTTTGACCTTTGAAGTCAAGCCGCCGGGACATGACATGGTCATCAGTCCGCTCAGCCTTGATTTTAATTACGAAGAGGCCTTCGGCAATAGCCCGCCGGAGGCGTACGAAACGCTGCTGGAGGATTGCATCGAGGGAGATTCGACACTGTTCACGCGTCACGATTGGGTGGAGCTCGCCTGGTCCCTCGTGGATCCGATCATTCAGGTTTGGAACCTGAGCAAACCGAGGAATTTTCCCAACTACGATGCGGGTAGCTGGGGACCACGAGAAGCCGATGAATTCATGGCGCGCGAGGGACGGCGCTGGCGCCGGCCCTGAGAATCGTCGGCCAAGATGAAGCGGGGCTTAGCATGGCGGCTAGAAATCTAGTTCTCGCAGGTGACATCGGCGGCACCAAAACCAATCTCGCGCTTTACTCGGTGCACGGCGACAAACTGCGTTCCGAATCGCTGCGTACTTTTCCGAGCAAACACTATTCAGGTTTAGTGCCGGTACTGCAAGATTTTCTTGCCGGCGCGCATCACGCCATTGATTCGGCGTGCTTTGGCATTGCCGGCCCGGTGGTCGATGGCAAAGTCAAAACGCCCAATTTGCCGTGGATGATCGATACGGCCGAGGCGCGCCGGGCCTTAAAGCTCGATTCGGTCACTTTGCTCAATGATCTGGAAGCAGGCGCCTATGGCATCCTCACTCTGGAGGACGATGAGTTCTACACGCTTAATGAAGGCACGATGCGCCACTCCGGTAACAAAGCGCTGATTGCCGCTGGCACCGGCTTGGGGCAAGCGATTCTGCACGACAACGGCCGGCACTTGCATCCACTAGCTTCCGAAGGCGGCCACGCCGACTTCGCGCCGCGCAATGAATTGGAAATCGAACTCTTGCGTTATCTCATCGGCCGTTTCGGTCATGTGAGTTATGAAAGAGTCTTGTCCGGGCCTGGCTTATTCAACGTCTATCGGTTCCTCAGGGAAGTTCGCCACATGGAGGAACCAAAGTGGTTAACCGATCGGCTCGCAGCGGAGCAGGATCCGAGCGCCGTGGTTTCCAAAGCCGCTTTGGCCGGCGAAGCAGAAATTTGCTCGAAGGCGCTCGATCTCTTCGTTTTGGCATATGGCGCCGAAGCGGGGAATTTGGCGTTGCGCGCGAAAGCAGTGCGCGGTCTTTATGTCGGAGGCGGCATCGCGCCGAAGATTCTTGAAAAGCTCAAAGATGGCACTTTCATGCGAGCCTTCGTCGACAAAGGCCGCTATACAGATCTTTTGGCGGCGACTCCTGTGAAAGTCGTGTTAAACGAACAGGCGGCTCTGCGCGGCGCCGCCTATTACGCGGCGTTTCTATCCAGTGACTAGCAGGCTGGTGAAAACGACTGAAATGCCGATTGGCCCTGAGCATTGTCGAAGGGTGCGCTCAATCGCCTCGCTCCAGTTGGCTTATAGCATATGGCTTATGGCATATGGTTCCATCTATACGCTATAAGCTATCAGCCATATGCCAATTAGCGCCTCGCCTCTGAGATCTTTTGAGCAGCCTGCAAAGAGCAGTTTTCAGTTACCCCGCTGGTGGACTGTAACGATTGAATTGCATTTGTACTTCGACGTGCCGAGCACAAACGGCTTTACCTCGATACAATCCATGCCGAGCCCTTCGACTTCACTGAAGACAGGATGTCGAACTAGGAATACTAGACGTGGACCAAGTGTTACAGTTACCTGAGCGCGAGATCATCATTTGCGGGGATGTCGATGAGCTGAACCGCAAAGCGGCGGAGCAGTTCATTGGGCTCGCGTGTAACGCGATTGAACAATCCGGACGATTCGCTGTCGCGCTTTCCGGCGGCTCGACGCCGAAAGCTCTTTATTCATTGCTTGCTTCTCCTGATTATAGGGAACGTGTCGACTGGTCCCGCGTTCATCTTTTTTGGGGCGACGAGCGCTTGCGTGCCGCCGGATCATGCAGAGAGCAATTTCCGCATGGGGGCGCCAATGGTGTCAGGCGTGAGTCTGGACTCTACGGCTCAGTGCATGCGCCAATTTCTTTTCTCTCGGCTGCTATTTGATCTTAGCCAGTTGTTGGCGGATCTGTTCGTTGGATGCGCGTTTCTTGTAGTCGACCTCGACGAACTTCCAGCGCACGGCTCCCTTCGGGTCGATCACGAAGGTCGACGGATGAGGCCAGCCGCGGCCGTCGGGATTAAAAATCCCGTACCGGTCGATTACTTTGTGCTCTTTGTCTTCGAGGAGCGGAAAATCAAACTCTCCGTCGAAACGGTTGCGTAGCATCTCGCCGAATTTTTTCGATTCCTCATGGTTGTCCGGGCTCA
Organism: Verrucomicrobiia bacterium; assembly: GCA_035637295.1. Classification (GTDB taxonomy): domain Bacteria; phylum Desulfobacterota; class Binatia; order UBA9968; family UBA9968; genus DP-20. Next base: position 35,357 of record DASPXM010000091.1, read on the forward strand.
CTGCTAGGATTTGCACTTTCTCTTTCTGCTCTTTCGTCAAAAGGCTTTTCAGCTTCCCGAGCTGTTCGAGACAGAAGGGTCACCAGTAGCCCCGATAAAAAACCAATACCACCGACTTCTTGCCGCGGAAATCCGACAACGTGATCGGTTTGCCGTCGGCGTCTTCGAGGGTAAAGTCCGGCGCCGGCTGCGCCACCTTGACGCGGTCCAACTCGGTGGCGATGAGCCCGACG